>JANXXH010000061.1 GCA_025350705.1 Gallionella sp.
CAACGGCATGGCCGGGATGCGCACCATCGAGGAATTGCTGAAGATGTCGCCGGACGAATTCGAGATCACGGTATTCGGCGCCGAGCCGCAGCCGAACTACAATCGCATCCTGCTGTCGCCGGTGCTGTCCGGCGAGATGAAGTTTCAGGACACGGTGCTCAACGACTGGAGCTGGTACGAGGAGCACAACATCACGCTGCATGCCGGCAAGCCGGTGACGAAGATCGATCGCGTACGCTGCGTGGTGGAAGCCGAAGGTGGTTTGGCGATCCCCTATGACCGTCTGCTGATCGCGACCGGCTCCAACCCGATCATGCTGCCGATCCCCGGTATCGACCTGCCCGGCGTGCTGGCGTATCGCAGCATAGACGATGTCGAGAAGATGCTGGTTGCCGCCAAAACCTGCAAGCGCGCGGTGGTGATCGGCGGCGGGCTGCTCGGGCTGGAAGCGGCGAACGGTTTATCGCTGCAGGGCATGGAGGTGGCGGTGGTGCACCTGTGCGACTGGCCGATGGAGCGCCAGCTCGACCAAGTGGGCGGCGGATTGCTGAAGAACGAACTGGAGAAACGCGGGCTGAAATTTTATTTGTCGCGTCAGACCGAGGCGATCTTGGGCGAATCAACAGGGGGCAAGAATATAGGGGGCGAGGACAAAGTAACCGGCCTGCGTTTCAAGGGTGGCGAGGAGATTGCGGCCGATTTGGTGATCATGGCGGCGGGCATACGGCCCAACATCGCATTGGCCAAGGCGGCGAACATTCATTGCGATCGCGGCATCGTGGTGAACGATACGATGCAGACCTTTGATCCGAAGATCTACGCGGTGGGCGAATGCGTGCAGCATCGCGGGCAATGTTATGGGCTGGTCGCTCCACTATTCGAACAGGCCAAGGTGGCGGCGAACCATCTGGCTGAATACGGGCGCATGCGCTATGAGGGCTCAGCGGTTTCCACCAAGCTCAAGGTGACGGGTATCGATTTATTTTCGGCGGGCGACTTCAATGCCGGGCCGGACGATGAAGAGTTGCTGCTGCAGGATTCGGCGCGTGGCGTGTACAAGAAACTGGTGTTGCGCAACAACAAATTGCGCGGCGCAGTGATGTATGGCGACACGCTGGACGGCCCGTGGTATTTCCAGATGATGCGCGACGAGACCGATGTGTCGGAGATGCGCGAGCACATCCTGTTCGGCCAGATGCATATCGGCGACTCGGGTCGTGGCGGTGCGTCGAACGTCGCGAACATGCCGGACTCGGCGGAGATCTGCGGCTGCAACGGCGTCAGCAAGGGCACCATCGTCAAAACCATACTCGATAAAAAATTGTTCACGCTGGAAGAGGTGCGCGCGCATACCAAAGCGTCCAGCTCGTGCGGATCGTGCACCGGTTTGTGCGAGGCATTACTGGCGAACACGCTGGGCGATTATTCGGCCAAGCCGAGCAAGAAGGCGCTGTGCGCCTGCACTGAGCACGCGCATCAGGACGTGCAACAAGCGATCGCCGAACTGAAATTGAAAACCATCCCCGACCTGATGAAGGCATTGAACTGGAAAACGTCGGACGGCTGCCATGTGTGCCGCCCCGCGCTGAACTACTATCTGCTGGCCGCATGGCCGGGTGAATATCGGGATGACAGCCGCTCGCGCTTCATCAACGAACGCGTACACGCGAACATCCAGAAGGACGGCACTTATTCGGTGATTCCGCGCATCTGGGGCGGCGTGACCTCGCCATCCGAGTTGCGCTCTATCGCCGAGATCGCAGAGCGCCATGAGGTGCGCACCGTGCACATCACCGGCGGACAACGCATCGCCTTGTACGGCATCACCAAGGAGAACCTGCCGAAGATGTGGGGCGAGCTGGTCGACGCGGGATTCGTTTCCGGCCATGCCTACGGCAAGGCGCTGCGCACTGTGAAGACCTGCGTCGGCGCGGAGTGGTGCCGCTTCGGCACGCAGGATTCCACCGGAATGGGCATCAAGGTGGAGAAGATGACTTGGGGTTCGTGGACGCCGCACAAATTCAAAATCGCGGTGTCGGGCTGCCCGCGCAATTGCGCCGAGGCGACGATCAAGGATTTCGGCGTAGTGTGCGTGGACTCGGGCTACGAGATACACGTCGGCGGCAACGGCGGCATCAAGGTGCGCGTCACAGATTTCCTGTGCAAGGTCGCGACCGAGGAGGAGGTGCTGGAATACTGCGGCGCATACATGCAGTTGTACCGCGAGGGCGCGCACTACATGGAGCGCACCGCGCCGTGGATAGAACGCATCGGGCTGGCGTACGTGAAACAGCATGTGGTCGAGGATGCAGCGAGCCGCGCCGAACTGTATGCGTGCTTCCTCGAATCACAGCGCTATTCGCAGGAGGACCCGTGGAAGGAACGCGCGGAGGGGAAAGATGCACATGAGTATGAAGCGTTGGCGACGATCGCGTAGGGTGGGCAAGTCTTTCTGCCCACGCGGTGGTAAATAATTCGAGGGGTGAGAGATGCGGCCATTGCAATGAAATGGCTCAGCGTGGGCACAGAAAACGTGCCCACCCTACAAAATAAATGAGGTGGAAATAATGGACTGGCAACAAATCGGACTAATAGAAGACATCCCGCGCCAAGGTTCGCGGGTGGTGCGGACATCATCGGGCGAGATCGCGCTTTTCCGTAGCGTGGACGACAAGGTGTTCGCGCTGAACAACAAATGTCCGCACAAGGGCGGGCCGCTGTCGCAGGGCATCGTGCACGGCAACCGCGTCACCTGCCCGCTGCACAACTGGGTGATCGATCTGGAGTCCGGCGTCGCGGTCGCACCGGATGTGGGCTGCGCTCATCGCCATGAAGTGCGCGTTGCACATGGTGTGGTGTTCCTCGAGGTCAAGGCCGGAGCATGCAAGGCAGCCTAGTCATGCAAAAAATAAATCCAGATCATCCGTCAGGCCCAACATCATCCGGCCCCCTCGCTCCGCTCTCCCCCTCTGCAAGGGGGAAGGAACAATCCAGTTTGCATGGACAATCCGAAATAAATACGCCGCCGACTATTCTCACTACCTGCCCATATTGCGGAGTCGGTTGCGGCGTGGCGGTGAGCGTCGCGGACGGGGCTGTGACTGTGTCCGGCGATAAACAACATCCGGCCAATCTGGGGCGGCTGTGTTCCAAGGGAGCGGCACTGGCAGAAACTCTGGATAACGAAGAACGTTTGCTTTATCCAATCATCAATGGTCGTCGCTCTTCATGGGATGAGGCGCTGAACCGTGTCGCCGATGGCTTCAGGAAAATTATCGAACAGCACGGGCCGGATGCGGTGGCGTTCTATGTATCCGGGCAACTGCTGACTGAGGATTATTATGTCGCCAACAAGCTGATGAAAGGTTTCATCGGCAGCGCGAACATCGATACCAATTCGCGCCTGTGCATGTCCTCGGCAGTGGCCGCGCACAAGCGCGCGTTTGGCGCGGATGCAGTGCCGGTGTGTTACGAAGATGTCGAGCTGGCCGACCTCGTCGTGCTGGTCGGCTCCAACTATGCCTGGGCGCATCCGGTCTTGTATCAGCGCTTGGCGGCGGCGAAGAAGGTACGGCCTGAGATGAAAGTGGTGGTGATCGATCCACGTCGCACCGCGACCTGCGACATCGCCGACCTGCATCTGGCGATCGCGCCGGGTGCGGATGCATTTTTGTTCAACGGCCTGTTGCATCATTTGCGACGCGAGGATGCGCTGGATATCGCTTACGTCGAAGCACATGTCGAAGGATTCGCCGGTGCCTTCGAGGCAGCACGCGCGGTCAGCTCGATTCCAAAAGTGGCAAAAGTGTGCGGCGTGCCGGAGACGCAGGTCAGCGAATTCTTCCGCCTGTTCGCGCACACCACGCGCACCGTGACGATTTTCTCGCAGGGCATCAACCAGTCTTCCAGCGGCGTGGACAAGGGCAACGCGATCATCAACGTGCACCTGGCCACCGGACGCATCGGCCGTCCTGGCATGGGGCCGTTCTCGGTGACCGGCCAGCCGAACGCGATGGGCGGACGCGAAGTCGGCGGCTTGGCCAATCAGCTGGCGGCGCACATGGATTTTTCCGATGCGGCGAGCATCGACCGGGTGAAGCGATTCTGGGATGCGCCGAACATCGCGCAGGCGCCGGGACTGAAAGCTGTGGAAATGTTCCGGGCCATCGCGTCGGGCAAGATCAAGGCGGTGTGGATCATGGGCACCAATCCGGCGGTCAGCATGCCGGATGCGGATAAAGTACGCACCGCCTTGCTGAAATGCGCGCTGGTGGTGGTATCCGATTGCGTGCGGCATACCGACACCACGGCCTGTGCCAACATTCTGCTGCCCGCAGAGGGGTGGGGTGAGAAGGACGGCACCGTGACCAATTCCGAGAGGCGCATCTCGCGGCAGCGCGCGTTCCTGCCAGCGGCGGGCGAGGCCAAGCCGGACTGGTGGATCATCACACAGGTGGCGCAGCGCATGGGATTTGCCGAAGAGTTTTCTTATGACAAACCAGCGCAGATATTTCGTGAGCATGCGCGGCTATCTGGATTTGAAAATGATGGAGGCGCTGAAAATTTTACCAAGCGGGCTTTCGACATCAGCGCATTAACTGAAATAGACGACTCGCAATATGACGTGATGCAACCGGTGCAATGGCCGGTCACCAGCCAAACACCACACGGCACGCAGCGCCTGTTCGCCGACGGAAAATTTTATACCGCCAGTAGCAAGGCGCGCATGATTGCCGTTGCGGCGCAATTGCCAGCCGTGGCTGCGGATGTCGAATACCCGCTGGTACTGAATACCGGACGCATGCGCGATCAGTGGCACACGATGACGCGCACCGGAAAAGTGCCGCGCCTGAACGCGCATTCGTGCGAGCCTTACGTGCAGATGCATGCGCGCGATGCGCAAGATCATCAACTTCAGGACGGCGGACTCGCGCGCCTGAGCAGCCGCTACGGCAACATGCTGGCCCGGGTGCAGATCAGCGACGAGCAACGCATCGGTTCAGTATTCGTGCCGATGCACTGGAGCGACATCTTTGCTAAATCAGCCCGTGTGGACGCACTGGTCGCGCCGATCACCGACCCGATCTCCGGCCAGCCGGAACTAAAACATGCCACGGTGCGTGTCGAGCCCTATCGTCCGGCTTGGCAAGGTTTTGTGCTAAGTCGTGATCGTCTCGAATTGCCGGAAGCTAGCTATTGCGCCTGCACGCAGGGTGCGGGCTATTGGCGACATGAAGTTGCAGGTGAAATTTTATCGGAGGATAGACGCGCTTGGGCACAAGCCGCATTAGGTAAAGAGGGAGTACCCGCAAGGAGTACACCAAAGGTAGGCAATCTACTATCGAGCAAGCTCGATGCAGAATTGACACCGCCGGTGGGTGCCCGGCAGCTTCGCTGCCACCCTTCCGCAGACTGGATCGAATATCGCGATGCCGCAATGGGCCGCTACCGCGCAGCATGTCTGCAAGACGGTCGATTGGAAGCCGTGTTCTTCATCGCGCCTGACCAGCGCCTGCCGGAACGCGAATGGCTGGCCAGTTTGTTCAGCCAGCCTGTGATAGACCCGGCAGACCTCGCCGGACTGATGACTGCGCGACCACCCAAAGGTGCGGCTGCCAACACCGGACGTATCGTGTGCGCCTGTTTCAGCGTCGGTGAAAAAACCATCCTGAATGCGATACAACAGCAGGGGCTGGATAGCGTCGAGGCAGTTGGTGCCTGTCTGAAAGCAGGAACGAGTTGCGGTTCATGCGTGCCGGAGATACGCCGTCTGGCCGCGCAACGCAGGTGAAGCACGGAATTATGCACAGACCAAATTTGTTGGTGTGTGTAATATACTGAAATCATAACCAGTATGATAATATTGTGCATTATAGTTAGCAAAGTGATGAAAATGCCTGCCCATCAGCAAGGCGTGGAGACAATCAATAGCTGCCTTTCATTTAAGCGGACATCATGCAAGCAAGCCATGAACAATTCCAAGGACAAACCCCATGCCCGGCAACTGTCGGTGCAAGCCGTGATATGTTTTGAAAGGCGACTGTGCCCGGTAATTTTAATCTTGAGCCAATTCGCATCATGTTTGCATGTACGCTGAATAGTTGTATTTGTATTAAGTGGTAAATGTTGTATGGGATGAAAGTTTCAAAAAAATAGTCAAGTTTTTTTAAACACCGGCATACAGTCGGAGCAGTTAACTTAAGGAGAAAAGTCATGAAAAATGCAATTGTGTTTGTGTCAATTCTTGCGGTATTTTTGTAGGCTCCCGCTGTTGCGAAGGAACAATTCGCGACCAAAAAGGAAGCTGTGGCCATGGTGGAGAAGGTTGTGGCGGATCTGAAAGCGAATCAGAAAAAAACGCTGGAAGGAATTACAGCCAAGGATGCCAGGTACGTTGATCGCGACCTCTATCCAACAGTCGTCGACATGACGGCAAAAATGTTGGCACATGGCGCAAACAACAGGATGGTCGGCAAGGAACTGATCGATTTTAAGGATCCGGATGGCAAGGAGTTTTACAAGGAACGTGTCGAATTAGCCAACAGCAAAGGCAAGTTCTGGCAGGACTATAAATTCACCGATCCGGAAACCAAAAAGTTGTTGCCGAAAGAAGCTTATTGCGAAAAAGCTGACGCTGTAATCGTCTGCGCCGGTGTATACAAGCGCTAATTATGCCCAAGGCTGGCCGGATCAAGGCCGTGATCGACTCGCAGATCACACGGATTGCTGACCGCGTGATCGCCTAAAGGCGCGGTGGTCAACACCGGACGCACCGTGTGCGCCTGTTACAGCATCGGCGATGACCATCATGAATGCGATCAAGGAACAGAAACCGGGTAGCGTGGAGGCAGTGGGTGTATGTCTCAAAACCGGTACTGGATGCGGTTCGTGCGTGCCGGAGTTACGCAGTCTGGTCGAGCAGCGCTAATTACATCTGTCTGATACGCGGTGCTTGATGGATTGATTCCGTTCGTGGCCGATGCAACATTTGCGATTCTCGTTGCCCAAACTGGATTTTCATCAGGAGCATAAACCCGGGCGTGCTCGTGTATGTGAACGCAAATAATTATGGTAACGCGAGCAGATTTAGTTTAATTGTCCAAACCCCGGGGTCAGAGAGAATTATTTTCGACCCACTGATTTTAACCTTCCCCAATTTTCTCATTTGCTCACACTACAGCGCGCTGGATTGAAATAAACGTGAGGACAGTTTGCCGAAAGCCGGATTCCTGCTCAGGTAAATACAAGGGATGGAAACATTGCTGATCCAATGTTGCTGCCTTTGTTGCGAAATTGAATTCCCCGCCAACTGATTTACCCGACAGCTTGCTATCGATCAAAAAGTTTCCCGGCAATTTTTATCGCCTTGATTTTGAACTCGGTAGAACGTGCGGGAAGATGCGAGACAGGTGGTGGCGACACCTCCACCCGTTACACCGGTTGCGCTGCCATAATGTTGCCCTCGAACTTGAAGAACCCCATCAACTTTTTCAGGTGCTCGGCTTGGCCGCTCATCTCCTCGGCCGTTGCCGCAAGTTCTTCCAATGAAGAGGCGCTTTGCTGGGTGATCTGGTTGAGTTGCATCATGGCATTGTTGATCTGGCCGACACTGGACGATTGTACTTCCGAGCCGGCGGCGATTTCCTGTACCAGATCTGAAGTCTTCCTGATCGCGGGTACCATCTCGGTCAGCAGCTTGCCCGCGTTCTCTGCAATGGCGACCGAGCTGCCCGCCATCTCACCAATCTCCTGCGCAGCAATTTGGCTGCGCTCGGCCAGTTTTCTGACTTCGCCGGCAACCACGGCAAAGCCTTTGCCGTGCTCGCCGGCGCGCGCCGCTTCGATCGCGGCATTCAGCGCCAGCAGATTGGTCTGGTAGGCGATGTCGTCGATGATCGCGATCTTCTTCGCGATCTGCTTCATCGCATACACGGTCTGGGTGACTGCCTCGCCGCTTTCAGCGGCCTGCTTGGCAGCTTGCAAAGCCATGCCGTTGGTGACCCCGGCGTTCTCGGCGTTCTGCTTGATCGAGGCCGCCATCTGTTCAACAGAGGCCGATGTCTCCTCCACACTGACCGCCTGTTCACCGGAGCCCCGGCTCAACATCTGCGCGGTGGTGTTGACTTGTTCCAGGGCGGTGGAGAGGGATCCGGCACTGCTGCGCACCTCGCCAACGATCTCCATCAGACTGTCATTCATGTTGTTGAGCGCAGCGAGCAATTCTCCGGTCTCGTCATTCCCCACCACTTTGATTTCGGATACGAGACTGCCTTCTGCGATGCGCACGGTCGCAGAAATGGCGCTCTTGAGCGGTCTCACGATCACCCGGCTCATGAGCCAAGCAACACCAAGCGATACCGCCAACGCAACCACCAGGATCGCGATCAGTTCCTTGATGGCCCTGTGGAAAGCATCGCCGGCATCCATGTATCTTTCCTGTGCGAGGCGTTTTTCAATCTGTGTCAGTTGATCAAAATCCTTGAGCATTTCCTGAAAGCTGATGTCGGCCACCATCATGCCGCTCAACCCCAAGTTGTGATCGATCATGCTCTGGTCAATCGCACTGCCAATATCTTTTTTGTATTTGACGATCTGCTTGATCAGTGAGTCGACGATGTTGCGCTCGCTTTCATTGTTACTGACACGATCCTTGAGTAAGGTGAATTTTTTCAGTACGTCATCGATCTTCGCATTTTGCTCGTTGGCGGTCTGCTGGATCATTTCTTTGTTGAGATTAGCAACCCGGGTCAATGATCGATACATGCTGAAATGTACCGCGCTGATCTGCTGCGAAGCATCCTCAGCCAACCGGGAGTTAACGAAGCGGATGTCGTAAAGCTCAGCCAGCGCGGCGTGTTGACGGGTCAACACGATGTAGGAGTTGGCTCCCAGCAAGATCAGAAAAATGACTGCCACAACTGGCGATACCAGAATCTTGTGCAATATTTTCATATTACCCCCAACCTATAATGTACTCGGTGACGCGGACGGATTCCGCGCCGTTACCGCTTTATCTGTTTATGCTTCCGTCAAAGACCATACTTTCGGGGTGTTTGCAGCACATCGCTTGTGGTTACCAAGGTTCGGTCACCAGGGATCAGTGTGAATTATTTTCAGCACATTGTTTTTGCCATCCCAAATCCGTTCTCATTTAAACACAAGCGTTTGCGCGATGGGTTGGGAAAACGCGAGGTCAGCTTGCCGAAAGACGGCTGGCCCCTACTTTTCTTCGCCCCTTGATTTTGCGCTATTGTTTATTTCGACACGATTACCAGGCCGCGTGATTTGCCGCTGGTAGCATCTATGGTGGCGATCGCCTGTCGCAGGATGCTGATGCTGACCCAAGCCGGCGGATATTTGTACTTGGCCACATCCAGTATCAGCACGCTGTCGGACTGCGCATCATAGGCCGCCAATGCCGACCAGTGTCCGCCACCGACCTGTCCCAGGTTCGCACGAAAATAATTGGCGAGCACAAACCGTCCGTCATCCACCAGCGCCTTCTTCAGCAAAGTACGCAAAGCATCTTCGCTGAGAGTATCTCCTGCAATGGATGTTGCGCTGACACCTTGGCGGTTCAGCGTTTCGGCCATCTGTTCGCGCGTCATGCCCATCGCAAGCACAGTCTGCGGGCTGATGACCTTTGCGACCTCGGGGGTGAAGAAATTGCTCTGGGTAAAATAGGCATAAGGCGCGTAGGTCTGATCGACAGGCTTCGGTATCGGCATCGCGTTGAGTACGGTGACGGCGCTGGCCACGGAGCAATACGACTGGGTGATCTGCGTGGCGAAGTTCGGGGCGAGTTGCCAGTAATCCGCATCCGCCGGCATGCGGGCGCGCAGTATCTTGCCTTCCGGCGAGTCCCAATAAACGACGGCAGATTCCGGGCCAGCGTAACTTGATGCCGGCGACAGAAACGAAAAAAGAATTATTGCAAGTAAAAGATTTTTCATAAGTTGGCTTTTTGCTCCTGCAAGCGCCTTATCGCGACCAGTTGTTTAAGTTTACTTAGTACAATCCTTACAGTGCCATTCCCTGATCGCGCAGATATTCTTCGTAAGTACCATGGTAATCGGAAATACCCTTTGCGGTGATCTCGATGATGCGCGTTGCCAGCGAAGAGACGAATTCGCGGTCGTGGCTGACGAATATCAATGTGCCTTTGTATTCCAACAACGCGGTGTTGAGCGACTCTATGGATTCCATGTCCATGTGATTGGTAGGTTCGTCCATCAGCAGCACGTTATTCCTTTGCAGCATAAGCTTGCCGAACAACATGCGGCCTTTCTCGCCGCCGGACAGTACCTTCACGCGTTTCTTGGCATCGTCGCCGGAGAACAGCAAACGACCGAGAGTGGCGCGCACGGTTTGATCGTCATCGTTCGGGCCGCGCCAATAAGCCATCCAGTCGGTCATGCTTTTGTCTTCGGCAAAATCGGTGGTGTGATCCTGTGCGTAGTAGCCGATCTTGGCCTTGTCGGTCCATTTGATGGTGCCGGTGTCGGGTTGCAGGTCGCCTGCCAGGCAGCGCAGCAACGTGGTCTTGCCGATACCGTTCGGACCGATGATGGCGACTTTTTCGCCCGCATCGATGCGGAAGTTCACGTTGGAAAAAAGCATCTTGTCGAAGCCCTTCGCCATCTTCTGTACCTCAACCGCAGTGCGATGCAGCTTCTCGCGCTCGTCGTATTCAAAGCGGATGAACGGATACTGGCGGCTGGATGGTTTGATGTCTTCTATTTTAATTTTGTCGATCTGGCGCGCGCGTGAGGTGGCCTGCTTGGCCTTGGAGGCATTCGCAGAAAAACGCGCGACGAAGGCTTTCAGCTCGGCGACTTTTTCCTTGGCCTTGGCATTGTCCGACGATTGCTGCTCGCGCGCCTGCGTGGAGGCCAGCATGTATTCGTCATAGGTGCCGGGGTAGGTGGTGATCTTGCCGTAGTCCAGATCGGACATATGGGTACACACGCTATTTAAAAAATGGCGGTCGTGCGAGATGATGACCATCGTGCAAGTGCGCGCGTTGAGGATATTTTCCAGCCAGCGTATGGTATTGATGTCGAGGTTGTTGGTCGGTTCATCGAGCAGCAGGATGTCCGGGTTGGAGAACAGCGCCTGCGCCAGCAGCACTCGCAGCTTGAAGCCGGGCGCGACCGCGCTCATCGGACCCTGGTGCAACTCGATCGGGATGCCCACGCCAAGCAGCAGTTCACCGGCGCGCGGTTCGGCGGTGTAACCATCGAATTCGGCGAACTCGGCTTCCAGATCGGCGGCGCGCATGTAGTCTTCCTCGCTGGCATCCGGGTTGGCATAGATCGCATCGCGTTCAGACATCGCCGCCCACATCTCGGCATGACCCATCATCACCACATCCAGCACGCGCATGTCTTCAAAGGCGAACTGATCCTGACGCAGCTTGCCCAAGCGTTCGGTCTTGTCCAGCATAACCTCGCCGGAGCTTTGCTCCAGATCGCGCCCGAGGATCTTCATGAAAGTGGACTTGCCGCAGCCGTTCGCGCCGATCAATCCGTAACGGTTGCCGTCGCCGAACTTTACGGAGACGTTTTCAAACAGGGGTTTCGCCCCGAACTGCATGGTGATATTGGCGGTGGAAAGCATGGTATTGTTTTAAACGAGCGGGACTTGAAAATGAAGGCGCGCATTCTACCACTACACGGCAGTGTCATCCTTTGTTCGGCGCTATCGGCTAGAATGCTCAGACCTAAATCGCAGGATAC
Source organism: Gallionella sp. (assembly GCA_025350705.1). Classification (GTDB taxonomy): domain Bacteria; phylum Pseudomonadota; class Gammaproteobacteria; order Burkholderiales; family Gallionellaceae; genus Gallionella. The sequence continues at coordinate 11,739 of JANXXH010000061.1, forward strand.
ATCATGGTTCCCCATCTCATCACCGCGTTGACCGGCCCGCTGCTCGATCTGGAGCGGCGGTTCCTGGATTCCATGCCGACCATCGAACATTGGTTCCGCACTCAGTGGTTGGAGCACGCCGTGCCGTTCTATGCATCGGTAGATTTGCGCAACAGCGGCTTCAAACTTGCGCCGGTGGATACCAATCTGTTTCCCGGCGGATTCAATAACCTCAATCCGGATTTCATGCCCTTGTGCGTGCTCGCGATGCAGAGCGCGGTGGAAAAAATCTGTCCCGAGGCGCGCGGGGTATTGCTGATACCGGAGAATCACACGCGCAATCAGTTCTACCTGCAAAACGTGGCGCAGATCGTGACCATCCTCAAGCAAGCCGGGATGCGGGTGCGGGTCGGCAGTTTGCTGCCGGAGATCACAAAGCCCACCGTGTTTCAATTGCCCAACAGCAGCACATTGACGCTGGAGCCGTTGGTGCGGCGCGGCAATCGGCTGGGGTTGGCGGATTTCGACCCGTGCGTGGTGCTGCTCAACAATGACCTGTCGGCAGGTGCGCCGGACATATTGAAAAACCTTGAGCAGGGGATATTCCCACCGCTTTCGGTCGGCTGGTACATGCGACGCAAGTCACAGCATTTCGCTAATTATGATCGCGTTGCGGGCGAATTCGCCGAGCTGCTCGATGTCGATCCCTGGCTGATCAATCCGTATTTCGCCACGTGCGACAAGGTGAATTTTCAGGAGCGCGTCGGGGAGGAGTGTCTCGCGGCACAGGTAGATGCAGTGTTGCAGAAGATACGCGTCAAGTACGTCGAGTATGGGGTGAAACAAGATCCGTTCGTCATCGCCAAAGCCGATGCGGGAACCTATGGCATGGGTATCATGACAGTCAAGGATGCCAGCGAGATCGTCGGCCTGAACCGCAAACAGCGCAACAAGATGGCAGTGGTGAAAGAAGGCTTGCAGGTGCATGACGTGTTGATACAGGAAGGGGTGTATACCTTCGAGCACATCAACGAGGCGGTGGCCGAGCCGGTGATCTACATGATCGACCACTACGTGGTCGGCGGTTTCTATCGCGTGCATACCGGGCGCGGCGTGGACGAGAACCTCAATGCACCCGGAATGCATTTTGAATCGCTGGCGTTCCAGACCAGCTGTACGTTACCCAACCCCGATTTCGCTCCGGATGACTTGCCCAATCGATTTTACGCATACGGGGTGGTGGCGAGGCTGGCTTTACTGGCGGCTGCGCTGGAAATCGAAGCCGCCGAAAACCCTCCGGAGAATCGATAGATGATCAAACTGATACAGCTCCTTGTGGTTCTTGGCGCTCTTGTGCTTACCGGTTGCGAAGGCAAAGAACCGCTGTATCAGGAGCAGGGCTATGTGTTTGGCACGCTGGTGGAGATCAGCGTTTATGGTGAAACCGAATTGCGCGCAAAGCAAGCGGTGAACGAAGTGATGCAGGAGTTTCAGCGGCTGCACGATATGTTGCATGCCTGGAAACCCAGTGAGCTCAGCGAAGCGAATGAAACGTTTGCCAAAGGCGAGAGCATGGCGGTTTCGGCGGAACTCGTTGCGATACTGCAAGATGCCGCGCAACTATCGAAGCAATCGAACCGGTTGTTCAATCCGGCTATTGGCGGCTTGGTGAAATTGTGGGGGTTTCATGCCGACGAATTCAAACCTCAGCAGCCGGATGAAAAACGGATCGCGCAATTGGTTGCGGCCAATCCGCAGATGAGCGACATCACGATCGAGCACGGCAGGGTGCAGAGCAATAATAGATTCGTGCAAGTGGATCTGGGCGGTTATGCCAAAGGCTATGCGTTGGACCGTGCTGCTGAATTACTGGGCAAGCAGGGCATACACAATGCGCTGATCAACATTGGCGGCAACATTCTTGCGCTGGGACAGCATGGCAAAAAATCCTGGCGTGTGGGTATCCAGCACCCGCGCAAGTCCGGCGCGATGGCTACGCTGGACTTGCACGATAGCGAGGCCATCGGCACCTCCGGCGATTACCAGCGCTATTTCATGGTTGGCAATGTGCGCTACTGCCATTTGATCAATCCGCGCAGCGGTTATCCGATGCAGGGAGTGCAGGCCGTGACTATTTTGACCCGGGGTAAACACGCCGGAGTGTTGTCCGATGCGGGTTCCAAGCCATTGTTCATCTCCGGTGCAAGTGGTTGGCAAGAGGCGGCTAAGCAAATGAATTTGTCCGAAGCGATGCTGGTGGATGCGCAGGGAATAGTCCACCTCACAGCAGCGTTGCAGAAACGGATAGAATTCACCGACAAGAACATTCATCCTCAGGTGGTGCCGTGAATGATCCTGAACAGGGCATAGTCGAGCAAAAAGTGCGCCGCGCGGTGGGCATCAATGCGTTGCGCAAGATAGGCGCAATCGTTGTCGAGGAGCAACAAACGGATACCGGGAAAACAAGCATGCTGCGCTGGTTCGTCCGCTATGGTTGGATCGTTTTGTGCGTTGCATTGCTGCTGGCATATGCAATGGGCTTAATATAATAAAGGGGTGATCTGTGGCGGGGATTTTATTGGTGACGCACAACGGGCTGGGCGAGAGCTTTGTCGATTGCGCCAAACATGTGCTGGGCGAGATGCCGCGCAACCTTAAGGTGTTACCGGTGTTGGCCGGTGACGATCCGCAAAAAAAATTGGCCGAAGGGCAGGAGCTCATCAAACAGCTTGATACGGGAGGCGGAGTGTTGATTCTGGCGGACGTATATGGTGCCACCCCAAGCAACATCGGACGGCAATTGTGCCATGCAGAACGTGTGCTAGGTGTAGCGGGATTGAATCTGCCGATGCTGCTGCGTGTGTTGTCCTATCCAGCCACGACCCTGCCGGAATTGGCGAAGGCCGCTGTCGAGGGTGGTCGCGGGTGCATCACGTACATCAATCCGGGCAATTGAGATGCTGCAACAGGATGTGGTGATAATCAATAAACTGGGCTTGCATGCGCGCGCCTCCGCCAAATTCACTCAGCTCGCTTCAAGCTTCAAATGCGAGGTGATGCTGTCGCGCAACAGCCGCCGCGTGAACGCAAAAAGCATCATGGGCGTGATGATGCTGGCCGCAGCCAAGGGCACTGCCATCACCATCGAAACCAGTGGCGAAGATGAGGCCGAGGCGATGCAGGCATTGCTGGCTTTGATTAATAATTTCTTCGGAGAAGGCGAGTGAGTTTTACTTTGCACGGTATCGCGGTCTCCAGCGGCATCGCCATCGGCCATGCGCACCTGATTTCGCACACATCACTGGATGTGGCTCATTACGTGCTGCCCAAGCAATTCCTTGATGAAGAGATCGCGCGCTTTGATGCCGCATTGCTGGCCACGCGCAACGAATTTGCCAGCCTGCGCAACATTCGGCCCGCACATGCCGCTGCCGAGTTCGATGCTTTTCTGGAACTGCACCAGATGATACTGGACGACCCGCTGCTGAGTGTTGCGCCGCGCGAGATGATCGCCAGCGAGCAGTGCAATGCCGAATGGGCGCTCAAGACGCAGACCGAGACTCTGGTTGCGCAGTTCGATGAGTTTGAAGATGCCTATTTGCGCGAGCGGCAGACCGATGTGACCCAGGTGGCCGAACGGTTGCTCATGCAATTGCTCGGACACCCCGGACATCAACCGCCGTCGGCTCGTCACGATGTAGAGACGATACTGGTGGCACATGACCTGAGCCCCGCCGACCTGATCCAGTTCAAGCCCCATCAGTATGCCGCATTCATTACTGACGTGGGCGGCGCGACTTCACACACTGCGATTGTCGCGCGCAGCCTGAACACGCCATGCGTAGTGGGGCTGCATCATGCGCGCGATCTGATCCTCGAAGACGACCTGCTGATCCTTGATGGAGAGCAGGGCGTGCTGATCGTCAATCCCGACAAACCGATACTTGCCGAATACAAGCTGCGCCAAAGCGCATGGGAGCTGGAGCGAAAAAAACTCAAGCGACTGCGCAACGCACGCGCCAACACGCTGGACGGCACGGTCATCGAGTTGTATGCCAATATCGAAAAGCCGGAGGACATCGTCGAAGTGAAGGAAAATGGCGCGACCGGTATCGGTTTGTTCCGCAGCGAATTTCTATTCCTCAACCGTGACCACTTGCCGGATGAAGAAGAGCAGTTCGAGGCGTATCGCGCGGTAGCAACAGGCATGGATGGTCAGGCTGTCACGATACGCACCTTCGACCTGGGTGGGGACAAGCAACTGAATGGAACCAAGCGCGTTGCTAATAATCCTGCGTTGGGGCTGCGCGCGATCCGCTTTTGTCTGGCCGAACCGCAATTGTTCCGTACCCAGATACGTGCGCTTCTGCGTGCCACGCATTACGGCAACGTCAAGATGCTGATCCCGATGTTATCCAGCGTCTCCGAACTCAACCAGACTTTGCAATTCATCGCGACGACTAAAAAGAGTTTGGATGATGAAGGCATCCCGTATGACCGTGAAGTCAAAATCGGCGGGATGATCGAGATACCCGCCGCAGCGTTAGCGCTCAACGTGTTCGCCAAGAAACTGGATTTTCTCTCCATCGGCACCAACGACCTGATCCAGTACACGCTGGCGATAGACCGCACCGATGAGGAAGTCGCGCACCTCTATGACCCGTTGCATCCCGCCGTGCTGCAATTGTTGTCGCACGTCATCGGCACATCCAACAAGCTCGGCGTGCCGATCTCCGTGTGCGGCGAAATGGCCGGTGAGCTGGTTTACACGCGTTTGTTGCTGGGCTTTGGTTTGCGCCAGTTCTCTATGTTCTCGGCCCAGGTGCCGAGCATCAAGCAGCGCGTGCTCACCACCAACCTGCCGGAAATCGCCACGCTCACACAAAAGATATTGCGTGCCGATGATCCGATGAAGATACGCGAACTGTTGGATCGGCTAAATTCCTAAAATTCGTATTCAACCTGCATCCTGAAAGTATGGCCAGGCGCAGCGGTGCTTGCTCCGAATAGCCATGCGGCGTTGTACTTGATGTATTGCCGGTTGCCGAGCGCGAATTTGCCGAAGACTGCCGGGCCGATGCGATGGATCTGTTCAGCTTGCGGATCCCAGTGATCCCATTTCCCCACCTCGCCAAAGCCTTGCATGCCGTATTCCAGAACGGGTTGCCAGCGGTATTTGACTTGCCACTGGTAACCGAAGTTGGTGACATAGGGCACGCCACTTGGATCTGTCTTCCCGAAGGCGCGTTCAAAAAGCAAGTTGCCGTTCAATTGTAGTTTGCCGAATTCTGTCTGGAACAATGGGCCGAACTTGAATTCCCAGGGTGCGTTATCGCTTACCGGTGCTTCCAGTTCGGTGATGAAGCCGACGTCAACCGGGTATTGCCCGGTATCTGTGAGTTGAAATTTATTTTCCCATTCGGCAATGTTCGCAACTTCGCTGCCATTGCGTTCTTGTTTCAAATAAATCTCGGTGAACCAATATTCCTTTGCGCCGTAGCCGTAGCCGATGCTGGCGCCTTGTGAAGTGGTGATCCCGGCCAGTGGAAAAGTCGAGCCGGCCTTGAAGTCGATTTCCTTCTCGCCGTATTCAACGGCGGGTGTGTAGACGTAATCCGCAGCGCCCGCGAAGGCATCTTGGACGCACATCATTCCTGAGAACAGGATACATAAGCTATACGAAGATGATTTTTTCATGGCAGGTTATTTTTTGATTGAAGCGCGTGGGCGGGCAACCCATTTCATGCCGATGAAGATGGCGATCAGTGCGGTGAGATAGAAAACGATCTGCATGCCTGTGGGGCGGGAGTCGTATCCGATCAGGCTGTGCAACAGCATGCCGGGCAGTCCGCTTTCAGGCAGTATCGCCGAAGTGTCCCACAGCGGCGCGGCAAGACTGGGCAGCAAGTCGGCCTGGATCAGGAAGTGTGCGGCCTGCGAAGCCATTCCGGCTGCCAGCAGTAATACCAGGATGCCGGTCGCGGCAAAGAACAATCGCATCGGCATGTGCACCAGCCCGGAATAAAGCGTGTAGCCGACCGCGACACCTGCCAGCAAGCCGATCATGCCGCCGAGCATCATCGAAGATTGTCCGCCATCATTTGAGGCGGCGATGCCGTAGAGGAACAGCACAGTTTCCGATCCTTCCCTGAGCACGGCCAAGCCGACGATGACCAGCAGCACCGAGCATTCGCTGGTTCCGTCGCTGATCTTTCTTCCTACAGTTTTTGCGTTCCTGGCCAGTTCGGCGCCGTGCGACGACATCCAGATGTTGTGCCATGCCAGCATCACTACCGCGACGCCGAGTACGATGGCGTTGAAGATCTCCTGGCCTATGCCGCTGGCCAGCGAGCCGATGACGTCGGTAGAAGCAGCGACTGCTCCAGCGCCTACCAATCCAGCCAGCAGTCCGGCGAAAATCCAGCGTCTGCTATTGGGGACGTTGCGCGTCGCGGCAGCGAGTATCCCGATGATGATGGATGCTTCCAATACTTCACGAAAAATGATGATGGCGGTTCCAAACATGATGTTCTCCTGGCTAATTGGCTTGGGCGTCGATCACGCCTTGAGCGGTGGTACTGTGAAATTCTCCGGTGAAAGGGTAGCGTCCTGGAGTCAGCGGGCCGATGTAAATCGAGGCGCTGCTGTGTCCGGCAATCACTTTTTCCCGGTTCAGTGAGTAACTGTCGAATTCCTCAGGAGTGGCATCCTGATTCTCGATCGATAGTTTGATCTTCACGCCGGATGGAACTTTGAGCTCGGCCGGCTGGAATCTATGGTCCTTGATTGTCAGCAAATAATCGTCGGCGTGCGCGGCGAGTGGAAGCAGCAGCGCGATCAGAAAAAGGTGTTTCATAAACGATCTCCCAAATGTGTATGCAAATGATAATCGTTCTTATTTGCATTTACAAGCACTTTCTGTCATGATGATTGCATCTAAATCAGGATTTACTGATATGCATCAACCTGAACACCTTAAAAGTGCCGGTCTCAAATCCACCTTGCCGCGGCTCAAAGTGCTGGATCTATTCGAAAATAGCAAAGAGCGGCATTTGAGCGCGGAAGACGTATACAAGCAGTTGCTCGCCAGCGGGGAGGATGTGGGCCTGGCAACGGTGTACCGTGTGCTGACCCAGTTCGAGCAGGCTGGGCTGCTGGTGAGACATCATTTCGAGGGCGGCAAGTCGGTGTTCGAGCTGAACAAGGGTGACCATCACGACCACATCGTCTGCCTGCAATGCGGCCATGTCGAGGAATTTCACGATCCGGCCATCGAATCTCGCCAGCAAAAAGTTGCCACCGGGCTGGGCTTCGCCATCCGCGATCACTCCCTTCACATTTACGCGGATTGCACGAAGAAGAAATGCCCGCATAAACGCTGAAGTGTGCTTATTGACAGCATTTCACAAAACGCGGAAACTACAGTTAAGTGCCGATTTGACATCAGCTTGCGGGGCACTCAAAACATTCCAGCTAAAGCGAGGCAACCCGTCCCGCGAAAGCTGAGCGGGTTTTGTTTTCGGAGCAAATATATTGGTCGCATCAAATTGCATCGGCATCGTCAGCGCACAACGCGCTATCTTTGACACCCCGTTCACCTTCAGGAGCGGCGCGGTGCTGACACGCTACGAGCTGGTGTATGAGACTTATGGAACGCTGAACGCGGACAAGTCCAACGCCATCTTGGTGTGCCACGCGCTGTCCGGTCACCACCATGTGGCTGGCTATTACGCCGACGACCCGAAAAACACGGGCTGGTGGGACAACATGATCGGACCCGGCAAGCCGGTTGATACAAATAAATTTTTTGTGATCGGCCTGAACAACCTCGGCGGCTGCAATGGTTCCACCGGCCCTTCCAGCATCGCTCCTCTAGCCGACAAGCCTTATGGCGCGAGCTTCCCGGTAGTGACCGTGGAAGACTGGGTGGAATCGCAGGCACGCTTGGCCGACATGCTGGGTATCAAACAATTTGCTGCAGTGATGGGCGGCAGTCTGGGCGGGATGCAAGCCTTGCAATGGTCACTGTCGTTTCCCGAGCGCGTGCGCCATGTGCTGGCGATCGCTTGTGCGCCGCATCTGACTGCTGAGAACATTGCTTTCAACGATGTGGCGCGCAACGCCATCCTGACCGACCCGGATTTTCACGGCGGAAATTATTACGAGCATGGCGTGGTGCCGACGCGCGGCCTGCGCCTGGCGCGCATGTTGGGGCATATCACCTATTTGTCCGACGATGCGATGGCGGACAAGTTCGGGCGCAGCCTGCGATCGGGCAAGCTCGGCTACAACTACGATATCGAGTTCGAGATCGAATCCTATTTGCGCTATCAAGGCGACAAGTTTGCCGCATATTTTGATGCCAACACTTATCTGCTGATGACCAAGGCGCTGGATTATTTCGATCCGGCGCGCGCATGCGGCGACAATCTGGACAAGGCGTTTGCTGCAGCGCGAGCAGATTATCTGGTGCTGTCGTTTTCCACCGACTGGCGTTTCTCGCCGGAGCGTTCGCGGGAGATCGTCAACGCGCTGCTGCACAACCGGCGCAACGTCAGCTACGCCGAGATCGCTTCGACGCACGGGCATGACTCGTTCCTGATGCAGAATGAGCATTACCACGAAGTGATGCGCACCTACCTTGAGCGAGTTGCCAAAGAGGTGGCGGTATGAGCAGGAAGCAGGGGCCCCGTTCAGCGGGGATGCGACCGTACGCGAGTGCCGACGGACGCCGACACAACAAAACTCCAATTTACCCACACCCAGTAAAGGAGGCGGTGGCATGAGCTCGCACGATCCCATCGAACTCGCCGCAGCCCGCCCTGATTTCGCGGCCATCGCGGCGTGGATACCGCAGGGGGCATCTGTGCTCGATCTCGGTTGCGGCGATGGCAGCCTGCTGCGCTACCTGAAAGAAACGCGCAAAGTGCGCGGCTACGGTGTCGAGATCAGTGATGCGAACATCGTGGCATGTATCCGCAATGGCGTGAACGTGATTCAGGGCAATTTGGAGTCCGGTCTGTCTGGCTTCGAAAGCAATGCGTTCGACTATGTCCTGCTGTCGCAAACGCTGCAAGCCACGCGCCATACCGAACCGCTGGTGCAGGAAATGCTGCGCGTCGGACGCGAGGGTATCGTCAGCTTCCCTAACTTTGGATATTGGAAAGCACGCTTGAACGTGCTGCGCGGTTACATGCCCGTGTCGGATGAGTTGCCATACCAATGGTATGACACGCCTAATGTGCATTTGTGCACGCTGCACGACTTCGAGACTTTCTGTAGCGACCATCACGTGGAGATACTCGGGCGACACGTGATGACAGGTAAAAAAGAAATGAATGTGCTGCCCAACTTGCTCGGCAGCATGGCGGTGTATCGGTTTAAACGTGGGCTATAAATCCGCAGGCACCCTCTCCCTTTCCCCTCTCCCATCAAGGGAGAGGGGAGTTGACGCTCCACTTAGTTCCCTCTCCCCTCGTGGGAGAGGGTTAGGGAGAGGGGTTGCAACATGACAGTTTGGCAGCAACTCTTTACTCGCCGCATGCTGATCTGCGTGTTCACCGGATTTGCATCCGGCCTGCCGCTGTATCTGCTGCTCAATCTGGTGCCAGCATGGCTGCGCACCGAGCACATCGATCTTAAAGTCATCGGCGCGTTCGCGCTGATCCAGTTTCCATACACCTGGAAATTTCTCTGGTCACCATTGTTGGATCGCTATGTGGTGCCTGCCTTGGGCAGACGGCGCGGCTGGATGCTGCTCACCCAGGTCGCGTTGTTGGTAGTGATCGCATCATTGGGTGGCTTCTCGCCGAAGAATGATCTGGGTATCATCGTTTTGCTCGCTACATTGCTGGCATTGCTGAGTGCCACACAAGACATCGCGCTCGACGCCTATCGCCGTGAATTGCTGCTGGACAATGAACTGGGTTTGGGCAACGCGGTGCACGTCAATGCGTATCGCATCTCGGGGCTGATCCCCGGCTCGCTGGCATTGATACTCGCAGATCACTTGCCGTGGAACATGGTGTTCATCATCACCGCCTTATTCATGCTGCCGGGCATTGCGATGACGCTGCTGGTCAAAGAGCCGACCGCGGTCAGCGTACCAAAAAATTTGCGCGACGCGGTGATCGAGCCGTTCCGCGAATTCATCACGCGCAAAGGCTGGCAAAGCGCATTGATGATTCTGGCGTTCCTGTTTTTCTACAAGCTGGGCGACAGCCTGAGCACCGCACTGGCGACACCGTTCTATCTCGACATGGGCTTTTCCAAAACTCAGATCGGGTTGATCGCCAAAAATGCAGGACTGTGGCCGGCGGTGATCGGTGCGCTGATCGGCGGCATCTGGATGTTGAAACTCGGCATCAATCGCGCACTGTGGTTGTTCGGCGTGGTGCAGGTGGTGAGCATCTTCGGTTTTTACTGGCTGGCGATACAAGGCGCACAGGTTGAAGTGACTACCTTGCATCTTGCGCAGCTCGGATTTGTGATCGGCCTGGAAGCATTCGGCGTGGGGCTGGGTACCGCGGCATTTGTCGCGTACATCGCGCACACTACACATCCCTCATACACCGCCACCCAATTCGCGTTGTTCACCAGCCTCGCCGCCGTGCCGCGAACTTTCGTCAATGCGACGGCAGGGTGGCTGGTGGAGCAGTTGGGCTGGAGCAGCTTCTTCCTGCTGTGTGCAGCTTTGGCGGTGCCGGGGATATTGCTGTTGTTAAAGGTCGCTCCCTGGGGTGAAACGCAAGCGGTTCTGAAACCTTAGCCAGACTTAATTTTTCACATAAAGCAGTATAGTTGTTGCATAATTATTCCGATTGCATGATTCCACAAAATAAAATCCCAAGAAGTATAAATCAATGTTTTACGGAGTTCCTACAGGCAGGGAAGAAGATCTACAGCAAGCGCTTGCCATAATAGCGGAGCTGTACCCGGGCCAGCACTACTACAACGACATGCTGATATGTTTGGGCCGAAACATGTCGTTCAGGCATGATCGGAAATTCATGTCCAGTTTTCTAGACTCGGCCACAACCAAGCAAGAGCAAAGTCTCGCCTGGCGCTTGCACACGCTTGCGTGGGCGGCAAAAAATGCTTTGAATGTAGCAGGAGATTTTGTCGAGTGCGGCGTGTTCAAAGGTTTCTGTTCATCGGTGGTATTGAATTATCTCGACTTCCAGGATTTACCGCGGCAAGCCTACCTTTATGACACTTTCGCGGGACTCCCTGAAAAAACCTCGACAGAACAAGAGAGGCGAGAGTGGGATTATACGGATTTCGATTCGGAGGCTATCTATGCCGAGGTGTGCGAAAAGTTTGCCAAGTTCAAAAATGTAAATATCGTCCGGGGGGTTGTGCCGGACTCGTTCGCACTGACAGCTCCCGAGAAAATCGCATTTTTACATATCGACATGAATTCGGAAAAAGCCGAGATACTGGCCTTGGAACATCTGTTTGATAGAGTCACCCCGGGCGGGTTCATCGTATTCGATGATTTCGGCTGGATGTGTAATGTCAATCAAATGACAGCCGAGTTGGCGTTCATGAAAGAACGTGGACACCACATTCTGGAACTCCCTACAGGTCAGGGTGTCGTGATCAAACATGCCTGATAAAAACAAGCTGTCAACAATTTGCATTTTGGATCACCCGGTAAGATTGCGAAGAACGGAACGCCGTCGTTCCATACATCTCACTTAATATATCCTCGTTAAGGCTCGGGCAGGTTACGGGCGTTCGCTGGCCGTGCCGGTCTTGGTGTGCGGAGTAAGGCGTGAGCGCAGCCAGGCCGTGAATGTTGTTGTGCTCCGCATGGCCGGACTTTCAATATGACGAAATGTGAAGAAGCATAGGGACACCAGTAGCGGGGTGATCCCGGCCACTACGAGCCAGTGTGTAACGGGGGAAAGCGCTCTGGAATTGTCTTCGCCAAGAATGAAATAGAAAGTAACAAAAAGTGCGAAGCCGTGCAGCAAATAAAGGCTGTACGCCATTTCACCGAGGGTGCGAGAGGCCGGGCTAGTCAGAACCCCAAACAAATTATTCCCGCAAGCGATGAGAATGAAAGCCGCAGACAACAAAAAGAATGGAACGGGCTGGTCGGCTGTCGGATAAAAAGCCACCGCTGTTGCAATGCAGCCAAGCAAAATAATAGAAGATATTTTTCTGGATGCGAATTGACGAAACAGTTCCAGTCGAACAAGGAGGGCCGCTGCTATCCCGCTGAGGAATGGGATCAGAAGCATCAGATTGATATCGGGATCCCATATGGCAATTGCTGTGACCCCGACAACGCTGAGTGCGATATAAGTGAATGGCGGGATTATCCCAACGGCAAGCGCAAGAAGCGGTAACGCGAAGTAAAAAAGCCACTCGTAGGGTAGCGACCATGTAACCCAGGCGATGATGGCAAAAGTGTCGTTGACGCCATTAAGGTTGGGTACGCCTGGAATCGTAAAGGCAAGCCACGCTATGATTTCTTCCAGCAATTCAGGAATAGATTCATTCATGGCCCAGCCGGAGACAATGGCAACCAGAAGGAAAAGCAATAACATCGCGAACAAATAGAGCGGCACAAGTCGAAGGAATCGCGAAACAAAAAGCTTTCCCCAGTCTATGCTCCGAGTTCTTCCGTCAATGAGTTTGGAGAAGAACAGGAATCCGGTGATCATGAAAAAGATTAAAACGCTGCTCTTGCCGAAATGGCTATACAACCTTGAAGGCGGTTCAGTCCACTGGTCTGTGCGCAGGTAGAAATACCAAACACCGGAGTGGTGCATAAACACAAAGAACGCGAGATAACCGCGCAAGCCATCGATGGTGGTAAAACGTCCAAGCGGTTCCGGAGCCCCAAACTTTCTTTCGAGAAGAAATGCCGTAGCTACTGCCACCAGCAAACAGGCGATTGCGGGAATGGGACTAAGGGGATACATAGAGCTGCGCCCAACCAAGATTAAAATACAATTTCATAAGACAACAGGATGTTGAGCGGCCAAGTTGGAATCGCCAGTTCATAATGTTTACTTCTCCAGCGTGTACCACCGTTTTACAAATTGATTTTACCTTAATAATAAAACGACAGGAATAAACAATGAAACGTTTGCTGATGTGCGAGCCAAAGTTTTTTGAAGTGAGCTATGTGATCAATCCGTGGATGGAAGGCAGCATCGGGAAGGTGAACAAAGCACTTGCGAAACAGCAGTGGGAAAATTTGTATAACACCCTGTCGAAGTTGGCATCGGTCAGCCTGATCGAACCCGTCGCAGGGCTGCCGGACATGGTGTTCACCGCCAACGCAGGCCTCGTCCAAAAAAGGGCATCCCCAAAAAAACAATTCATCGCATCGTCGTTCCGTTATCCCGAACGGCAGGGGGAGGAAAAATATTTCGAGGAATATTTCTCCTCTCAAGGTTACGAAGTGCTGCATCTACAGCAAGGTACGGTATTCGAGGGAGCGGGAGATGCGCTGTTCGATACGCGAGGCAAGCTCTGGATGGGATCGGGATTCAGGAGCGATCCGCGTGCGGTGAAAGAGATCATGGCAGCGCTTGGTATCCAAGCCAGCGTGCTTGAACTCATCGACCCCCGCTGGTATCACCTCGACACGGCATTTTGTCCCTTGCCGGAAGGCCAACTCGTCGCCTACGAAAAGGCATTCTCAGAAAAAAGCGTGGAGGCACTCAAGCAGGCATTTGGAAATAACATCATCTGGGTCTCTGAGCCCGATGCAAGAAATTTCGCCTGCAATGCGGTCTCCGTCGATCAGACCGTCATCCTGCCCAAGGTGTCGGCAGAAATGAAAGCTGCGCTGGCGCAACGCGACTTCGAGGTTATCGAGACAGATGTGTCCGAATTCCTCAAGGCGGGTGGTGCGTGCAAATGTTTGACGCTGGAGATTTGAAATTGGTAGGGTGGGCAGACGAAAATCCTGTCTGCCCACGCGGTCTGGTATCAGCGTGGGCACAGAATCGTGCTCACCCTACTTGGCTTGGCTATACGAAAGTCATTGCCAAATGAATCGAGCCATGAGGAATAGAAGGAACTCTAACCTCGTTTATTATTCCTTTTTCAAGAGCAAAGTTTACGTCTTTGCCTTCACCTTGTAGAAAAAGATTTTTAAGTTCTGCCTCTGTCAAGTTGGAATTTTTGCTAACTGTTTCTGCAATTCTACTTTCCATACCATCAAGTCGGCTAAGAGTTTCTTTTATTGTTGTCCTACTTTGGGGTCCGCTAAAGTTCATAGAAACACCATGGAACAAAAAAGAAGCGTTTGGCGCAGCATATCTTTTTTGCCCACCCATAAAAATCACATTAGCAATAGAATCAATAGTGCCAGTGTTATGCATCACTACGGTCAACTTTCCCTGCAAAGAAACCAAGTAGTTATAAAGTACAAAACCAGAGTCAACATCGCCACCATTTGATGAAATAAAAAAATACAATTCTGTCGGGTTGTGTTGATTTATTGCGTCGGTGCAAAATTGAATAAACTTGCCAACTTTTGTCAGGTCAATGACATCAAAGAAGTTGATAAAAAGAGTTTTTGGCTGTGAAGTCATTTTGGTTTAATGCCTTTATATTTTTTACGCTTAACGTTAAGTAGATGGCAAAAGTAACGCATAGTCTGGAATGTGGTGCCATATAAGCTGTGGCGGTGAGTGCATCAAATCTTTCTGACAAACACTTTGGATTTCCGCTGATAGTTATACAGCGACTTTTTCTGCTCAGGCAGCGCAGAAACATCGCTTTCGACAAAACCGCGCTCGATGAACCAATGCGCGGTGCGCGTGGTGAGCACGAACAATTTTTTCAGCTTCTGCGACTTGGCGACATCGATCATGTGGTTGAGGATGGCCTCGCCGTAGCCGCGATCGCGGCTCTGCGCTTCCACCGCAAGTCCGGCCAATTCTGCGGATGCCTCGTCAGGGAACGGATACAACGCGGCGCAGCCGACGATGCGGTGATCGTGTTCCAGCACCACGAAGCGGGCTATCTCCTGCTCGAGCAATTCGCGGCTGCGCCGCACCAATATTCCTTCCTCTTCCAGTGGACGCAGCAGTTTCAATACGCCACCGACATCGTCGATGCTGGCATCGCGCAAGGTGTTGAGCGTGCTCTCGACCACCATCGTGCCTATGCCTTCGTCGCTGAATAATTCTTGCAGCATAGCGCCATCGGTGTGGCGGCTGATCAAATGGGTGCGCGCCACGCCTGCCTCGCAGGCGCGTATCGCGCAAGGCAGGAACAGTGATACGTCATCGGGCAATTTGCGTTTTGCGGTCAGCACCTCTTGTGCCTGGGCGACGGTGAGTTCTTTGAGCAGTTCGCCTTTTGCGTCCTGCACGCCGTCGGTGTCCATCAGGAACAACAGTTTGTCGGCATCCAGCGCGATGGCGGTGGAGGTGGCGACGTCCTCCAAAGTTACATTGAACACTTCGCCGGTGGGCGAATAGCCGAGCGGCGAGAGCAGCACCACTTCGCCGAATTCCATCCGGTCATTCAGCGCATCGATGTCCACCTTGCGCACGCTGCCGGTGTGTTGCAAATCCACGCCGTTGATGACGCCGATCGGTTGCGCGGTGATGAAGTTGCCGCCCGCGACGCGGATGTCGGCATTGGCCATCGGCGAATTTGCCAGCCCCATCGACAGCAGCGCCTCGATCTCGACGCGCACGCGCCCGACCGCTTCCTTCACGCGCTGCATGGTCTCGGCATCGGTGAGCCGTATGCCGTGATGATAGGTGCCCTCGAGATTGTTCTTCGCCAGATGCTGCTCGATCTGCGGGCGCGCGCCGTGCACCAGCACCAGCCGGATGCCGAGGCTGGCGAGCAGGTTGAAGTCGTGCGTCAGCTCGACGAATTTGCCGTCCGCGACCACTTCGCCGCCGAACGCGATGACAAAGGTGCGTCCGCGAAACGCGTTGATATAAGGCGCGACGGAACGGAACCAGGCAACGAAATCAGCGGATGTGGTGATGGGCATAGTGGAACTCCTCGATGCAATAAACGGATAATGCCGTGCTACGACTCATCTAGCAACAGCCCGGCAATCGCCCAGTTCTCGTCGGGCAATTCATCAAATGCGATGTAGGTGTTGCGGCTGTGACACGGTGGGGCGCAGCCCGCTGGTGCGGGAGCAGTCGCGTATACATTACTCTTCATCTAGCAACTGACCTGCAATGGCCCAATTCTCGTCGGGCAGTTCGTCAAATGCGATGTAGGTATACGATTTGGGTTTGTGCGCGATGCGTTCCAGCGTGTCGGTGATCTCGGCTGCGATCATGGCTTTCTGTTCGCGGCTCAAGGTTCCCGCGATGCGGATGTTGACGTAAGGCATGCGATGCTCCAAATAAAAAAGTGACGCGATACTATAAAGTATATAGACATTTACGCCCATTGCCATTATAAGCGCGGGCGTTATTCATTTTATTTTGCGAGACATTTTTGATCGTTAATACCGAGTTGTCACCGAGTGCCCTGCGTCGCAAAGCGCGGCTTGAATCCCTTGCGGAAATAGAATTTCCCGCCGATCTGCCGGTGGTGGCCAAGCGCGCCGATCTGGCGAGCGCCATCACGGACAATCAGGTGGTGATCGTGTGTGGTGAAACCGGATCGGGCAAGACCACGCAGTTGCCGAAGATTTGCCTGACGCTGGGGCGCGGTGTGCTCGGCCTCATCGGCCACACGCAACCGCGTCGCGTGGCCGCGCGCACTGTGGCATCGCGCATCGCGTTTGAGCTGAAGACCGAGCTGGGCGGCGCGGTCGGTTTCAAGGTGCGCTTTAACGACAAAGTGTCGGCGGACACCAGTATCAAGCTGATGACCGACGGCATCCTGCTCGCCGAGATCCACAGCGACCCGCTGTTGAAGAATTACGACACGTTGATCATCGACGAAGCGCATGAGCGCAGCCTCAACATCGACTTTCTGCTCGGTTACCTCAAGCAATTATTGCCGCGCCGCCCCGATCTCAAGCTCATCATCACCTCCGCCACGCTGGATGCAGACCGCTTCGCCAGACATTTCGGCGCGGTGGTGGTCGAGGTGTCCGGGCGCAGTTATCCGGTCGAGACCCGCTATCGTCCACTGGAGGTCAGCGAGGAGGGCGAGACAGAAGACGTGCCGCAAGCAGTGAGTGCCGCGCTGGACGAGCTGGCCGCAGGCGGCTTGCGCGGCGATGTGCTGGTGTTCCTGCCCGGCGAGCGCGAGATACGCGACACGGCGGAAGCGTTGCGGAAGCACCATCCTAAAGGAATAGAAGTGCTTCCGTTGTTTTCGCGCTTGTCGGCGGCAGAGCAGGACAAGGTGTTCAAGACCGGCGGACAGCGGCGTGTGGTGCTGGCGACCAACGTCGCGGAGACTTCGCTGACCGTGCCCAACATCGGCTATGTGATCGACTGCGGTCTGGCGCGGGTGAATCGCTACAGCATCCGCCAGAAGGTCGAGCAGTTGCACATCGAGAAGATATCGAGGGCTTCAGCCAACCAGCGTGCGGGACGTTGCGGACGCGTGATGAGCGGCGTGTGCATACGCCTGTACGAAGAAGAAGATTTTTTGCAGCGCGTGGAATTCACCGACCCGGAAATTTTCCGCGTTTCCTTGGCGACCGTCATCCTGCGCATGAGCGCGCTGGAGCTGGGGGCTGGCCGCGACACGTTACTGGCGGAGCCAGCCGATTGCGGGAGCGGCCGCCTCGTAGCCCCTCCAGCACCAGAGGGCTCCGCCACACCGTCTCGGGGCTACGACATCGCAGAATTTCCGTTCATCGAGCCGCCCACGCCGCGCATGATCGCGGACGGTTATCAGTTGCTTTCAGAATTAAATGCGATTGATGAAGCGCGCCAACTAACACCGTTGGGCCACGAACTAGCCAAGTTGCCGCTCGACCCGAAGATCGCGCGTCTGTTGCTTGCAGGTCGGCAATATCACTGCCTGACAGAGATTCTGATCATCGCAAGTGCGCTGTCGGTGCAGGACCCGCGCGATCGTCCGCTCGACAGGCAGGAGGCGGCGGATGCGGCGCATAAACGGTTCGCTGATGAGCGCTCTGATTTTCTCGCTTACCTGAAGATATGGGCGTGGTTCGAGCAAGCTGTCTCACACAAGCAATCCAATCGTTTACTGGCAGAGGAGTGCCGCAAGAATTTTCTGTCGCCGCTGCGGCTGCGCGAGTGGCGCGAGCTACATCAGCAATTGCACGCGCAGGTAGCTGAGATGGGCATGCGAGAGGGCGTAAAACGTTTGCCCGGGCACCCGAATGAGCAACCCGCGACCTACGAACAGATCCACAAAGCCCTGCTGTGCGGCCTGCTCGGCAACATCGGCATGAAGAGCCTGGAGAGCAATGAATATCTGGGTGCGCGCGGCATCAAGTTCATCATCGCATCGAATTCGGTGCTGGCGAAAAAGGGCACGAAGTGGGTGATGGCGGGTGAGCTGATCGAGACGCAACGCTTGTATGCGCGTTGTGTGGCGCGCATCGAGCCGGAGTGGCTGGAGGAAACCGGCGCGCATCTGATCAAGCGGCATAATTACGATCCGCATTGGGAGAAAAAAGCCGCGCAGGTCGTGGCTTACGAGCGCAGCACGCTGCATGGCTTGTTGCTCAACCCGAAGAAGCGCGTGCACTACGGACCGATGAATGCGGCCGAATCGCGCGAGGTGTTCATACGCCAGGCGCTGGTCGGCGGCGAGTTCGAGACGCGCGCGCCGTTTTTCGCGCACAACCGGAAACTGATCGCCGACATAGAAGCGCTGGAACATAAATCGCGCCGCCCCGATGTGCTGGTGGATGACGAGTTGATCTTTGCTTTCTACGACAGCCGTATTCCCGCAGATATTTATAACGGTGCGGCCTTCGAACATTGGCGCAAGGAGGCGGAGCGCGACGATGCGAGACTGCTGTACCTGAAAAAAGACGACCTGATGCGCCACGAGGCGGCGGGCATCACCACCGACCAGTTCCCGCCGAATCTGAAAATCGACAACGTCAGCTTTGCGCTGAGCTACAACTTCTCGCCGGGCAAGAACGATGACGGCATCACCCTTACCGTGCCGCTGGCGTTGATCAATCAAATGAGTGCTCCGCGCTGCGAATGGCTGATTCCGGGCATCCTGGCGGAGAAGATCACGCAACTCATTAAGACACTGCCGCAGAAATTGCGCCGCCATCTGGTGCCGGTGCCGGAATTCGCTGCGGCATTCTGCCGCGAAGTGCCCGCATCCAACTCGCCGTTGTTGCAGGCCCTGGTGCGCTACATTCGTGAGCAGAGGCAGCTTGACGTCCCGCTGGATGCGTTTCGCCTTGAACAGTTGCCGCCGCACCTGCTGATGAATTTCCGCGTCGTGGACGAGCATGGCCGGCAACTCGGCATGTCGCGCAATTTTGCGTCATTGCACGCCGAACTATCACCGCGTGTTTCACACGTTGTTGTTAAAGCGGCTGCGGCGGATGAAAAAGGCGAAGCCGTTTCAGAACAGCGGTACACCTCGTGGAGTTTTGGTGATTTTGTCGAGACCCGCGAGGGGAAGCGTGCCGGGCAAATCGTCACGCTTTACAACGTACTGGTGGATGAAGGCGAAGCGATCGTGCTGCGGGCCTTCGATACCCGCGATGTGGCACAGGCTGCGCACCGCGGCGGCTTGCGCCGTTTGTTCATGTTGTTGCTCAAGGAGCAAGTGAAGTATCTGGAAAAGAACCTGCCCGATGCGCAACGGCTGGGCATGTTATTTATGCCATTTGGTACACAGCAGGAATTGCAGCAGCAGATACTCGCGATGACTTTCGAGCGTTGCTGCCTGAACGATCCGTTGCCTGCAAACGAAGCAGAATTTGCCGTGCGTGGCAAAGAAGCGAAAACCCGCCTGCTGCTGATTGCGCAGGAAATCGCGCGACTGGTGCTTAACGTACTATCCGAATACCAGGCGGTGCAGAAGGCATTGCCGCAGCTCAAAACACATACCCAAGCATTTCAGGACGTGCGAGCCCAGCTAGAATGGCTGCTGCACAAGCGTTTTATCGCCGATACGCCGTATGAACGCTTGCAGCATGTGCCGCGTTACCTCAAGGCGATCAATCAGCGCATCGAAAAACTGCGTAGCAACCCGGCGCGCGACGCGCAGTGCATGGCGCAGATGCAGCCGTTGACGCAGGCTTGGCAGAAGTTGCGTCAGGCGCAGCAGGGCAAGAGCGATCCGCGCGTGGACGAGTTTGCCTGGTTGTTACAGGAACTGCGCGTGTCGCTGTTCGCGCAGGAATTGAAAACACCGGTGATCGTGTCGGTGAAACGGCTGGAGAAGGTGCTGGCGGGGATCAGAAGTTGACTGTGTTTTCGATGGTGATTGTGCCTATAATTCGGCACACGCATTTATAGCTTGACTATTTTCAATAGTGCGGACCGGAGATCCCGCCCAATAACTGTAAAAGCCCAGTCTGAGTATATGACCTTACACCTAGATATCAATATCCAATTTGGTACACCAATTGATCGTCAGTATCTACTGGGTCTCACTCGTTCCCCCGACCTCGGAGTGAACTCGCATGTCGTTTACACCTACTCCCTAGTTGAAGAATCGGTGGGCTATCCAAACAGAGAAGGGATGGTTGTCTATATTGGTGAGGCAGGTAGGTCAACCGAACCAACCGGGAAGAGGTTCGGACAGCATATCAGCACAAAGGCCGACGAGGGGGCGACTCTGGGACGATATATGCTCTGTCGCGTTACTACTGGCTAGGAAAGAAATTGCGGCTGCGGATAGTCTTACTGCCAAATAGGAAGGAAAGGAAACAATTGGAGCGGAAATTGCTAAATATTCATGTGAAAGAGTACGGCGCTTTACCAATATGCCAAGGCACCACTGGTGAGAACTTCAAAACGAGCGCATTGGCTTCAATGCGCGTAACTGATGAGCAATTTGCCTATGCAGCTGAGCTTCTAACACTTCACTCAAGTGGGACGCAAAAGCACGTTGCCTCTTAACTCCATATTAAATTTCTCAGAACAAGTACAATATTGACCATGAAATCAATCTTCCTAACCTTAGTAATAAGTGTTGGTGTGTCGGGATGCGCTGTATCAACTCAGCGATATTACGCAGTCCCAGATAACACCCCACTTCTTAAACAATTCGCAGAACGAAAGGTTCGGATTGAACCGTTTAAGTTTGCGGCTGAATTTGATTCAGTATGCAGAGGTTTTACAAGGATTACGCCCCCGATAAACATGACGTTTGAAGAATACTTTCAGCGCGCACTGGCAGACGAATTAAAAACAGCTGGAATCTATGAAGAGAATAATCCAAATGTTGTCCTCACGGGAACAATTGATAAGCTCGAATATTCGTCGGGAAGTGCCTTGAGTAATGGCAATTGGGGTATAGGATTAAATCTTGTTTCTTCTAACGGCCAATCCTTATATATGTTCGAAATGTATTCCTTCGACAGCGTTTGGGAGGCGGACTCAGGATGCAGACGCGTCGCGGATGCATTTCTCCCTGCAGTTCAAAGCCTAATCACAAAAATCCTTAAAGCTGAGTCCTTTCGAAAGCTACTTGTGCAGTCGGAAAAAATGGGTAAAAAATAAGTCTAAGAACTTTAGTAAGAACCCGCTCGAAACTACGGCTTCGAATAAGTTGGACGACCGTAACGTGTTGAAAGCCGCCCTTTACTTTCGTTAAAGGGCCTGCCCGAAAGCGAAACTTCAAAGAAGTGAGACTATTTCTTGCCAGTGCCCAGATCACTTCCTCTGGCACGCCACTTCAAGGTGGGCTGCAAGCAAAACCTGAGCCCATCTTATGGCTGCTCACGCCAAATCAACCAGCAGGCATTTCACTTTGGCAAACGAGAGCAGCTCGCGCAGGCGTTGTTCATTGCCTCCGGTTGTTTCCATCACCGGCAAGTGTGTCACACCGGTTTCGGTGAAGATCTCCAGCAAATCCCTGACATTCGCTTTCTTGATGTCCTTGATATCGGCCACGCTCAAGAGCTGAAAACGCCGGTGATCGTGTCGGTGAAACGGCTGGAGAAGGTGCTGGCGGGGATCAGAAATCGATAGTCGCAGAGAGAGGCAAGATTTGATTCGTACGAGGTGACTTCGTCGCCCTAATGTTTCCCTTCCAGTAGCAGTTCAAACTGCCGTGCAATAACCGGTGCGCTGAATTGTCGTGTTACCCAGGCACGCCCCTGCTCTTTTATTCGCCCACGCAATTGCTCATCACCAGCCATGGCAAGGATAGCGTCGCGCCATACGGGAATATCGCCAGGGGGAAGTAGTTGACCGGCGATGCCGGGCTCGAGTGTTTCGGGAATCCCGCCATGGAAGCTGCCCAACACGGGCAAGTCGCAGGCTTGTGCTTCGATGGAGACGCGCCCAAAAGTTTCGGACCTTAGCGAGGGTATGGCAAAAATGTCCATCGCGGCGTAGTAGGGCCGCACATCGGCAGTCCATTCGTGAATGATATGGCGAGTAGCGAAGCTGCTGTTGCGGAGGTGTGCCATGAATTCTGCGGAGTGGGGGCCTTTGCCCACCCACAATGCCTTGAGCTTGGGCAAGCTGGCCATGGCCTGGTTAACGGCATCGGCCAGGACAAAGATACCCTTGTCGTGATGCAAGGCGCCGACAAATCCGAGCACGATGTCATCTTCCTTTAAGCCCAAGGCCTCGCGGGTGGCGTGACGCAACAGCGGGTCGGGACGGAAATAATCCAGGTCGAGAGGATTATAAAGAACTTGAATACGAGACGAAGGGATGCCATAAGCGATGAAGCAATCGCGCATGTAGCCGGAGATAACAATGAAACGGTCGGCCAGTCGCGGGATGAAATAACGGGTGGCAGGACGCAGGGGAAAATCCATGTGTTTGAACAGAGCCAGCTTGATTCGCAGACCGCGTGCAATGAGAGCCAGAGGCCAGTATTCCTTGCTGAAGCTGCCGATGATCCAGTCGGGGTGATACTCCCGGCTTGCTTTCAAAACGGCACGGATGCCGCGAGGATCGAAGGCATTTCTGAAAATGCCGTTGTAAAGTTTCACGCCATGCCCTGACAGGCCTATGTGTATCGGTGAACCCGGATAGACCACGGCAGCTACATTATGTCCTGCCGCAAGCATCGCCAGCGCAAGGGTAACAAAGTGGCTTTCAGTGCCGCCGCCGCCGCGGTTAGTGCCAACGAAGAGCAATCTCATCCGCGTTTGTCTTCGTAAGAGGTGAATAATTTTATCAGGAACATCTGGAGGAAGTGACTTCCAACCACCAGTATCCGCCGCAATTGCATCAGGTCATCGCCCGGGTTCGCGCGGCCACGTCGAGTCGTGGTTGCGGCACTGTATCCGGCGTGCCTGACTGCCGCCTCCACTCTCGTATCGTGGTCACCATAGGGGTAGCAAAACTGCGTGACGGGCGCGCCGATGAGCGCTTCCATGTCGCTTTTGCTGCCAGCGATTTCGGCAAGCAATTCGGCATCGGTGCAATTTGTTAAACGCGGGTGAGTGCGGGAATGCGCGCCTACCTCCATGCCGGCGGCGTGCCATTCTTTCACCTGAGCGTTACTCATCAGCGGCTTGCTCACATTCATGGCGGCAGCGTCCCAGTCGTTATATTGCCCGGTGCGTCCGCTCACCACATAACAGGTGGCGCTGAAGTGATTGGCGCGCAGCGCGGGCAGCGCATTCTCTATGGCATCGACATAACCATCGTCTATCGTGATGACCGCAACCCGCCCCGTTTTTTCGCCGCGCAAATAAGGCATCGCAGCGGACATGGAAAGACCTTGAAATCCCAACGCGCGCAACACACGCATTTGCCGCGCGAAGGCGCCGGTGCGCACATAAAGGCTGCGCAGTCTCGCGCCTTCGGGGGGTTGCCCGATATTGTGATACATCAGAATGGGAACAGGGTTCACAGATTTTGTGGTTTTGATCTCAGAGCCAAGACTCAAGATTAACATATCAAGCGTTGATCGTTGCTTGATGGATGACTCTGCTGAATGTAATCGAGAATTGCAGCCTATGTCGAGTCAGTCGCAGATTGATAAAATGCTTAGTCATATCTGTGAGGCCGCCTATCTGCCTACGGTATAATCAGTGCAATTCTGTCTGGCAAGGAAAATAGAAAATAATGGACGAGCAATTGCGCGAGGCCGCGCTCCAATACCACCGCCAGTCCCCGGCGGGCAAGATCACCGTTACCCCGAGCAAGCCGATGATCACCCAGCGCGATCTCGCGCTGGCCTATTCGCCGGGCGTAGCGGCGGCCTGCGAGGCCATCGTGGCAAACCCTGCCGAGGCGCGCAACCTGACCGCGCGCGGCAATTTGGTCGCGGTGATCACCAACGGCACGGCTGTCCTGGGTCTGGGCGCGATCGGCCCGCTCGCCGCCAAGCCGGTGATGGAAGGCAAGGGGATGTTGTTCAAGAAATTTGCGGGCATCGATGTATTCGATCTGGAGATCGCCGAGCGCGATCCCGACAAGCTGGTGGAGATCATCGCTGCGCTGGAGCCGACCTTCGGCGGCATCAATCTGGAGGACATCAAGGCGCCGGAATGTTTCTACATCGAGCGCAAGCTGCGCGAGCGGATGAAGATCCCGGTGTTCCACGACGACCAGCACGGCACAGCGATCATCGTCGGAGCCGCGTTGCTGAACGGCCTCAAGGTGGTCGGCAAGGACATCGCAAAAATAAAACTGGTGGTGAGCGGTGCGGGTGCGGCGGCGCTGGCTTGTCTGGATATGCTGGTCAGCCTCGGTGTGCGCATGGAGAACATCACCGTCACCGACATCAAGGGCGTGGTGTACAAAGGCCGCGTCGAAGAGATGGACGACAACAAGGCGCGCTATGCAGTGAAAACTGGTGCGCGTACATTGAGCGAAGTGATCGTCGGAGCGGATGTATTTCTGGGGTTGTCCGCTGGCGGGGTATTGAAGCCGGGGATGGTCAAGCAAATGGGCAATCGTCCACTGATCTTTGCGTTGGCGAATCCCGAGCCGGAAATCCTGCCGGATGAGGCCAAAGCGGTGCGACCTGATGCGATACTGGCGACCGGGCGTTCCGATTATCCGAACCAGGTCAACAACGCGTTGTGTTTTCCGTATATTTTCCGCGGCGCGCTGGATGTGGGTGCTTCCACTATCAACGAAGCGATGAAGCGTGCGGCGGTTTATGCGATCGCCGAATTGGCGCAAGCCGAATCATCGGACGCAGTGGAAGCGGTGTATGGTGATGAAAATCTGAATTTTGGTGCGGATCACTTGATCCCCAAGCCGTTCGATCCGCGCCTGATCACGCGCATTGCACCCGCGGTGGCTCAAGCAGCGATGGATAGCGGTGTGGCTGAGCGGCCGATTGACGACATGGCAGCGTATCGCGAACAGTTGGACAATTATGTGTATCACTCCAACATGCTGATGAAGCCGGTGTTCGAGGCCGCCAAGCGCGCGCCGCAGCGCTTGGTGTATGCGGAGGGAGAGGAATCGCGCGTGCTGCATGCGGTGCAGATCGTGGTGGATGAGGGCATTGCCTATCCGATACTGGTGGGTCGGCCAGCAGTGATAGAGCAACGTATCGCCAACCTGGGTTTGCGCATCCGCGCCGGTGAACATTTTGAATTGATCAATCCGGAGAGCGATCCGCGCTATCGCGAATACTGGAGTGAATATCACCGGATAATGCAGCGACATGGCATTACGCCGAGCTCAGCCAAGCGCGAGATGCGCAGGCACAATACCCTGATCGCTGCGATGCTGGTACATAAAGGTGAGGCGGACGCGATGCTGTGCGGTACGGTTTCGCTGCCGCTGAGGCATTTGCGCTATATCAACGAAGTGATCGGGCACAGGCCGGGCGTGAGCGTGTACGCGGCGATGAATATTCTGATGCTGCCAAAGAATACTCTGTTCATTTGCGATACCCATGTCAATCTCGATCCGAGTGCCGAACAGATCGCCGAAATGACCATGCTGGCAGCGGAAGAAGTGCGCCGTTTCCGCTTGACGCCGAAAGTCGCGCTGCTGTCGCATTCAAATTTCGGCAGTCATGACGACGCTTCGGCGCGCAAGATGAGCCGGGCGCGCGAACTGCTCGAACAACTTGCTCCGGGGCTGGAAGTGGAAGGCGAGATGCACGGCGATGCAGCGCTGTCGGAGAGTCTGCGTGTGGAATCTTTTCCGTCCGCACGGTTGAAGGGCGTTGCGAATCTGCTCATCATGCCGAATCTGGATGCGGCCAATATTGCTTATAATCTGCTGAAGATGGCGGCAGGGGATGGAGTTACCATAGGCTCGATCTTGTTGGGGGCGAACAAGTCGGTGCATATTCTGACTTCGACAGCCACGGTGCGGCGTATCGTAAACATGAGCGCGTTGGCAGTAGCCGGCGTAAAGACACACTAGAGGAATAATAAGATGCCAATGAACACACAGGAAGCCGCAATGTTGCGCGAAGAGTTCGAGATGATGATGCAGGAGCGCTCAAGGTTGCTCAAGGTGGTGGGTGCGGCTGCGGTGCTGGTGGCGAATACCGATGCCGGAACTTTGCCGATAGCGGTGGTGGATGCGGCCGATCAGTTGTCTGAGGCGCTGAATGCCTTGCCCGAAGAGACGTTGAAAGATGCGCTGGAATCGGTGCAGGCTGAAGTCGAATAGGGCGCGAATGGAAAAACGTGCAGCACTAATACTCACCGGCGGCGGTGCCAGAGCCGCCTATCAGGTAGGCGTACTCAAAGCGATTGCGGAATTCTTGCCGCGTCGTGCGCGCAGTCCGTTTCCGATAATCTGCGGCACATCGGCAGGCGCACTCAATGCTGCCGTGATCGCGGTGAATGCGCAGAATTTCAGTATGGGTGTGCAGTATATGGTCAATACCTGGAAGAACTTCCATGCCGATCAAGTGTATCGCACCGATTTCATCGGTGTGTTCAATAACACCATGCTGTGGATTGCGGGGCTGATCTTTAGTGCAATGGGGATCAACAAGCTCAATCAGGTTTCGCTGCTCGATAATTCCCCGTTGAGTGAATTGCTGGAGCAGATGTTGCCCTGCGAGATGATCCAGCAGAACATAGATGCAGGCGCTCTTCACGCGCTTAGCATCACTGCTTCCGGATATGGTTCCGGGCAATCAGTGACCTTTTACCAGGGCGTGAAAGAGTTGGTCCCCTGGCAGCGTACCGGGCGGGTGGGAATTGCGATGGATATCAATACCCGTCACCTGTTGGCTTCGGCAGCACTGCCCTTTATATTTCCGGCAACCTTGATCCACCGTGAATATTTCGGCGACGGTTCGATGCGCCAGATCGCGCCGATCAGCCCCGCGCTGCATCTTGGGGCAACTCGCGTGTTAGTGATCGGCGTTACAGCGAATGGAAATATTCCACAGCCAGATCGCGGTGAGGATGGTGAATATCCCTCATTGGCTCGGATCGCCGGACATGCCATGAACAGCATTTTTCTTGACAGCCTGGAAGTGGATCTGGAGCGGGTGAAAAAGATCAATGATCTGGTTGGCATCATGCCGGAAGAGATGCGGCAACGCGCCAATCTCAGGCATGTCGATGTGCTGGTTGTTTCACCCAGCCAGCCGATCGATAAGATCGCCGAACGCTATGCATCGGAATTGCCCTGGACGATACGCCTGCTGCTGAGGCTGGTCGGCGCAAGGCAGCGGAGCGGAGCGGTGCTGGTGAGTTATCTGCTGACCGAAAAAAAGTTCTGCCGCGCGTTGATCGATCTAGGCTATCAGGACGCCTTGAAAAGGCGCGACGAAATTATGGGCTTTCTTGATTTTGGCCCACCGAATATTGACCTGGCACAATGACGACAGGGATGGTTGGCGATCGAACTTGGCAGTTGCTGAATTTGTTGGCGGACGGAGAATTCCATTCCGGCGAAGTGTTGGCGAACCGGTTGGGAGTGACGCGTGCCAGTGTGTTCAACGCGCTGGCCGAGGTTGCGGATTTCGGTGTGGTGTTGCAACGAATCCGCGGTCGAGGCTATCGCATGGCGCGCCCATGGCAACGATTGGAAAAAAGCGAGGTAGAGGGCTGGCTGGGTAAGGATGCAGGAAAATTCGATATCGAGATAATGCCGCAGGCTGCATCGAGCAACACTCTGCTATTGCAACGCGCCGGTCTGGCTGCGCCTACCGGCAGCGTTCTGGCAGTCGAGCTGCAAACTGCCGGGCGAGGCCGGATGGGGCGGGCTTGGCATTCCAGCTTGGGTAGCTCACTGACTTTTTCGCTGTTGTGGCATTTTGATTGCGGACTGAATAGCTTGTCAGGATTGAGTCTGGCGGTAGGTGTGGCTATTGCGCGCGCATTGGACAAGCTGGGTGCGCTGGGAGTGCGGTTGAAATGGCCGAACGATATCTTGACGCCGCAGGGAAAATTAGGCGGGATACTCATCGAGGCACAAGGCGATATGCTCGGGCCAAGTGCGGTGGTGATCGGTATCGGTTTGAACTGCACCTTGCCCGCCAGCCTGGTTGCGCAGATAAATAAGCCTGCTATTGCGCTGGATGAAGTGTGCGCAACGATGCCCATGCGCAATCAGTTGTTGGCTGCCTTGTTGCAGGAGTTGGCGCGCGCGTTGCAGCAGTTTGCGCAAGATGGGTTTGCTTCGCTGCGTAAAGAGTGGGAGCAATACCATATTCACCAGCATCAACAGGTTAATCTGCACATGCCGGATGGCTCTACGGTGAGCGGAGTGGCGCGCGGGGTTAACGATAGCGGGGAGTTGTGCCTTGAAACCGCACAGGGAATGCGGTATTTAAATTCCGGCGAAGTTGGGGTGCAGTTGCGAGACGGTGGTGCGGAGCACTCGGGTGCGGGAGAAACCGCATCGTACTCCCTCTCGCAATCTGGCCTATCGGCAAACGTATCGGGGGTGCGGCGATGAGGTTGTTGATCGATGCGGGCAATACGCGCATCAAGTGGGCTTTGGTGGACGAAGCGAGTGTAGTTGACTCGCCCAGACGAATGGCTAGTAGTTCTATCAGCAACGTGTCGGAGGCGAACGGGGGCAAGTGGCTGCGGAGCGGCGTATTGCTTGTCGAACAGTCTGATGAGTTACCACGGCTCTTTCCAGAGTCACAAGATATACAGCAAATATGGGTAAGCAATGTTGCCGGGGAAAAAGTCGCGCAACACATCCACAAAATCGGTATAAACAAGTCGCAACTTCATTTTGTTGTAGCTCAGGAGGCGCAGTGCGGCGTGCATAATAGTTATTCCAACGCAACCCAACTCGGCAGTGACCGGTGGGCGGCTTTGATTGCAGCATGGCACTTGGTGCAAGGGAAGTGCCTGGTAGTGAATAGCGGCACGGCGACCACGATAGATACATTATCCGAGCGTGGTGAATTTCTCGGTGGATTGATCCTTCCAGGAGTGGAATTGATGCAGCGCAGTTTGGTTGATGCAGCAAATCAATTGAAATCAGAACGGGGAGACTACATGCCGTTTCCGTTGAAAAGCGCCGACGCGATATACAGTGGCGCGATTCAAGCCAGTTGTGGCGCGATTGAGCGGCAATATTCTTTGCTGAACGATGCTGGTGCGCAGGTGATATTGAGCGGTGGGGTGGCAGGGCTGTTGCAGCCACACTTCAATCAAAAACTTTTCAGTGTGCCGCCCCCCATCGTGGATAATCTGGTTTTGCAAGGACTGTTGTTGATGGCTCAGGAAGCGAACGCATGATGAAAAATTTATTCTGGATATTATTGTTGGGGAATGTGATTTTATTTGCTGTGATGCAGAACGGCGGGTTTGGCTGGGACCAACAAGGGGGACAAGCACAACCGGAGCTGAACAGTGAAATGATCCGCCTGATGCCTGCTGTGCCTCAAAGTGCACCGACCAAGACTGTACCCGCACCTGCGCCGGTACTGGCCTCGTCAGCACCTATTGCTGTGATGCCGGCGCAAGTCCCTGCAGCACTCGCTCAGCCCGCCGCAAAAGTGGAGGCGCATGCGGCAGCGAAACCGAATACGCAGGTTTGTATGGAATGGGGCGATTTTTCAGGTTTGGATTTGAAACGTGCTACAGCTGTGTTGTCCGGCTTGCAATTGGCCGATAAATTAAGCCAACGCAAAGTTGAGCGTGACGCAGGATATTGGGTGTATATCCCGCCGCTTTTGAACAGGGCAGCGATCAACCGGAAAATCGCCGAACTCAAGGCGCGGGGCATCAAGGAATATTTTGTGGTGCAAACTCCGGGACCTACGCTCAATGCTATTTCTCTGGGGGTGTTCAAGACGCGGGATTCGGCACAAAACTTTCTCGATTACT
This sequence comes from Gallionella sp., assembly GCA_025350705.1. GTDB lineage: Bacteria > Pseudomonadota > Gammaproteobacteria > Burkholderiales > Gallionellaceae > Gallionella. The sequence continues at coordinate 41,998 of JANXXH010000061.1, forward strand.
TGCGCGGCAAAAGGGTTCGATCCGCAAAGGTTGGCGAGCACGCCAGCAAATTTAAAGCCACAGTATTCATGCTGAACAGGGTTGATGCCGCGACGGAGGCTAAATTGACTGCAATGCAGAAAGATTTTGCCGGGAGCGAGCTGAGCAAAGTCTCCTGCGCATTGACAAAGTAGGGTGAAATCTGGAGAATGCCGCGCTCTTCGCGGTGATATAGCTCAGGTGGTTAGAGCGCAGCACTCATAACGCTGAGGTCGGTGGTTCAAATCCACCTATCACCACCAAAAACCCGTCCAAAGCAGTCCAAGCAAGTCCACCAAACCCGCATGAATTAACGCATAGGTTGGTTTTGGTAGTCCAAAGCAGTCCATCCTCATTCATTGCAAACCACCAACAAATGTTGGCATTATTGTTGGTAGGTGATATTCTGTCATTGCTACCTACCAACAGGTTATAAAAATGGCACTGACTGACAGAGATGCAGCGCAAGCAAAAGCAAGCGGTAAACCCTACAAACTGACAGACGGCGGCGGGCTGTTTCTATTGCTGCATCCGAATGGAGGGAAGTATTGGCGGCTTGCGTATCGCTTCGCCGGAAAACAGAAAACACTGGCACTTGGTGTTTATCCTGATGTGAGCTTGGCTGATGCACGCACCCGCCGCGATGATGCACGCAAGCAACTGGCGAATGGCATAGACCCGAGCGCAGTGAAGCAGGCGCAAAAGGCCGAACAGCAAATCCAACCCATTGAGTTAATCAATCCAGCTTTTCAGCTTTCATTGAAAGGCGATTCCCTGACTATCCAATCAAAAACAACAACGCTCGCGCTTACTACAGATCAAACGGCGGCGGTGCGCGCATTCTTGATGGCAACTGCAAATGAGGTGACGTTATGAACAAACTGACCGACACAGCAGTAAGAAAAGTGAAGGGTACCGAAAAGCCTCAAAAGCTGTCTGACGGCGGCGGGCTATTCCTATTGGTAGAGCCGAATGGCGGGAAATATTGGCGGCTTGCTTATCGCTTCGCGGGCAAACAAAAAACACTGGCACTAGGTGTTTATCCAGACGTGAGCTTGGCTGATGCACGCTCCCGCCGTGAAGATGCACGCAAGCTGCTGGCGAACGATACCGACCCCGGCGCGGTGAAGCAGGCGCAAAAGGCGGCACAAACAGCACTGACAGAAAACAGTTTCGAGCATGTCGCCCGCGAGTGGTTTGTGCGCCATTCGCCCAACTGGAAAGAAAACCATTCAAGCAAGATCATCGCCAGACTGGAAAAAGATGTTTTCCCTTGGATCGGTGCGCGGCCTATTGGCGAGATTGCCGCGCCCGCATTACTGGCAGCGATACGCCGAATAGAGAGCCGTGGCGCACTGGAAACTGCACATCGCGCCCTTGCCTGTTGCGGGCAAGTGTTTCGCTATGCCGTGGCAACCGGACGCGCTGAACGTGATCCTACGGGCGACCTACGCGGCGCACTCCCCCCGGTGAAAAAAGATAAACACTTTGCCGCCATAACTGAACCCAAAAAGGTGGGCGAACTGATGCGCGACATTGACGGCTATCAGGGATCGTACATTGTGAAATCCGCTTTCAAACTTTCGCCCCTGCTATTCGTGCGCCCCGGCGAACTTCGCAAGATGGAATGGAAAGACCTAAATCTAGATTCGGCTGAGTGGTGTTACTTCATCACCAAAACAGAAACCCAACACATAGTCCCATTGGCACGGCAGGCCGTGGAAGTGCTGCGCGAGATACAACCGCTGACAGGGCGCGGCAAGTATGTATTCCACGGCGAACGCGACCACGACAGGCCGATGAGTGACAACGCGATTAGATCGGCATTGCGGCGCATGGGATGGGCTAATGACGAAATGACCCCGCACGGCTTCAGGGCGATGGCCTCAACGATCCTGGACAACATGGGCTACAAACAGGAATGGTTAGAACGGCAACTTGCCCACGAAGAACCTAACAAAGTGAAAGCAGCATATAAACGGGAATCGTGGCGCATGTATCTCCCAGAACGCACTGCAATGATGCAGGCATGGGCGGATTATCTGGACGGTTTAAAAGCGGGTGCTGATGTGATACCGCTGCGCGTCAAGGTTTAGTCTCTTGAGTTTCCCAACCAATACGCGCGCGCCATGCATGGCAATACACACCGTCGTATTGAAATGTGTAACATATCGCGCTACAATCTGCTTTCATGATTAAGAGCTTTGCGCACAAGGGAATTAAAGCCTTTTTCGAGACAGGTACGAAAGCAGGTATTCAGACTGCCCATGCACCCCGCCTACGCCTGCAACTGGCCGCATTGAACCGTGCAAAGACGCCTACAGATATGGCAGTGCCGAACTGGAAATTGCATCCGCTAAAAGGCAATCTGGCAGGGCATTGGGCGGTTACGGTAAATGGAAACTGGCGCATCACTTTCCGCTTTGAAAATGGCGATGCGCTACTGGTGGATTATCAGGACTATCACTGAGAGGTAAATAAAATGGCAACCATGCACAACCCCCCGCACCCCGGCGAAATCCTGCGCGAATGGCTGGGCGATATGAGCGTAACTGATGCGGCGCAGCATCTGGGCGTGGCCCGCGCCACGCTTTCCCGCGTTCTGAATGGATCGTCCGGCATATCGGCGGACATGGCCTTGCGCTTACGCGCCGCACTAGGAACCAGCCCGGAAATGTGGATGGGGCTACAGGATGATTATGAACTGTGGCAAGCGGCAAAGGGTAAACGCCCGAAGATTGAGCCGCTACGCCTTGCTGCGTGATATTGATCCGCTGCGCGCACATTCTGGATTTGGAGGATTGCCATGATGCAGGCATGGGCGGATTATCTGGACAAATTGAAGGCCGGCGCGGAAGTAATACCGCTACACGGCCAAGTAGCCTGACGTTCGCCGCATTAACCGGGTTGCAACAGAACACACAATAACACACACAAAAAACGCACGTTCAACACACAGGCAGCACACCAATAACACACAGACTGCTATTGTAGATTTGATCTGACAGGTAGTATCACTGTTGCCAGATAATGTTGTTATTACGCTGCTCTAAACCGGACGTACGCGAAGGGCAGGAATCGACACACAGCAGCCAGTCAGGAGAATCGCCATGGAGGGCCGTTCATCGGCCATACCGGACTGTGGCGACTTTATGAAAAGGCGGTTTGTTCAGCCTGCGGTAACGTCCGCTTACAACTTTTTCGTATCGTTATTTTCGACACATTTCGGCCACTCAAAACTCTAAAATGCAAACACTCAACCCCTGTGTATTACGCTCGCTAACATGCGCCACCACAGTCCATAAAGAGTTGTGGTATCTTATTGACTATGGCAACTAATCAACATAATTTTCTTCGGCATATTACAGTCAATCGTGTAACTATCGACCAAATGCTAGAAACAATGCGTGAATTTGGTTCTCATGGCTGGGAGGTTCTCGTGCTGTGGGTGGGTGATATTGAGCCCAACACAGGGAAAGCCCATGTCGTTCAGGCATTCGTTCCTAAGCAGAAAGCAATCTCCAACGAAGATGGTGTGGGCTATTTTGTGAACGGTGAAACTTTATTTGAATTAAACCGCGACCTCTCAGATACTGGATTACGCCTGATCGCCCAGGTTCATAGCCATCCGCGAAGGGCCTATCATTCTGATGCCGATGATCGATATGCGATCGTGACTGCCGAAGGCGGCTTGTCTCTTGTCGTGCCAAATTTTGGAAGTGCACCAGCGGAGCCAACTTCTTGGGCTGTATACAGGCTTCATGGTCGTGAATGGCGAGAGATGAGCACAAGAGAAGTTGAGACTCTTTTTGAAGTGATTGACGATTAATGAACATTAAAGCTATTCGGCTTCAAAACTTCCGCGGATTTCAAGACGCTCGCATTGAACTGAAGCCACTCACTGTTTTGATAGGGCCAAACAGCGCTGGCAAATCTTCCTTTGGACAGGCGCTGGCTGCTTTGTCTTATGCGCACAAGGCTTATGCTTCAACGCCACAAGCCTCATTATCACCACCACCCAATGATGTTGATGAATGGCCAGTCGATCTCGGAAAAACGAGCGATTTGAGAACGGAAGGCACGTTAGGCCCGGTCAAAATAGAACTGGAAACCACTGGAGGTCTTGTTGAGCTCGGCTTCGGAGGAATGCTCCACACTGATGAACTTCTCTTGAGCTACATTGCTCATCCAAGTGGAGAACCAAGTGCAACTGAAAAACCAATCTACCAAACAGCAGCAAACGTCCCTCAAGGGCAGATTAGTGGCGTAGTACCGGTCGAGGGTGCGTTCCATAAAACCAGCTCAGCCACCGATTTAAAACAGGTTATCCAGATAAAAAAAACCGACGAACAGACGTGGCGGGAAGATACAACTCAAGTTTCTGTCATCCTTGACGGCCTGATAGTGAAGGCAGTTCAGCACATGACCGGCACGCCAAGAGTTTTAAGTGGTGCGGCCAGCAGTATTTTACGTTCGTTCCTCGATAAACTAACCTACTTACGCGCAAATCGGAAACGACCAACCCGAGGATATAAGGACGGGACTCACAGATATCAGCCCATCGGTTATAGCGGGGAGTGGGCGCCATCTATTCTTCTTGATAGAGGATCGGATAAAGTTAAATATGCTGAACCCCCAGCAATTCCGAACAGCATTGATGAGGCTCGAAAAAGTGACACTGAATGGAAAGCAAAGCACGAAACACTTAGCAATGCACTGAATGCATGGCTATTACGACTTGAGATTGCCTCGCATGTTGAGATTGTTCCATCATCAGGAGTAAGCAAAGATTTACAAATGCGCGTTTCACCAAAGGGGCAATCGAAACATGACATAACGGAAATTGGGTTTGGTGTCAGCCAAGTTATTCCTGTGCTGATAGCGGGCCTTCTTCAGCCCGAGGATAGTCTGCTCATTGTCGACCTACCAGAGGCGCATTTACATCCAAGACCACAGAGTGATATCGCAGACTTCTTTTGTTCGCTTGCATTGTCTGGACGAACTGCTCTCGTAGAGACACATTCAGAAATGTTCTTTCACCGATTGCGACTTCGTGCTGCACAGGATCCTAGCTTGATGGATAAGATTGCAGTATATTTTATTGATCCACCGAAGGACGGAGTTTGCAGGCCCCCTCGACCAGTGGGCTTGGGATACGAGGAGGAGCTTCACTGGCCGGAACGATTCCTCGAAGAGGCCTACGAAACGGAAATTCAAATCAATGCCGTAAGGCGAGCACGTGATTCCAATTCATGACGAGGTTGCTGCTCGACTATCCATGGCCTCTTGAAGCGGGACTCGGCCCAGATGAAGGACCTCAAAATGTACTTCGTGATTATCTCCATCTCTTGGAAAGAACTAAATTAACCGCTGTGCGGTTCATTGAGGAAGAAGAGTGTGTTGCTTTTTGGGAATCTCTCGAAGGACGTAAAGGACGCGGCAGATTCAGTTTAATTCTCAGACTCATTGACCATTGCAAACGAAATTTAGACAGCGTTTGCCGTGCAACGCCGAACCCACTCGCACCGCCCAACCTTCGAGAAGGTTGGAAGCGTGCACTTCGAGATGAATTAGGTGGCCTTACGGACTGGCGCAACCCGCAGATCGTTGTTCCAATAATACGGCGATCAGATTGGAATTTAGCTGCAAATGAGGTAGAAATTTTCTGTGAGCCATGCGGGGATCAGCCGGAATTTTCACATCATTGCGTTCTAGTGAATCTTGAGAATTATGCTGTACATCCGTTTGCAATACCAGACCTCGACCCATGGGATGTTCGTTGCACTGCGCCAAATGGAGAGCACCCCTGCTACTTACCGAACCCATTAATACCTGATAACGACCCTTTGCAGAATAATTTTCGTCGAGTTCCAGTTGCGCAAATCTGCGATGAACTCGAGGAAGCATGCAGAAGAGGATGGCAAGTCAACGGTAAGTGTTTTTATATACCGCCTCTTGAGTGGCGACCTGAGTCTATTTCTCAAGCTACCTGGCGGGAAGGCCGAGCATTTCCTCATGAATTTTCAAGAGAGCGTCAACAGACTGGGTACAGGGATTTTGAAGGAAGGATTTGGTTGTGGCATAAAGGGCGGGGAGGGCATAAAGGCGAAGACCACTGGGACGTACAGAAGGGCGGAAAAGATTACATCAAAGTGAAACACACTGGTGAACCGCTTTAATCTGGCACCCCCCACTTCTTTCGATATGCACTCTGATAATCTGGGTCACCGCATATACAGCCTTTCTCACGTGCCCGCGGCTTCCCCCAGATTAGAGGCGGCGGACGCAAAACGTCATCCCAAGAAATCAGGGGCTCTGGCTGTGAAAGTGCCGCAAGTTTCGGTTGAGTTCGCTTCACTAGTTCGGCAGCCATAAGAATGCCTGCGAGCGCCGATTGGTGCGCGAGTGGCACTGTTTCCACTTTACCAACGCCAGTAACATCGAGCGGCACAGCCCCACACACCACGTCCGTGTAGATGTCACCTAAAGACTTATTGAGCCACGGTTTCAATACGGACTCTTTTACTCCAAGCGAATTCGCTACGATTTTAATGTCATCACTGGAAAGTGGCTGGCGGCTAACCCAGAGAAGAGCTGCACGGTCATGTGGCAGACCCAAGGCTTTTGCCGCTTGCTCGACTGCTGAAGTCCCCTGCCCATGTGGATGATAGAGACAGGCTAGGCAGGCGGCATCTCGGGAGAAGATATGCCAAGATGTACCGAGTGCTTGGTCGCCCGTCCATCCATTAATAACAAGCCGTGGCAACATTGCTTGAGCTGATCGGCGGCCTTCCACGTTGTCAACCGATATGACCGTCACAGGGATATCGATAGCACCTTGAGTCTCAACAAATTGTTCGAGCGTTGACTGCATCGTCTCGATAGTTAATTTCGTCTCGGAGAGAGCCACCTGACCCAGCAAAACTTTCGAACGCCCAACATCTGCAAAAGTGGTTAGCGCATAACGCTGAAGATTAGAAAGCGTGACCTCTTCACCGTCGACAAGCCAGAGTCGCCCTTGTATTTGAGTGTCTCGCGAGAGAGCCCACAATGCAGCATTACCCACGGCACCTACGCCGACAAAGAGTACATTGCCTATGTCAGAGTCTGCGAGCTTTAGATTAGCTCCAGTGCTTTCATCGTAGTTAAGCAACGACACAGAAACATCTCGCTCGGCTTCGCTTTTAAGAAATACGCGCCTAAATAGATCTGCACACGCTAAAGCTGCCGCCGCTCCGGCGGAATATGGGTTCGATGGCCCATCGTGCTGCGAGGATATGTGATTGACGCGAGCGACCCATCCACTCGCGCTTGGGAAAATCGCGCCTTCTGCTATGGCTGAGCCGATGCATATTGTTGTCGAATCGGGCGAGCTTTTTACTAATCCAATTTTTGGATTGATCTCTAAAGCGAGCTTGCACAACTCTGCAACGAGTTTTTCGTCCGGCCCCGAAATGGCAATTTTCGGATAAAGTCTAGCCAGCAAATTGGTTGATAGTTCGGCGATCCAGATATCATTCTCATTGGGATTCGGGCCACATCGAATACCGACGACGACCTTTGCTAATGCCAAAGTCAGCGATTGTCTTGAAATGGATAAGTGGCCGCCGAGCGCACCGTATACGCGTTCAAAAAAAGGTGCCAGTGCCATTCAGGCCTTCTCCTCTGCATTCCATTGAACCTGAAGTCCAGTGGGATGTGGGGCTAGCATGGGGCGAACTATATCGATGCTCACTCGCCACAGCGACATCACAATAGAAAAAAGGCTCATTTCATTTCGATATAGCAGCCATTCATCGCCAGAATGTTGAGGATGCTCGTGATATTCCCTGATACCACGCAGACAAAGGAAGGGCTTGTGGGTAGTTGGATGTTCGTCTAGCAAAACAAGGTGTGCTTGCCGGTCTTTTTCATACTCGAGAGCACGAAACATAGTGCCATATGACAGGAGTTCATCTGTCCATGGATTGCGGAATTCCAATGAAGGTGCTCGCAGGTCATAATCCGTAAGATCGAATCGTGCTTTGAAAGCTTGCGCTGAAATGCTCGGAACTACGGCAACGGCCATCGAGATTGCGCCTGGAGGCAAGCCTGGTGGCAGTTCGATATCGCTGGGTTGTTGTGTTGCCAAAACTACTTGCAACGGGTGACGCGGAACAAAAACTAACTCAACAATTGGATAGGTTGGGATGCCGAATAAAAAAATACCACGATGTTGTAGTTCAGCTTGATGATCAGCTAACCGCTTTACTTCGCGCTCAAACTTGAGCCGACTAACCTCAGGGTCTACTCTGGTCAACGCCGCCTGCCCCAACACGTAGGCTTAGAAAGAGCCGAACCCCTTCAAGTAAGCCAATATCTTTAGGTGTGCGATGCTTCTCGAGCAGCACGCCACTAGCATCACGGACTTCCCATTCGTCAGGTGGGCGGCCTGTATTATTGCTCTCAGCAAGCGCACGTTGCACAGCTTCCATGAGCGGCGCGTTTATGTTCGACTCAATGGGATAGTCTTGCCCATTGATGATAAAGATGATCTTTATCTTATGGTTCTTTTCTGCCACCTCGAACCCCTTAATAACTCGTTAATTGCAATTGTAATTTATTTTTATACTCTGAGCACAGTTTTCAATGGCACGAAATATCGTAATTCACCTCCATCGTTTAGATGGGCAGCAATGTACTGGAGTCGAATTGTTTTAGCTACCTGCGCTAAAGGATACGCCATCTGCTCAGTGCAGAAGCAGACAGTCGATAGCAATAATATCTAGTCGTCTGCCACCGTCCGCTAAGGCCGATTATGTAGACCGCTCGATTATGTGGATTTGATTCTGATGATACGCGCCAATCGCTGATGGGCAGAGGTTGGCGCGTTATTTGCACTTCACATAATCAAAGCATTTTTAGAAAGTTGATCAATGTGTCAGGCGCACGGTAGCGTTGTATCTTAACGTCTGGCTCGTGAAGCTTGGACAAGGCTCGTTCCTTCATTGTCAGATCAGCCTCAACGTAATGATGTGTAGTTTCCGGACTCTCGTGGCCGAGCCAGAGTGCGATGACGCTGATATCGACACCAGCCTGCAACAAGTGCATCGCCGTAGTGTGGCGGATCGTATGTGGCGAGACATGCTGTTGTACCAGACGGGGATGTTGCTCCGAGGCCGTTCGTACCGCCAGTATCAGTCGCTTCGTCACATTCGAGCGCGTCATTGTGTTTCCGTCGTGACTTGGCAGCAACGTTGATGTTGCTTCGAACTGGCGATTGAAACGCAACCAGGCTCGCACTATCTTCACAGTCGAATGCCACAGTGGCACGCTCCGCTGCTTTCTGCCCTTGCCGTGGAGATGGACGCAGGCGGCACTATCATCAAGTACCACGTCGCTAACCTTGACTCCGATGATCTCCGATACGCGCGCCCCAGTGTTGTACATCAGCAGAAACAGCACATGATCCCGTTGACTCAGCCATGACTCGCCCGGTGTGCCGATTACCGTCATCATCTCCTCGCGCGACAGATAGCCGAACATAGGTCGCTCGAATCTCTTTACCGGAACCCCCAAGGCACGCTCTATTACCTGGAGCGATGCCACGTCACGATGCCCCGCAAATTTCAGAAACGAGCGCAGCGCCGCCAATCTCGCATTGCGGCTGCGCACAGAATTGTGCCTCTGGCGTTCCAGATGATCGAGGAAGTCCATGATCAATTCCGGTGTGATATCCGCCAACGCTATGGACTCTGGCGACTTGCTCAAACGTACCTCGGCAAAGTTGAGAAACAGAACGAAACCATCCCGATAGACAGCAATGGTCTGCGGGCTAAGTGCCCGTTGCTGGGTCAGGTACTCAGTGAAGTAGGCTTGTACAATCGCAGCAAATGACGGTGGGGAACTAATGCGCTTACTCATCGCAGCCTCCTGCCATGTTAGCGTATCGCTCGAATTTTCCGCCGGCCAAAGCCATCAGTTCCGGTACAGCCGTCAGATACCAATAGGTATAAAAGATCTCGGCATGGCCCATATAGGTCGATAGCGCCAGCATCATCTGATCAATGTCGGTGCCATCGGCATGCCAGAGCATCATGCGCCTGACCGCAAAAGTGTGGCGCAGGTCATGCAGACGTGGTGCTGCGTGACCGCCACGATTTACCCAGTTCAGACTGTCGCGCAGCATGTTGAATACACGATGAACCTGACGTCCGCAGAGAGGTTCCCCAAGTCGTCGACCACGACTGCTAATCAGGAATGGCATCTCAGCGGTGGTAGAAACGTGCCGTACACGTTGCCGGCGGTATTTCATCAATGCGGCAACTGCAGTTGGGTGAATTGGTAACTGGCGTGACTTGGCAAACTTGGTTTGCCGGATGGTGAGAATTCCAAGCTTGAGATCGACATCGGTGTCACGCAGATGGATGGCTTCCGAAACTCGCAGACCGGTCGAGGCCATCAGGCCAAACAGGGTTTCATAGGTTGCAGGTCGAATACTGCCCGGAGGTCCAATCTGGCGGGTTGCTGCGAGCAATTGGACGATTTCCTCATCATGGAAGATGTGTGGGGCAACACGGCCTGCCTCAGGACCGAAGACCAATTCATCTGGAACTTCTGTCTCCGGTTCGAACTGCTTCAGGTAACGCGCGAAATGGCGAACTCTGGCAAGCCGGGTAGCCCAAGTTGCTGGCGTTTCATGGTGCCATTTATCATGGCGTGCCCACTCGATCATGATATCGGCTGTGAGTGGTCCATGGTGATGCTGAGCATCAACGTAGTGGGCAAATCCAGCCAGCAATGTGTCGCGAGAGCGCAGTTCAAAGCCAAGTAGCCGCCGCTCTGCAAGATAGTCGGTGATCCGTTTCTGTAAGCTGACTCGCGCTCTCATGATGTGCTCCCCGGCCACGGCAGGGCAACCGCTGCCAACTTCGGCGTGTCGAGCTTGGCGTAAATCAGTGTGGTGCTCAACGAGCGGTGACGCAGCAGGTCGGCGACTTCTTTGAGTGAACTGCCGTTCTCAACCAAACGACAGGCAAAGGCGTGGCGCAGCGCGTGCGAACGTGCATGCTTCAGGCCGATGCGCTTATACGCCCATCGGATCACACCTCGAACTGCACCTGCAGTCATTGGTAGATCATGACCCCCAAGATAAGGAACGAAGATCGAAGTGTTAGCAGTACGAGGTCTCTCGTTTTGGAGATAATCTGCCAATGCTTGTCCGGCTTCCATTGGCAAAGGCAAAATGTCCTGCCGCAGCGATTTCGTTCCACGTAAGGTTACGATTCCAGTACGCCAGTCGATGTCGCTAATCTTCAAGTTGGCGATCTCGCACGACCGCAGCCCCATATCCAATGCGCAACGAATGATGGCGTAACCGCGCTTCGGCCAACGAAGATCGTCGGTGAATGAGTTCAGCAGGAGTTCAATCTCGTCCGGCTTGAGCGCGCGTGGCAATGACGCCAGCTTCCAGTGGACGGGATTTAGAATAACTGCGGTGAGCTTGACTACTGAGTCGCCACAGATCGCCCGATAGCGAAAGTAGCTACGTAGCGCCGCTGTGTAACGCGATGCATTGGAAGCTGTCCTGCGCGCCTCCAATTGGCTGGAAAGGAATTGGCGAACGTCATCGGCTTGCAACCTCGATATGTTGAGGGGGCGCCCCTTAAACTTCTGTCTCAGCAACAAGCCCGCGACGTAAAGGCGGCCCTTGCGCGTACCAGCCGCCAATCCTCTTACGTCACGCAGATGTTCATCGTAACGGCGTAGTTCGTCAGTAATATGTGCCGAGAATGTTTCAGATGACCAAGCCTTCGGCGTAGCCCGGCGGGTTGAAATGGATTTCATAATGACCTCCTTAAGTGGGACTACCACTTAAGACGATCATTGAAATTATGTCGAGCTTGCCGTTACATCAATCGCCGAAAACCCAGAATACACAAGGCATCTCTGACACGCCACATCGAACAGTCCACATAATCGAGCGGTCTACATAATCGGCCAAAGCGGACCGCGGCAGTTTGCTGAAAAGACTGTTAGTTAGGACTGCAGTTATGTCCGCTTCCAAGTTTTTCGAACCAACAGTATCACCCCCTTACTGTCCGTACCCAGAAGGACTCCTTTCTACATTGACCGACAATTGAAGCAGTCAATGCTATGCTGTATAATTCTATTCATTTGGGCCGAAATATCGGGTGGGTCACAGTGGACCGGGAAACCGGCCCCGAATATGACGCAGGAGATGGGTGGGCAATCATGAGCAATCGCTTTCTGAGGTGGGTCGAGACCTGGATCGAGGACAATATCCCTCCCGGCGCCAATCCCGACATTGAGAGCCACGAGGCGCGGGCA
>JANXXH010000117.1 GCA_025350705.1 Gallionella sp.
TCGTGTCGAAACCCTGCAACCCGGCTGGTTTGAGCCCAAAATGCTTGGCAGTGCGCAAGTTGACTGCGCTTTGTACGTCACGCAATGGCAGCATGCCACGTTTCCCGTAGTCCCCCGAGATCAGAATTTCCTGCGCCAAACCGCCAAGACTCCTCCCCAGCGCCACGTTATCGGGGTAAAGCGAAAACAGCACGCCACGCCGGACATGGCCGAAATTGCTGGAAAAAACCACAATACCTTGATCCCATGACTCCTCCAGTACCAAAGGCAATACCGAGCTTTCCTCCACTGTCGTGGAATCCTGCGGTAGCCATAAGGCATCACTGCGACTGTCAGCCGCAGCAAAAATTTCCTGATAGAATTTTACCGCGCTGCGCGTATCCTGAGCTTCGTACACCACTAACTCCAACCCTTGGGCGTGAGCGGCTTCCTTGGCCAATTTTATCAGCCAGTCATTGAAAGCTGGATTGTAGACAACAAAAACGCGCTTTGTCGCTGGCATCAGCATTTTCATACGGGCAAACAGCAATGCTGGATCCGGTGACAGGCTGATCACCGGTTGTCCGAGCGCTTCGCTTTTCGGTACTGTCACCACACCGCCCACCACCGACTTGATACCGTTGTTCAGCGCCATAACTGCCTTCATGCCCTGCCGGCCAAGTGCGATCACCACCTTGGTGTTCTGGCGGTGCAAGTTGGCTTTCAGCACATCGATATCCGTGTCGGGACGTACCGGATGGCTGGCTACCCGGTTGCCAACCTTGTCTTCGATACCCTCGATCATTTTTTCGAATATCCCGCGATAAGGTTCACCGATGTCAGGATATAACACTGCAATCGCATTTTCTTCAACAGCCCAAGCCGGCGGTGTGACTATCAGTACCATGAAGAAAAGCAACGCAACACCCAGCCATAATTCAGCCTTTTGCCCCAAGACTGAAGCATGACGAATCAAACCGGGCATGTCCGGCAAAAATATCTGCCCGCTAACCATCAGAGCTGGTGGCTCAGCTCGATGCGGTACTCGCGCGGTGCCAGCGGTAAATCGTAAGGGATAGGCACGAACGGCGTACCGTAAGGGCTGGGCTCGCGCGCATCGGCATTGAACAGGTTAAGCACCTTGAAGGCAAAATCCCAGTTGTTTTTCTGCTTCTGTGTACGGAGCGTGATATCCACGGTGTGGTAATCGGCGATGTCTGGGCGGGTGTCTCCCGGCGCACGCTTGCGGTCGACGACATAGTTGAGTTGCGCATTCAGCGTCCAGCGGGGAATGAAGCGCCAGTCCGCGCGCGCATAGAGGTGATCATGGGGTGCATTGCCCGCATCCAGTCCCGTAGCCTCATCGATTGATTTTTGATGCGCATAATTGCCGGACAAGCGCAAGCTCGCGTTAGCATCCCAGACCAGTTCGGTTTCAAATCCATCACCGTGCTGTCGGCCGGCATTCTGCACAACACCGAAGGAATCCGGACGCAGGATATCCTTCATCTGGTAGTGGAACAGGTTCAGGTTCGCCTGCAAGGTGCTGGTCGCCTGCCAGATGAAAGCCAGCTCAGTAGATTGGTTGGTCTCCGGCTTGAGGTTGGGATTGCCGATCAGAACCGGATTAGCAGTGTTGTATAGTTCGGAGAATGACGGCGGCCGGAATGCCTGGCCATAAAGCAGCTTGCTGGTCAGGTTATAGGCGGTTTCCCAAACCAGCGCGATGCGAGGATTGGTGGTACTGCCGAAATCGGAATAATGGTCCTGGCGCACGCCGGCGGTCAGATACCAGTCCTTGGTGAAAGCCCATTCGTCCTGCGCGTAAACATAGTTCACACGGCGGTTGTGAGGAAGCAGGAATGGCGTGACTTCTATCACCGGAGGATTCCCGCCCTGCGGCCCTAGAGAAAAATTATTGGTTTCATATGTACGATACAGATCATCGTCCTGAGTCCCTGCACCAAAACGCAACTTGTGGCTTTGAAAATGTGTATAAACAGCCGACAGATTGAAGCGCAAGTGGCGCTCCCACTTGGCGGGATTGCCGATCACTCCATCGTTAAACCCTTGCGAGCCAGGCGGGTATAGCACCAAATTGTTTTGCTCGGTGATGTAAAAATAGCTGGCCTGAGCGGTCACATCCAGGTCGGGCGCAAAGGTCGTGTCCTGATAAGTCAGGTCGGTATTGACGCGCTGACCAAAATTGCTACCCACGGGATCCAGTGCCGAAGCTACTCCTGCACCTGTTTCCCCGTTATTGCGTTGCTGAATTCCTGCGCGCAACCGCCATTTGTCGCGCGAAATATCGATGCGGCCATCGATGGCATCATAGCCGAGGTTGACCGGACCCGGCGCGAGGCTTGCAGAAGTGCCAGACAGAATATCAATCGTAGACTGCGCGTCTTGAGTAATGATCTGCTGTTGGCCGTCGGTGTGGCCCGCGCGCAAATAGGCTGCGACATCAAACGCTCCCCATTGACCTCCATGTTGGACCCAGCCGTCGAGGCTATTAAACGAGCCGGCGCGCAAACCAAGTTGGGTGCCGTTGATATCAGGAGCGATCTTGGTGATGATGTTGATCACGCCAGAAAAAGCATCTGCACCGTATAGCGCCGAGCCCGGGCCACGTATAACCTCGATGCGCGCGATGTTGTCCACCGGCATGCCACCCCAGACGGTGGAACGGTCGCCAAAAGTCACGCCGGTGATGGGTATGCCATTCACCAGCATCAGTACTTGCGGATTGTACTGGCTGTAGATGCCGCGTATGGTATAGATTGGGTTGTAGCCGATTGGGGAACGTGCTACGTGTACACCCGGTACGGTTTCCAACACCTCGTCCAGATCCGCCGCGCCGATGGCAGCGATATCTTCCGTAGTGATCACGGTGGCAACTGAAGGGGCGCGCGCAATAGGTTGGCGGGAACCGGTTGCGATGGAAACAAAGGACTTATCGCCATAAGCCAACGCCAGTTCCTCTTCTTCGGCTTGGGCTAAATCCACTTTTTGAGATTGCGGAGCTGCATGAACAGTTACAGTACTGATCAATGCCAGCAACGTGGCAAGTAACAGCTCAATAAATCGATTCATTGCAAGCTCCCTAGGCATTTCAGAATTTTATTCTCGATACATTGTAGTCCACCATTGCATCAAGAGCCGTTAACAATCAAATTTTATCTTGTTTTCCAACGGCGCTGACTAACACCTTCGTATGACATCATTCGGCAAGGCAGTGGAAACAATTGACCTTCGGGCTTTTCCACAGCATCCTGAAAGCATGGTGGCATACCGGCAAGAAAGGCAGGCAGGCTAGAAAAAAAATATTCGCGCGGCGACATTCCAAAATCAGCGCATAGCGCCGCTGTGACCGCTGCATAATTTATATGCAAACGCCAGCGCCCATCGAGGAGAATCTTTTCCACCACGAACGCAAGTTTGATGTGTGGTCCACCATCGAATCCAAGTTCCCGAACCAGCGACATCATTGGGACAATGCGCTCATCTGCAGAGATTATTGGCCGTCCGTAGCCCGCAATGCCGCGCTTTTGTTTAATCTCTGTGAGCACCAATTCTTTAAGATCTGTCCCGGCATCCACTTGTTTTTTTGCGCGCGTTAGAAACTCAATTGCCCGTAACTCAACACCTTGTCCATATATCTGCGCTTCGGAAACAGCCAGTGCTGCGGCAATACCGAGTGTACCAGTGCTGCGCGCCGTACCTGCAAGTGCTGCCACGCGGTTGTTCCATAGGCGTGCATCGGGGTAACTAGTAAAGGTACACATTGCATGTAAAATTTTCATCTGTCGCTGTGTAAAGCGGCGACCCGTAATACCGAAGAGGTAGATCCCCAGTAAATCAAGGTCCTTGAGCGATGCGTGCAGGTCCTGGCCGCGAAACACAGCGCGATCGCCAGGAAAAAATGCGCCGGCACTGGTGACCAGTTTTCCAACGTGTTCTTCCAACAGTTGCGGTCCGTTCAAGTGCTCGCCTCCACATGTCTTGATTTATCATGTGTGGGACTTGGGTCGTTTTCCAGTTCGATGCTAAAGAAAGGAAAATTCTTGTGGCCATAATCCTTCTGTTCCAGCGCGTGTACCGCAGCGCCGGGTAAGCGCATCAACAGGCAGAGCATTTCTCCCTGTTCCGGGCTGAATCCAAGATCACGCAACGCTGCCGCAGCCACGCCTGACATCGCCAGCGGTAATCCCGCAGCCGCTTCCATCGATGACCGGTTAGCCTGCAGCCAGGCCAGAGACTGCCCGCATTCCAGACTGGCAAGATATGCGAGTGTTTGCTGGACAGGAGTGGCGCAGCGCACACCGTACGGATCGAACCCCGCAGGATGACCGGCAACAGGCCAGACATCAGCCGGATCGTCCACCGGCTTCACACTCAGCCCTGTCTGCCACAATGCCAGATCAGTGCCGCGCGTTTGCCAGTCTTGCATCGCATTGAATACTTC
>JANXXH010000122.1 GCA_025350705.1 Gallionella sp.
GTACAACGGCATTCCTAAAGAATCGTTCCCACTATTCCTCAAGGAATGTGAGTTCAGATTTAACTATGGAACGCCAAAACAACAACTGAAATTACTTAAGGAGTGGGCTGATATTTAGTGCTAATCTACTTCAGCCCCATAAATAAGGGGCTGCAAAAAAACGCTTGACGTGTGTAATTTACACACTTATAATTTAATATGTATGCGCATTACGCATGCATGTAGCGGAGGGAAATTTTTTAATCATTCCGCTGGACCTCTTGTTAAACACATCAGGTTCGATCTTTCAACATTTGGAAAGGAATAAATCATGTCAAGTCAAGAAAATTCAATAAAGTTCGTCTTTGCAATGCTTTTGGTTGGGAGCTCTGCACTCGCTTACGCTACTACTGTAACTCCAGCTACGCCTGCAGTTCCGGCTACACCGGCTATTCCAGCCACACAAACGACTGCGGCTATACCTGGAATTCCTGCTACACCAGCAGTTCCCGCAGTGGTTGAGGGCATAGAAGTTGCCGAATTGCATGGAGTCCCCGAGGTTCCTGAAGTGCATGAAGTCCCCGAGGTTCCTGAAGTGCATGGTGCCCCAGAGGTTCCTGAGGCGCATGGGGCTCCTTCTGTTCCTGAAATACATGGAGCCCATTAAGCCTAGCTAAGATTGATCATGAAAATCGCCATACTCGCCGCCAGTCTCATTGCATTATCCGCCACAGATCCTATCAAGGCTGCACACGCGGAAGAGATCGGAAAATTCAGCCTGGAAACAGGCATGGATGTTAACACCGGCAAGTATGGCGGTACTCAATCCACCGAAATTCTGTATGTCCCATTCACCGGAAAGTATCAGGGCAAGTCGTGGACTCTGAAATTAACCATCCCTTACCTGCAAATCACCGGTCCGAATAACATAATAAACGGTGTCGGCGCAGCAGGTACCGCCACAACAACTCGCTCATCCCGTTCTGGAATGGGCGATGTGCTTGCAGCTGCTACCCATAATGCATACAACGGTGGCCCCGCTGGACTTATAGTCAACTTGACCGGAAAAGTTAAATTGGGCACGGCGAAAAGTACTAATGGATTTGGATTAGGAACTGGAAAGAATGATTACGCGTTCCAGTCTGATTTATTTCAGGTAGCGGGAGACCTCACCACATTCGGAAGCGTGGGTTACAAGTTGCATGGCAGTCCTGCTGGTTATAAGCTAAATGATGTCTTTTACGGTTCGCTTGGCGTGAGTTATAAATTTAGACAGGAAACAAATGGCGGAATGATGTTAGACCTTGGTCAGAAATCCACTGCGACGGGCTCATCTCACATACAGGCAATTTTTTTCCTCAGCCAAAAACTCTCGAAAAATTGGAAAGCTCAAGGCTATGTGCTAAAAGGCTTTACCAATGCTGTTCCAGATGTTGGGGCTGGTGCAGCGTTTGCTTACCTCTTCTAAATGACTTCACTGCGACACGGACATCGGCTGCCAGCATCTGCAGTATTA
Source organism: Gallionella sp. (assembly GCA_025350705.1). Taxonomy (GTDB): domain Bacteria; phylum Pseudomonadota; class Gammaproteobacteria; order Burkholderiales; family Gallionellaceae; genus Gallionella. The sequence continues at coordinate 1,496 of JANXXH010000122.1, forward strand.
TTTCAAAATCCACAAAAAAGGTAGCTGCTTTTTTGTTTTGCCTCTAGTCCGTTAAGACTTTACCGTACACAGTCCACAAAATACATTCGCTCGCCGTTGGTCTTGTCCGAGACCAGTCCGTGGATATCAGTTTCGAAACCCGGGAATTTTCTGTTGAAATCGCGCGCGAACTTGAGGTAATCGACGATGGTCTTGTTGAAGCGTTCGCCGGGAATCAGCAACGGAATGCCCGGCGGATAGGGTGTCAGCAGCACCGCCGTGATGCGCCCTTCCAGATCGTCTATCTCCACGCGATCGATTTCATCATGTGCCATTTTGGCAAACGCATCGGAAGGCTTCATCGCGGGCTGCATGTCGGAGAGGTACATCTCGGTGGTCATCTTCGCCACGTTATGCGCTTTGTAGGTGTCATGGATCTGCTGGCACAGGTCGCGCAAACCAACGCGCTCATAACTCGGAAATTTTACCGAGAACTCCGGCAGGATGCGCCACATCGGCTGGTTCTTGTCGTAGTCATCCTTGAACTGCTGCAACGCGGTGAGCAGCGTGTTCCAACGACCCTTGGTGATGCCGATCGTGAACATGATGAAGAAGGAATACAGGCCGCACTTCTCAACGATGACACCGTGTTCGGCGAGATATTTGGTGACCATCGCGGCAGGTATGCCGTTCTCATCGAAGTTGCCGTTGAGGTTGAGCCCCGGTGTGATGACCGTGGCCTTGATCGGGTCGAGCATGTTGAAGCCTGCCGCGAGCTTGCCGAAGCCGTGCCACTTGTCGGAAGTCTTCAACATCCAGTCGTCGCGCGAGCCTATGCCTTCTGCAGCGAGATTGTCCGGCCCCCACACCTTGAACCACCAATCCTTGCCGAACTCGTCGTCCACCTTGCGCATCGCGCGGCGGAAATCCAACGCCTCGGCAATGGACTCTTCCACCAGCGCCGTGCCGCCCGGCGGCTCCATCATCGCGGCAGCCACGTCGCACGAGGCGATGATCGCGTATTGCGGCGAAGTCGAGGTGTGCATCAGATAGGCCTCGTTAAACACGTGGCTGTTGAGCTTGCAGCTTTCCGATTCGCGCACCAGAATCTGCGAGGCCTGCGATAACCCGGCCAGCAGTTTGTGCGTGGATTGCGTGGCGAAGATCATCGACTTTTTGGCGCGCGGACGATATTTGCCGATGGCATGCATGTCCTTGTAAAACTCATGGAAGGCCGCGTGCGGCAACCAGGCCTCGTCGAAGTGCAACGTGTCGATATGGCCATCCAGCATCTCTTTCAGCATCTCAACGTTGTACACCACACCATCGTAGGTGCTCTGCGTGATGGTCAGGATGCGCGGTTTCTTGGTCTTGTCCTTGATGAATGGATTCGCATTGATCTTGCGCTGGATACTCTCCATCTCGAACTCCGATTTAGGTATCGGCCCGATGATGCCATAGTGATTGCGCGTCGGCGTCAGGAACACCGGTACCGCGCCAGTCATCATGATCGAATGCAAAATGGATTTGTGGCAGTTGCGGTCTACCACCACGATGTCATCCGGCGCGACAGTCGAGTGCCACACGATCTTGTTGGAAGTGGAGGTGCCGTTGGTGACAAAGAATAGATGGTCGGCATTGAAGATGCGCGCCGCGTTGCGCTCCGACGCCGCTACCGGCCCGGTATGGTCGAGCAACTGGCCCAATTCATCCACCGCATTGCACACGTCGGCGCGCAGCATGTTCTCGCCGAAGAACTGGTGAAACATCTGTCCCACTGGTGATTTCAAAAATGCCACGCCGCCGGAGTGCCCCGGGCAATGCCAGGAATACGAACCATCCTGCGCGTAGTGCAGCAACGCGCGAAAGAACGGCGGCGCTAGCGAATCCAAATAGGCCCTGGCTTCGCGGATGATATGGCGCGCGACAAATTCCGGCGTGTCCTCGTGCATGTGGATGAAGCCATGCAACTCGCGCAACACGTCGTTGGGAATATGCCGCGAAGTACGCGTCTCGCCGTAAAGGTAGATCGGTATATCGGCGTTCTTGAAGCGGATCTCTTGAACGAAGGCACGCAGACTCTTAAGCGCGACCTCGGTCTCCTCTTTGCTGCCCGCACCGAATTCCTCGTCGTCGATGGACAGCAGGAAAGCCGATGCGCGGCTCTGCTGCTGAGCGAACGAAGTCAAGTCGCCATAACTGGTTACCCCGAGGACTTCCATGCCCTCTTTCTCCAGTGCATCGGCCAGCGCGCGTATGCCCAAGCCGCTGGCATTTTCGGAACGGAAGTCTTCATCGATGATGACAATAGGAAAACGGAACTTCATGTCGAACTCCTCGAAAACGCACCATGCAATGCTGCACGATGCAAACTGGCCTGACGAAGGCAAGGGTGAAGTTTCAGTACATGCTCATATTTGCCGAAGACCAAATGTGAAGCCGAAACTAAAACGTTGTTCATTGTTTAACTCCCTGTAGGGATTTCTAATTGGGCGGGGATAACGAGTTGGCGCGGATTGTCGCAGATTTACACGGTAGCGCAAGAAGGATTTTTGATGCCCAGCACAGTGTCTCTGAGCATGCTGACTACATTTTTGGCAAGGTCACGCCAACTTGCCCCTGATATTTCCCTCCGCGATCTTTATACGATGTCTCGCAAACTTCATCGCCCTCAAAGAACAACACCTGTGCCACGCCCTCGTTAGCGTAAATTTTGGCGGGTAGCGGCGTGGTGTTGGAAAATTCCAGCGTCACATAGCCTTCCCATTCCGGCTCGAATGGCGTGACGTTGACGATGATGCCGCAGCGCGCATAGGTGGATTTACCCAGACAGATGGTCAGTACACTGCGCGGGATGCGGAAATATTCGACGGTGCGCGCCAGCGCAAACGAGTTGGGCGGGATGATGCAGTAATCGGCAGTGACCTCAACAAAAGAGCTTGGATCGAAATTCTTCGGGTCAACGATCGTGCTGTTGATGTTGGTGAATAACTTGAATTCGTTGGAGCAGCGAATATCGTAGCCATAGCTCGACGTGCCATACGACACGATGCGCTTTCCGTTGATCTCTTTCACCTGGTTCGGCTCGAACGGTTCGATCATTTTGTGCTGCTCCGCCATGCGGCGTATCCATTTGTCTGACTTGATGCTCATTGCTGTTTCCTCTAAAAATCGGCTGACAACTTTTGTAAGGGCGCGATTTTACCTAAATTCCTCGGCAGTGCGTGGATTTTGCTACAATCGCGCTTTGTTAAATAAACCTTGCAATATGTCGCGTAAAATCCTCGTCACCTCCGCGCTGCCTTATGCCAATGGCAGCATCCACCTCGGTCATCTGGTCGAATATATCCAGACCGACATCTGGGTACGCTTCCAGAAGATGCAGGGTAACACCTGCCACTATGTGTGCGCCGACGATACCCACGGCACGCCCATCATGCTGCGTGCGGAAAAAGAAGGCATCACCCCTGAGCAATTGATAGATCGCGTGTGGCATGAACACAAGGCAGATTTCGACGGCTTCCACGTCGAGTTCGACCACTACGGTAGCACCAACAGCAACGAGACCAAAGAGTATTCACAGGCGATCTATCGCAAGCTCAAGGCCGCCGGTTTGATCGAGGTGCGCTCTGTGGAGCAATTCTACGACCCGATCAAGGAAATGTTCCTGCCGGATCGCTTCATCAAAGGCGAATGCCCGAAGTGCCACGCCAAGGATCAATACGGCGACAACTGCGAAGCCTGCGGCACCACCTACGCACCCACCGAACTGATCAACCCTTATTCCGCCGTGTCCGGCGCGCAACCCGAGCGGCGCAACTCTGACCACTACTTCTTCAAACTCTCCGACCCTCGCTGCCAGGAATTCCTGCGCAAATGGACGCGCAGCAAAACGTTGCAACCGGAAGCCGCGAACAAGATGCAGGAATGGCTGGGCGCAGAAAGCGAAAACAAGTTATCCGACTGGGACATCTCGCGCGACGCACCCTACTTCGGTTTCGAGATTCCCGATGCGCCGGGAAAATATTTTTACGTGTGGCTGGACGCGCCGGTGGGCTACATGGGCAGTTTCAAACA
>JANXXH010000125.1 GCA_025350705.1 Gallionella sp.
CATGAGGGTCGCGCTCATGCCTGCGCCGAAGAAGAGATTGTCGCCTAAGATCAGGGCAACATTATCGTCCTTAATGAAGGATTCCCCGATGAGAAAGGCTTGCGCCAGTCCTTCTGGGCGCGGCTGTTCGGCATAAGCGATGGTCAAACCCAAGTCGGTACCATCGCCGAACAAGCGACGGTAGTTCTCGATGTAGTCGGGCGACGAGACGATCAAAATCTCCTGTATGCCTGCCAGCATCAGCACCGACATCGGATAGTAGATCATCGGCTTGTCGTAGATGGGTAGCAATTGTTTGGACACGGCCAGCGTAACCGGATGCAGGCGTGTGCCGGAACCGCCGGCAAGGATGATGCCTTTTCTGGCAAGCGGGGATTTACTCATGTTGCGTTCCTTTTTTGTGTATCTGTAGCCGTGACAGCGGCCATGACCGGCTGCAGCATTTCCGTTTGGTCGAATGAACTTTGCGATCAATCATGGATGTCCTCCAGCAGGCCTTTTTGTTCGGCTTCGCGTTTCAATTCTTTGATCTCGGCGCTCAGCTGCTCATACTCTTGCATTTTGTATTTAAGAAAGTGAACGGTCATGCGCGCCTTTTCTTCGACCCCTCGCGGAGTGAGCAGATATGCGTAGGCCAGTTTGTTTTCGCTGTTGCGGAAATTTTTTACTTTCAGGCAGCCTTTTTCGACCAGTGCATTAAGGCAGAAATTGACTTTGCCCAGACTGATGCCCAGGCGTTTCGCCAGATCTCTTTGCGAAAGGCTGGAATTATTTTCCAGGGTTTTGAGTAAACCGTAGCTGGTATTTTCGTCGAACATGGGGTGCGTTCATCAAATGAACAGGCTGCATTTAAACAGTTTAAGGCGGGATCTGTCAAGCCTGTAGGAGCGGGCACTGCCCGCGAATGTCAGATCGCGGGCATGGCCCGCTCCTACATGAATTTAGCGGAGGGATTGATTGACCTTGCTGAGGTCTTCTTCGCCCAGTGAACCCTCTGCCTGTTTGAGGCGCAGTTGGCTGAGAAGGTAATTGTATTGAGCCTGATATAAATCACGGCGGGTGGAAAAAAGTTGCTGCTGCGCATTCAGCACGTCGAGGTTGGTGCGCACGCCGACTTCATGTCCCAGCTTGCTGGCCTCCAATACGCTTTCGCTGGAAGCGAGCGCTTGTTGCAAGGCCTGCACTTGTGCGATACCGCTGACCACGCCAAGATAGGACTGACGGGCTTGCTGCATCACATTGCGCCGGACATTTTCCAGTTCTTGTCTGGCACGCTCGCGATTGGCTTGCGCTTCGCGCCATTTTGAATTCACCGCACCGCCCTGGAACAGCGGCATATTCAGTTGAACACCGATGCTCTTGTTGGTGGTATCGCTGCCCACGCCGAAGCTGCCGCCATTGGCATTGGATTGAGAATAATTGGCCACAAGGTCGATGGTCGGGTAATGTCCGCCGCGATTACGAGCCACTTCCTTGTCGGCGATCTCGGCACCGGCTTGCGCGATGGCCAGTTGCAGATTGCCCACCTGTGCAGCCTCCACCCACTTCTCCATATCTGCGGGTTGAGGTGGCTCCAGCTTGAATTCCTTGCCTAGCGGCTTGAGTTCTTTCGGCATCGCATTGATCAGTTGCTGCAACGCGCTGCGTTTGATTTCCAGATTGTTCAATGCTGCGATCTGCTGCGCGCCGGTCAGGTCATAGCGGGCCTGCGCCTCGAGCGTGTCGGTGATGGTGGCGCTGCCCACTTCGAAATTTCGTTTGGCCTGTTCAAGCTGTTCGGAGATGGCGGTCTTTTGCGCTTCGACCAGTTGCACGCTGTCCTGCGCGATCAGCACATCGAAGTAAGCCTGTGCGACACGCGTGATCAGATCCTGTTCGGCGATCTTGAGTTGTATTTCGGCTTGGGTTGCCTGCAAATCGGATTCGCTGTACGCCTGCCAGTTTTGCTGGCGGAACAACGGCTGAACCAAAGTCACGCCGTAGCCGTGGCTGTTATAGCGATTTTCTCCATTAGGCAGTATAGGGATTGCCGGGTTGTATTGAGTGGTCAGGTCGTTGAACGTACTATTCGCGCTGAGATTGATCGAAGGTGCCAGCAAGGAGCGGCCTTGCGACAATTTTTCCTGGCCCGCTTGCTGCGTGGCGCGCGCAGCGGCAAACACCGGGTCATTCAATTGTGCTGAATGGAAAGTCTCCAGCAGATCGGCAGGCCAAGCTACATTATTCAGGACCCCGCCACTCGCGGCCAGTACAATTAGAAAGAGATGCGGTTTTAATTTCATCGGTTTTTGCGCAACCATATATTAGAGTATTCTAATATTACAACTTATTGCCCCATTGCGCAATCCCGATTTGAAAAGATCAGAATACGAACCGTTTTGGCTCTAGCGCATTCTGCAACGGGGCTACACTGGTTTCCATGATATCGACCGTCTCAAAGGTGTCTTGTGCGATGCGGTTGATCATCCTGGCTTCCATCACTGGCGCATCGCCGACGATAGCAAACAACCGGCCGCCGATATTCAGGCTGTTCTGAAACGCTACCGGCAGCATCGGCGTCGAACCGGTCAGCACGATGACATCATATTTCACGCCATTGCCCCAGCCACGCGCCGCATCGCCGATTTCCAGCGTGATGTTTTCGCGATGGTAAGCGTGCAGATGTTGCCTGGCCATCGCACTCAATTCCGGGACGATCTCGACCGAAGTCACATGCCCCGCCAACATTGAGAGCAATACAGTCAGGTAGCCGCTGCCGGTGCCCACCTCCAACACCTTGTCGAGGCGGCCAAGATGCAGCTCTTGCACGGCGCGCGCTTCCAGTTTGGGCTGCCACATCGATACTCCGTGACCTAACGGGATCTCCATATCCATGAAAGACATTTCGCGCTTGTCTTCAGGCACAAAATGTTCGCGGCGTACTTTTTTAAGCAAGTCCAGGATCCGTCCCTCCAGCACTTCGCATGGACGTATCTGTTGCTCTATCATATTGAAGCGAGCTTGTTCCATATCCAGCATTCCCCTCTCCCAGGTACGGCATCATTATTGAACTTGTAATTCCCCACAGTTTTGCTGCGGGGATAGTAGTCGTAGGGTGGGCAAGCCTCATCTGCCCACCGTTATTGTCTTGTCCGCGTGGGCAGGTAAAACTTGCCCACCCTACATTCGCTGTTGCTCTATCTTATTGAAGCGAGCTTGTTCCATATTCAGCATTCCCCTCTCCCAGGTACGGCATCATTGTTAAATATTTGGTCATGGAGTATAGCAAGGCTGCCTCTGCTGCTCAATGATAAGCTACCACTCTTGCATTTGCCCGACCTTTGCTTTACCTTGCGTCCTCAGCTAGGGGTCTTCGTCGGCATTTCAACAAGGCGAAGTGAGATACACCCTTTGAACCTGTGCGGGTAATGCCGCAAAGGGAAGCATCCGCCGATGCTCCCCATTTTTTGGAGCACCACCATGAACGCCAATCCCAAATTTATCGTGCCGAAGTTTAGCGCCGAAGCCGCGCACGTCGATGCTGCGGCAGTCAAACCCTTGCCGAATTCGCGCAAGGTATATGTGCAAGGCAGCCGCCCCGATCTGCTGGTTCCGATGCGCGAAATTTCCCAGGCTGAAACTCCGGCCAGCATGGGTGCGGAAATCAATCCGCCTATTTATGTTTACGACTGTTCCGGCCCTTATACCGATCCGGCAGTCAAGATCGACATCCGCTCCGGCTTGGCCGCACTGCGCGAAGGCTGGATCGCCGAACGCGGCGACACTGAAACGCTGGACAGACTCACCTCAGATTATGGCCGGCAACGCCTGAACGATCCGGAGTTGGCGGAGATGCGCTTTGGCCTCAAGCGCGCGCCACGCCGAGCCAAGCCGGGGAAGAACGTGTCGCAGATGCACTATGCCCGCGCCGGCATCATCACACCGGAGATGGAATACATCGCCATCAGAGAAAACCAAAAGCGTGAGGGACTTTCCGAGATGATGCTGAAACAGCATCCCGGTGAAAATTTTGGCGCATTCATGCCGAAACAGATCACGCCGGAATTCGTGCGCAGCGAAGTGGCAATTGGCCGCGCGATCATCCCGCTCAATATCAATCATCCCGAAGTCGAGCCTATGATCATCGGCCGCAACTTTCTGGTGAAGATCAACGCCAACATCGGCAACTCTGCGTTGGGTTCGAGCATTCAGGAAGAAGTGGAGAAGATGACCTGGGCGATCCGCTGGGGCGGCGACACGGTGATGGATCTGTCCACCGGCAAGAACATCCACGAGACCCGCGAATGGATCATCCGCAATTCGCCGGTACCGATCGGCACCGTGCCTATCTATCAGGCTTTGGAAAAAGTGAACGGCAAAGCCGAAGACCTGACCTGGGAAATCTTCAGGGATACTTTGATCGAGCAGGCCGAACAGGGCGTGGACTATTTCACGATCCACGCCGGTGTGCTGTTGCGCTATGTGCCGATGACCGCGAAGCGCATGACCGGGATAGTTTCTCGCGGTGGTTCGATCATGGCGAAGTGGTGTCTGGCACACCACAAGGAGAATTTCCTCTACACCCACTTCGAAGATATCTGCGAGATCATGAAAGCCTACGACGTGAGCTTCAGCCTTGGTGATGGTCTGCGTCCCGGTTCGATCTACGACGCCAACGATGAGGCGCAGCTCGGGGAATTGAAGACGCTGGGCGAACTCACCCAAGTCGCCTGGAAACACGATGTGCAGGTGATGATCGAAGGCCCCGGCCATGTGCCGATGCACATGATAAAGGAGAACATGGATCTGCAACTGAAATGGTGCCATGAGGCGCCGTTCTACACGCTGGGCCCGCTGACGATGGACATCGCGCCGGGCTACGACCACATCACCAGCGCCATCGGGGCCGCGATGATAGGCTGGTTCGGCACCGCGATGCTGTGCTACGTGACGCCCAAAGAACACCTCGGCCTGCCCAACAAGGACGACGTGAAGGAAGGCATCATCACCTACAAGATCGCCGCGCATGCCGCCGATCTGGCCAAGGGACATCCCGGTGCGCAGATCCGCGACAACGCGCTGTCCAAGGCGCGCTTCGAGTTTCGCTGGGAAGACCAGTTCAATCTCGGCCTCGACCCGGACAAGGCGCGCGAATTCCACGACGAGACCCTGCCCAAGGAATCGGCCAAGGTCGCGCATTTCTGCTCGATGTGCGGCCCGCATTTCTGCTCGATGAAGATATCCCAGGACGTGCGCGAATTTGCGGCAAAGGAAGGTGTTACCGAACAGGAAGCGCTGGAGAAGGGTATGGAAGTAAAATCTGTTGAGTTCTTAAAGAAGGGCGCGGAGATTTACAGCAAGGCGTAACAACAAAACTGCATCACCATATCAACCACTGATGTTAAACAAAAATAGAGGAGAAAATCATGGCAACAGACAGCGTTTATCGTATCACCGAGCTGGTCGGAACCAGCACAAAGTCCTGGGAAGACGCCGCCGCTAACGCGGTCAACGCCGCCTCAAAAACCTTGCGTGACCTGCGGGTGGCTGAAGTGATCAAATTGGACATGGTGGTCGAGGATGGCAAAGTGGCCGCTTACCGGGCGAGAGTCGCCTTGTCTTTCAAGTACGATCCTAAAAAATAAGGATTCCGGTTTGCTGACTGTGCGCTGCTGGGCATGGGCGGCAAATTCCGCTCGCATGATTTTTGGTAGTTCGGCTTTTGCAAAAAAAATTCTTCGTCAAGGATAGTTTATGGATTTGATTTACTGGAAGGCCCTGATTCTGGGCATCGTCGAAGGCCTCACCGAATTTTTACCTATCTCTTCCACCGGACATCTGATCGTCGTGGGCAGCCTGCTTGATTTCAACGACGAGCGCGGCAAGCTTTTCGAGATCGTGATTCAATCCGCAGCGATCCTGGCCGTGATGTGGGAATACCGCGCCAAGCTTGGTTCGGTGATTGGCGGGCTTATACAGAAACAAGAGGCGGCCCAGCGTTTCGCCATCAATGTGGGCATCGCGTTTTTGCCGCTGGCACTGATCGGGCTGGTTCTCGGCAAACAGATCAAGGCAGCCTTGTTCAATCCGATCACCGTGGCGACGACTTCCATCATCGGTGCACTGTTTATTATGTGGGCAGAAAAACGCAAGCACACAGTGAGCGTGCAAACGGTGGATGATCTGAATTGGAAGGACGCGCTGAAAGTTGGATTGGCGCAGGCGCTGGCGTTGATTCCCGGTACCTCGCGCTCGGGCGCGACGATCATCGGCGGTTTGTTCTTTGGGCTTTCACGCAAGGCAGCGACGGAATTCACGTTCTTTCTCGCGATGCCCACGCTGATCGCCGCCACCATTTACGAACTGTACAAGGAGCGCGCGCTGCTTTCCATTGATGATCTGGGCATGTGGTCGGTAGGCTTCATTGCCTCGTTCATCTCGGCATTCCTGTGCGTGCGCTGGTTGCTGCGCTACATCAGCAGCCATGACTTCACGGTGTTCGCCTGGTATCGCATCGCTTTCGGACTGATCGTGCTGGGCACTTATTACGGCGGGCTGGTGAGTTGGTCGTCTGCATAAGGCGGGGCATACCCTTCACATCGGGCAATATCTCTGCGCACAATTTTTATCTAAATGGCATAATCCCGTACCTTAATGAAATGGTCGGAGATTCATGCAATGGCAAGAATGGTGCAATGTGTAAAACTGAAACGCGAGGCTGAGGGACTGGACCGTCCGCCTTACCCCGGCGCGCTGGGTCAACGGATATTTGAGAATGTATCCAAAGAAGCATGGCAGGGCTGGCTCAAATTTCAGACCATGCAGGTTAATGAAAACCGCCTCAACCTTGCCGATGCAGCGGCACGCAAATTTCTGGCTACGATGATGGAGAAATATTTCTTTGGCGAAGGAGTGCAAATGCCGGATGGGTACGTGCCCCCGAAAAATTAAAGGGCTACAGTTTGGCTAAAAAATTCGCTCCACAGCAATTTCTGAATCGCGAGCTCGGGCAACTCGAGTTCAATCATCGTGTGCTGGCTCAGGCTGAGGATGCAGCGATACCGCTATTGGAGCGGCTGAAGTATCTGTGCATCGTCAGCAGCAATCTCGACGAATTTTTTGAGATACGCGTGGCGGGACTCAAGGAACAAATCAAGCTGGGCGGCATCGTTACCGGCGCCGACGGCATGACTGCCAAGCAGACGCTCAAGCTGGTGCGCGAACAAGCCCACCAGTTGATCGAGCGACAGTATCAATTGTTCAATGCCGACATCATTCCCGCACTTGCGCAACAAGGCATTCAATTCTTGCGCCGCCCCGACTGGAATGAGGCACAGCGTGCCTGGGTCAAGGATTTCTTCTTCCGCGAAGTGATGCCGGTGTTGACCCCTATCGGTCTCGACCCGGCGCATCCTTTTCCGCGCGTGATCAACAAGAGCTTGAACTTCGCAGTGGGGTTGCAGGGCAAAGATGCCTTCGGGCGGAATTCTGCCCGCGCCATCGTGCAAGCACCACGCGTGGTGCCCCGCACCATCCTGATGCCGTCGGAGATCAGCGGCTGCGAATATGGCTTCGTATTTCTTTCATCGATCCTGCACGCTCATGTGGGCGAATTGTTCAGCGGCATGGAGGTATTGGGCTGCTTCCAGTTCCGCGTGACGCGCAACAGCAATCTGTTCGTGGATGAGGAGGAGGTGAAGAACCTGCGCCTCAGCCTGCAGGGTGAATTACCGCAACGGCATTTTGGCGATGCGGTGCGCCTGGAGATCGCCGACAATTGTTCGCCGCAGATCGCGGAATTATTGCTCAAGGAATCTAATCTCGCTCCGGAAGATCTGTATCGCGTGCATGGCCCGGTGAATCTGGTGAGGCTGATGCGCATCCCGGACATGGTGGCACGAGACAACTTGAAGTTTCCGGCTTTTACGCCCGGTGTGCCGGGCGTGTTGCAAAAGAAGGGCGCGGACATGTTCAAGGTGATACGCAAGAACGATGTGTTGCTGCACCATCCTTTTCAATCCTTCAAACCGGTGATCGATTTCATCCAGCAAGCCGCCAGCGATCCGGACGTTGTCGCCATCAAGCAAACGGTTTATCGCACAGGCGCTGACTCCGCCTTGATGGAAGCGCTGATCGCTGCATCGCAATATGGCAAGGAGGTGACTGTGGTCGTCGAGTTGATGGCGCGATTCGACGAGGAAGCCAACATCAACTGGGCGACGCGACTGGAGGATGTGGGCGCGCATGTGGTATATGGCGTGGTCGGGCACAAGACCCACGCCAAGATGTTGATGGTGGTTCGCCGCGAGGACGGTAAACTGCGCCGCTATGTTCATCTCGGCACCGGAAACTACCATCCGAGCACCGCACGGCTTTATACCGATTTTGGTTTATTCACCTGCAATGAAAAAATGTGCGCCGATGTGAACGAAGTATTCAGCCAACTCACCAGCTTGGGCAAGGCGCGCGAACTGAATCATTTGTGGCAGTCACCATTCTCGATGCACGTCGAAGTATTGCGCTCGATACTAAACGAAACCCGCCTCGCCAAATCGGGCAAGCGCGCCCATATCATTGCCAAGATGAATGCGCTGCTGGAACCGGAAACCATCAACGCGTTGTATGAAGCTTCGGATGCCGGCGTCAAAGTAGACCTGATCGTGCGCGGTGTATGCGCCTTGCGCCCCGGCGTGGCAAAATTATCAGAGAACATCAGGGTACGTTCGGTAGTCGGGCGCTTTCTAGAGCATAGCCGCATCTTCTATTTCCGCAACAATCTGAATCACGATGTGTATCTTTCCAGCGCGGACTGGATGGACAGGAATTTTTTCCGCCGCATCGAAGTGTGTTTTCCGGTGCTCGAAAAGAAACTCAAAAAACGCGTGATCGACGAGGGGTTGAAAATTTATCTGCAAGACAACTGCCAGGCCTGGGACATGGATAGTGAAGGACATTACCGGCAAAAGAATCCGCGCCAATCCACACGGAATTGCGCTCAAGCTGAATTGCTAAAGCAGTTTACCCATGCCCCTGCCAAGGCGACTCCCTAGTCGTTCCCCTCTAACCCCATACTAGCGGACAACACCCGGCCTGTTAATCCCACGGAACGAAAACTACAAATGCTGGCACAATGGCACATCACTAAAATCAGTTCGGCGCTGTTACCATGAAAATGAAATACGGTCTTATTCTGGCATTCGCCGCTTGCTGTGCGTCATGCGGAATGTTGGAACGCGATGGTCAAGGCGACTTTCAATTACCTGTACCCCCATCAAGCACAGGCAGCATTCCCAGGATTTTCGATCTCGGCAATCAACAGAAGCTCGACGAAATAACCGGGCAACTCGGTGATAAGCGCGCGATATTTGTCGGCGAGGTTCATGATCGCCTGGAGCACCACCAAAACCAATTGCGTATCATCCAAAGCCTTTATGAGCGCTATCCCGATCTCGCAATTGGCGTCGAATATTTCCAGCAACCATTCCAGTCGCACCTCGACGATTACATCGCCGGGCGCATCGACGAAAAGGAGATGCTGGTTAAAACCGAATACTTCAAACGCTGGCAACTGGATTACCGTTTGCTGCAACCGATTTTCGAGTTCGCCCGCGAAAAGCATATTCCAGTACTGGCGCTGAATATTTCGGACGAAATACATAACAAGGTCTTCAGGGACGGGATGAAAAGCCTGAGCTCCCAGGAACGTTCACAGGCTCCAGACACTATCGAACCAGCCAGCACGCATTACCTGCAGCGACTGAAATCGATTTTCGATTCCCATCCGCAGGGAAACGATTTCGATACTTTTGTCGAAGGTGTGCTGCTGTGGGACTCATCAATGGCTGATACCGCCGCGCGTTACTTGAATAGTCATCCGCAATCGCGCATGGTGATATTGGCAGGGATGGTGCATATCATGTATGGCGACGGCATACCGGAACGCGTCAACCACCGCCTGGGCGGCGACCAAAGTGCATTGCTGATCAACGGCAGCGACTTCGGCCAGTATCCAGGAATAGCCGATTATCTATTGGTGACGAAGGGCAATCAAGCGTTGCCGAAAACCGGCATGCTGGGGGTCACGATTCTGGATGACAAGCAGAGTATCTACATCACCCAATTCGGCTCCGGCAGCGCAGCACAGGAGGCGGGGATCGAAGTGGGCGATGCAATACTTGCCCTGAATGGCGTGAAGGTGACAAATTTGATGGACTTGAAAGCCATCATGTTCAACAAACAACCTGGCGATCGGGTGCAGGTGGTGGTACAACGCAATAACGTGATGGCCTCGCGAAAGAAGTTGCAGTTCGACGTCGTGCTACGCTGAATGCGGGGCGTATCCTATTTCGACAAACTTTCGCGAATAGCGAGTTTTGCGCGCGGTGTTTCCACCATACTGTCGTCTTCCTGTTTGACCGCTTTTGCCAGCGGCGAACTGGTTACCGGCCACACGCCTTTGATCAAGTTGGTCAATTCCACCCCGCTGAAAGCGGCGTAGCTGAACTTGGCATAGTGCGGCAATTTTCTGGCGAGTACCGGCAGCATCGCAGCATCGGGTGCAGCCAGCCAGGCAGCAGATGCATGCCCGATGTGGGCAGTCAGCACGATCGCGTGCTGTGTGCGTTGATATTCTCTGGCCAGCCAAACTCCACCTTCCGACAACATCACCCCGTTTTGCATCAGCGCAGTCTGGAATGCGCCGCGAAAACGATTCTCCTCGCCAAACAGCCACACCGCGCCTTCATCCGGCAAACTCTCGACTTCATCGTCCCATCGAATGCGGGTTACACTTGACGGTTGTTTTTGCCAGGTTTGCGCGATGGCCAGGTATTGCGCGCGCAAGCTCTCCGGCGCTTTGCGCGGCAGCACGATCAGCAATTTCTCCGCTCCGAACATTTGCGACAGGGCAGGGGGGATCTCGGCGCGATCAAGACGGCGGAACAGATCGAACTCGGGATCCACATCTACGCGCAACGGTTGCGAGGTGAGCGACAGATGCAATTCGGCTTGCCTGTCCTTCATCTCGATCACAACCGGGTAAACGGTATCCTGCCCTGCCAGCGTGATTGCAAGCGGCAGATCCAGATCGTAGGCCGGGCCGGATTGGGTTTGTTCTATTTTAACGTTCAGTTCGTAGCCCGGCCCGGTGCGATGTGACTGCACTGAAACCAGGCGCAATTGCGGTGCGCCGGATTGCTGCGCCCATTGCGCAAAGAACGGCTTGAGATTTTTCCCGGATGTCTGCGAAAACGCATGTTCGAGGTCGGCGAAGCTGGCGGATTTAAAGCGGTAGTCGCGATAAAAATTTTGCAGCGTGCGGGTGAATATTTCATCGCCCAGTTGTCTGCGCAACATGTGGAACATCATCATGGCCTTGCCGTAGCCCACCGCTTCACTTTGCGCGCTATGACGCGAAGTGAATTGCGTGAGCGGAAAATCGCGCCCGGCTGAAACGAAGTCGGCATACTTTTGCAATATGCTGCGCCGATATTCCGCTCCATTGCCCTTTTGCTCTTGCAGCAAATGGTCGGCCAAATAAGCGGTAAGGCCTTCGGACCAGTTGCCGCTGGCGTAATCCACATACACGCCGTTGCCCCACCAGTTGTGCAGGATCTCATGCGGATAGGATGAATCAACAATGAACGGCAGACGGATCACTTGGCTGCCCAGCAAAGTGAACGATGGCATCCCGTAACCGGTTTCCCAGAAATTTTCCACCAGCGCGAACTTGGCATATGGATATGGCCCGATAAGCCGTTGATACATCGCAATATATCGCGCGGTGGCATCCAGATAACGCTGCGCAAGCGCCGCATCATCCTGGCGTAAATAAACCAGTGACTCAATGCCTTCGTTGCTATGCATATATTCGGTGAACGGCGCGGCGATCAGGTATATCTCTTTTTGCGCCTGGCCTTCGTTCCAAGCAACTTGTGTAGTGCTGGTGTTGTCGCGCATGCCCTGGCTGACCGCATGCCAGCCTTGGGGAAATTCGATGTCGAGGGAGAACGTCAACATGCCGTCGCCAAAACGTGGATACCAGCCGCTGTCGCCGGTGAGCACCGCACCCTCTGCGGCGATGATGCCTTGCGTGCTTTCGAATGCGCGCGCTTCGCGTGCATCCTGCTGCGGCGGATGGAATATTTCGCCGCTGTAAATTAACGTGAAACCGTCACGGCCGGGCGGCAGCACGATGCGGTATTGGCGCAGCCAGTTTTCCGGCATCGCCCCCGCAGACTCGACCTTTGCATCAGGCGAAGAGGGTTTCAAATCGCGGTGCAATGAAAAATTCAGCGTGCGCGGTGAACCGGACGGCATGGTGATACGGTCTTCAGCTGTCAGGGTATGTTGTTCCGGATGAAGCACGATGTGCAGCTTATGATGCGGCAGCGTTTGTGCAAAGCCGGATGCCGCATAGAGAAGGAACGAAACAGCGAGTAAGGAACGCATAGTGTTATTCCATTTCTTATGGACCATTACATAATTCTCGACAACCATTCCGTTCACCCTACATGATTGCTGTTGTTTTAAAATAGAATTGGAACCCAAGGCCGGGAGCGCGTGTAAAGACCATCGCAGTTCGCCGATGCATGTAATCAGTGTTTCTGCGGGCGGCCGGTTTTGATCTTTTCCAGGCTGCCCAATGCGCGCTTCAATTGCGCGTCATTTAATTCAGCCAGCAGCTTCAGCCCGGCTCTCAGCACCTCGCTTTTCTTCACACGCATTTTCGCCTTCAGGAAAGTCGCCTTGATCTCGGCTATCTTTGCATATTCGCTTTGCGGCATCGTAAAACTGTCGCGCACCACTTTCTTTTTGTTTTCCTTTTTCGGTTTATTTACAGCCTGTTTCGGCGCAGCTCTGACGCCAGATGCACTTGTTGTCTTGGTGGCCGGCTTTGCCGGGGCTGGAGACTTCTTCGCGGACAGTTTTTTTACTGTGGCTCTGGCTGCCGTCGTGGCTTTCTTTTTGGTTGCCATATCATTCCCTTTCGCATTAAAGTGGTGCAAACAGTGTATACGGTATATGCTGATAAATAAAATGTAATATTGGGGCTGTGATGGATATGATCCTGTGGCGGCATGCGGAAGCGGCAGAGGGTATACCCGACCACGCACGCGAGCTCACTGCGAAGGGTATCAAACAGGCAGGGAAGGCCGCTGCCTTCCTGCACCGGTATTTGCCCGAAGAGCACCGCATCCTGGTCAGTCCCACGACCCGCACCCAGCAAACCGCCACGGCGCTCACCAGCAAATTCACACTAGCACCGACCATCGCACCGGGAGCATCCGCCCATGCCGTGTTGCAGACAGCGCGCTGGCCGGATGCCGGCGGCACGGTGCTGATCGTCGGACATCAGCCGACTCTGGGCGAAGTCGCGGCTCGATTGCTGGGATGCGGGGATTCATCTTTGATCATCAAGAAGGGTGCGCTATGGTGGTTCAGCCAACGCGAAAGCTCTGGAGAGGTTTTCTTGCGATTAGTTATTACGCCAGATTTTTTGTAGGCTTTCCGTAGTCGCGTTCATATACCCAGAGGAGCACGCATGTTTGAATCTGCAGAGCTCGGACACAAAATTGACAAGGCCACTTACGATACCGAAGTACCGAAGTTGCGCGAAGACTTGATCAACGCACAATTCAATCTGGCAAAGAAAGCCAAATTTCCTGTCATCATCCTTGTCGGCGGACTGGACGGAGCAGGGCGCGGCGAGACCGTCAATCTGCTCAACGAATGGATGGACGCGCGCTTCATCCAGACCCACGGCATGGGCGAACCATCCGACGAGGAGATGGAACGCCCGATGATGTGGCGCTTCTGGCGCGCACTGCCACCCAAGGGCCGGATAGGCGTGTTCCTCGGATCCTGGTACACCTGGCCCATCATGAACCATCTGCAGGGCCACACCAAAAATGCCGCCCTGATTCGGAGCCTTGAGCGCGCGCGGCGTATGGAAAGGATGCTGACCGACGAAGGTGCGCTGATCATCAAGTTCTGGCTGCACCTGTCCAGGGAGCAACAGAAAGCGCGGCTGAAAATGCTGGAGGCAGACCCCAAGACACGTTGGCGTGTCACCGACCGCGATTGGGAACATTACAAGATGTACAAAAAGTTGCGGAACATCCACGAGACCGTCATCCGCCATACCAGCACTGCCGAAGCGCCGTGGCTGATCGTCGAGGGTGCCGACCCCCGCTACCGCAGCTTAACGGTGGGCAAGATCGTGCTCGAAGCGATCCGCAAGCGTCTCAAGCAAGAGAATATCAAGACAAGCAAGGTGCTAGCCCCGCCGTTGCTGACTTCAATAGACAACCTGCATATCCTGAAGTCGCTCGACCTCAGCCAGCAGATCGAGAAGAATAAATTTTCGGTGGAGCTGGAAAAATGCCAGGGCAAGCTGGCCTTGCTGACGCGCGACCCGCGATTTTCAAATATCACCGTGATTGCGGTGTTCGAAGGCAACGACGCGGCGGGCAAGGGGGGAGCCATCCGCCGCGTCACCGGAGCGCTGGATGCGCGTTACTACAACACCATCCCCATCGCGGCACCCACCGAAGAGGAGCGCGCGCAACCATACCTGTGGCGTTTCTGGCGCCACATTCCGCGCAGGGGGAGGTTCACCATATTTGATCGATCGTGGTACGGACGTGTGCTGGTGGAACGGATCGAGAAAATCTGCTCGGAAAGCGACTGGATGCGAGCCTACAGCGAGATCAACGACTTCGAGGCGCAACTTGTCCGCCACAACATCGTGGTCATCAAATTCTGGCTGTCCATCAGCAAGGATGAACAGCTGCACCGTTTCAAGGAACGCGAGAAGATCAGCTTCAAACGCTTCAAGATCACCGAGGAGGATTGGCGCAACCGCAAGAAATGGAACGAGTACGAAACCGCCGTATGCGACATGGTAGACCGCACCAGCACCAAGATCGCGCCGTGGACGCTGGTGGAAGCCAACGACAAGGACTTCGCGCGCATCAAAATTTTAAAAACACTGTGTCGGCAGATCGAAGCGGCAATGAAGAAGAATTAAACGCTGCGACTATTCACAACGCTCGCCCGGCTTCAACTCAAAGAATCGCGGAAACTCGGTGGGATGGCCCACCAGCACCTTCACACAATCGCCCAACTTATAGCGCCCGTAGCTCATCACCTCGATGCGTTCGTCGCTGTTCAGCGGCTGCACGGTGAAACGGTTCGCACCGTTGGCGACCTGCGGCGGTTCATTGCTTCTATCATGCCGGTCGCCCATCGTGCTGCCCATGCCCAGCATCACCCCGCCGAAGCCGCCGCCGGAACCGCCTCCAATGCTCAAGCCGACACCCACATGGGTGTCACTGTGCCTGTTCGCTTCCGCCTGTTTGCGCTCCAGTTCGGTGAATTCATGTTCGCCCACCACCTTCGCCAGCCTCACATAACGCGCATCGTCTTCAGGCTTGGGCGCACTCTGACAGGCGGCAAGTATCAATAGCAAAGTCGCGGCAAATAATCTTTTCATCATTGAACTCCTCACACAGCTATTGATGAGCTGTACTGATACGCACGGGCTGATTACAACTACCCAAAGTTCCGCATCATGATTGCCCGATTATTTGGAAATCTGGACTATCTTCTAAAGCTTAAAATCACTACCCCAGCCCCAACCATTAAGATTCCCAACCACTCGCGTATGCTGGGACGCTCGTTCAGAAAAATCACGGCGAATATTGCGACCAGCACCAGGCTGAACTTGTCCACCGGCGCGACCTTGGAAGCTTCGCCCGATTGCAGCGCACGGAAATAGCACACCCAGGACGCACCCGTGGCCAGACCTGACAATGACAGGAACAACCAGGTTCTTGGATTGAGCGCAAAGGGATCGCTCCACTTTCCGGTGGAATATACAAAACCAGCCAGCACCAGCAAGATCACGAAAGTACGTATCAGCGTGGCATAGTCCGAATCCACGCCTTCCAATCCGATCTTGGCAAAGATCGCCGTCATTGCGGCGAACACTGCGGAGAGCAATGCCCAGTAGAACCAGCTGTGTGCAGATAACATTGGTACCTCCGTTTGATGTTTTACTGCAACTGGCGCACCGGCTGTACCAGCACCCACGGACCAACCACCACCGCCCACAACATTTCATCTGTGGCCAGCCAACCCATTGCCTGTTCATCGGACACCTTGCCGAATTTCCCTGCCGCTACCCATTGCTGTATCTGAGCTGCGTTGTCCTTCGACATCTGGTATGCGACTTCGACCAAGTCCAAATCTGATGCTACAGCCAGCGCGATGCCGCTGGCGAAATAGCGTTGCAATTCTTTCCAGGCGATCTGCGCGGTTTCCAGATTCAGCTTGGCGCGGAATATTTCGCTGCTATCTTCAGTTGCATTCATATCAGCCTTTAAACTTCCACGCCACATTTTCTCCGGCGCGCAACGGCACCAGTTTATGTTCACCGAATGCCAGGCTATCCGGCACGCGCCAGCTTTCCTTGTGCAAGGTGATCTTGTCTGTGTTGCGCGACAAACGGTAAAAGTCCGCGCCGTAAAAACTCGCGAAACTTTCCAGCTTGTCCAGCGCGTTCAACTGCTCGAAGGCCTCCGCATACAGCTCGATTGCGGTATGCGCGGTGTAGCAACCGGCACAGCCGCAAGCCGCTTCCTTGGTGTGTTGCGCGTGCGGCGCGCTGTCGGTGCCGAGGAAGAATTTTTTGCTGCCGCTCACTGCCGCCTTGCCCAGCGCCTCGCGATGCGTCTCGCGCTTCAATACCGGCAAACAATAATAATGCGGGCGCATGCCGCCGTTGAACATCGCGTTGCGGTTGTACAGCAGGTGGTGCGCGGTGATGGTTGCGGCGATATGATCCGGCGCGCTGGTCACAAACTGCACGGCATCTTTTGTGGTGATGTGTTCGAACACCACGCGCAGTTGCGGCAGGTCGCGCAACAGCGGGATCATCACGCGCTCGATGAACACCGCCTCGCGGTCGAACACGTCCACTGCCGGGTCGGTCGCCTCGCCATGCACCAGCAGCGGCATGCCGCAACGCTGCATCTCTTCCAAAGCCGGATAGGTTTTGCGTATGTCGGTCACGCCCGCATCGGAATTGGTGGTCGCTCCTGCCGGATACAGCTTCACTGCATGCACGATGCCGCTTTTTTTCGCGCGCTTGATTTCCTCAGCAGTGGTGTTGTCGGTCAGGTACAAGGTCATCAGCGGCTCGAACTTTGTACCTGTGGGCAAGGCTGCGACGATGCGCGCGCGATAGGCTTGTGCCTGTTCGGAGGTGGTGATCGGCGGCCTGAGATTAGGCATGATGATGGCGCGGGCGAATTGCCGCGCGGTGTCCGGCACGACCGCTTGCATCAGCGCTCCGTCGCGCAAATGCAGATGCCAGTCGTCAGGGCGGGTAATGGTCAGTTGTTGCACGATGTGTTCCGGCTGGATGAATGGACGAGATTGTAATTCGCGGATTGTAATTCAAAGTCCATTCCGGTGCGCTGTCACTGGTCGGCGAAAACAATCCGACCGTATAAAAAAACGTTTGCGAAGATTCGCAGGCTTCCGAACCTTTGCGCAGACTAACAATCCTTTAGTCGGCGAGCAGTGATCTTGCTCTTTAACTCGGTAGCCTGTCCCAGTACGCTTGCCGTAGAAACGATGTCGCCCTGCATGGATGTGGCTGAGTAAGTGATCTCTCCCCGAGTTTGTATGCCGAGAGAGCCGGCACACTGCATCTTGAAGCGAAATGTGCTGCCGGAAAAATTCTTCTCTGTGTATGTGCAATCCGACGCTCCGGGATTCGCTACGCCGCCCAGAACACGGGAAGGGTCTTGCGCATCCTGCGCAGTCAGGCATTGATTTATGCTGGTCGGTGCGGGAGCAAAGTCAGGCGAGGCTGCAACCCGTGTTTCCATAGTCAACTCCCATAACCCGGGCTGAATATCTGCGGCAAAAGATGAGCGGGCTAGTGCCGACAACAGGACTATCGCAAAGATTTTAAGGCGCATCGCATTCTCCATTGAATTGTTAGAACGAATGATACCTTGGTTTCGCAAGTGTGTCGGTACGCGGCTTTAAAACATCACCTAGACAGAGCTATTAATGGGCGGTACAGTCAGCACTATGTTCAGCACTCGCTTCCAACGTCCCGTGCTTATTTCCAACCATGCGAGAATCCGCATAGCCGAACGCGACATTAGCGAAGCTATGCTGCTTGACGTTATAGATTCCGGTGAAGCTCGCTACCAAAGACGAGACTCACTTGTGGGCATTCAAAGATTTTCCGGAACGGCATGACAATTTGTTATGTGTAGTACTGGTGCTGGAAGATTGCGTTGTCGTCAAAACAGTCATGCACCATTTTACCGTTTTATAGGAGGTCGCTATGCATACAACTTATTACCACGAAGACGATATTCTTGTCATACGCCTGTCAGACAAACCGATTACCCGCGAAGTATCGCAAAACTGGAACACACATATCAGTTATGCCGAGGATGGCAGCGCAGTGGAAGTGGTGTTGCTGGAAGCTCGCGCCAATGGAGCTTACCCACTGGAAGTGCAACATGCGCGAGCGGCTTGAACTCCATTCGGCGGAACCGCGATGCGTTCCGCCCTACGCGGGCTATCTCGACTTACTTGGCCACCCCGCCCCTTTCCGCGGCTCGGCCTCTCCTTTTAACCATTCACCGACAATTTCTTTTTTCCAAAATATAGCGCCTTCGTAATCGAAGTCCTCACCTAAAACTTTGTATTGTGGCTCACCACGTCGAGCATCTCTCAGATATTCAAAGTAATGAAATTTGAACGTGATGCCATTATTGACAATGTTGCAGCAATAATCAGAAGGTATTATGCTACTTCTGTTAGTCCCTTTATCAGTATCAGTCCTTGGGTATGCAGCCTCAATCCTGTCGATGATCTGCTCTCCCGTCAGGGTCTCCCCAAAACGACTGTAGTCAAAAACTTTTCGAACTTTGTCCCATATTTTTTCGCTCGATGAATTGCTCAAAACCTCAGTCCGCTGTTGCATCGGTTCCTTTATTGGCTTGGTGGCAATTGTTTGCTGCACCTGTTCATTAGAGAAGTACTGAAGAAATTCGATGAGATAGGCAATTGGAAACTCTCTCCATTCGAGCCCGTGGTGGTCCAATGAGCGCCCAAAACTTGGAGGTACGCGATTTCCAATGAGCATGACTCTGACAGTAGGATCATCTGGAAATAATCGCTCGCCTTCGTAATCCATCAACTGTCCTATATCCTTACGCAGAACCGTCCCTCGTTTCAGTTCTATGATCAATCGCCCCTTGTGCTTATCTTTGAACAGCAAGTCGATGTACTTACCCTTAATAGAAACTTGCCTTCCCTCAAGAGACAAGCCAGCCTCTATTAGCTCCGGATGTAGTGGTCTAATAAAAACGCACACCTCGATAGGATTATTATTCACCTTGAGAGGAAACGCTGATGAAAAAGCAACGCAAGCAATACGAAGCCGCATTTAAATTGGAAGTTGCCCGCATGGTAGTCGATCAGGGATTGAGTGTCGCGCAAGTGGCCAAAAACATGGACATAGGCCGCACCGCAGTGAATCGCTGGGTTGAGCAATACCGCGCCGAACAGATGGGTAAAGCCGGGATCGGCAAGCCGATCACCGCCGAACAGCAACGCATCCGCGAACTGGAGACCGAGAACCGCCAACTACGCTCGGACAACGAATTATTAAAAAAAGCATCGGCCTTCTTTGCCCGCGAATTGAGATGATTTACAACCTCATCAACCAGGGGCAACAGAAGGCCGTCAGCCAGGCATGCCGGGTGTTGCAAGTCAGCCGCTCGGGTTACTACGCCGCCAAACGGCGCGCCGGGAAGCCCGCCATTTGCGCCGACAGCGTGCGGGTCAAAGCCGCCTTCGCGGCGAACCAGCGCTGCTACGGCAGCCGCCGTATCGTTGAAGAATTGAAGGCGCAGAACGTTGTCATGGGGCGTTTCAAAGTGCGTCGCCTGATGCGGGAAGCGGGACTGAAACCGGTTTGGAAGAGGAAATTTGTGAACACCACCGACAGCAAGCACGATCTGCCCGTGGCGGAGAATTTACTGAACCGACAGTTCAATCCGCCGCAGCCAAACCGGGCTTGGACTTCCGACATCACTTACATTCGCACCCGGGCGGGCTGGCTGTATTTGGCGGCGGTGATGGACTTGCATTCGCGCAAGATCATCGGCTGGGCGATGAGTCCCGCGATGCCTGCGGCCTTGGTCTGTCAGGCATTGCGGATGGCGATCGGACAGCGGCAGCCACCGGTCGGGCTGATGTTGCATTCGGATCGGGGGAGCCAGTATGCCGGCCATGAATACCAGGCCTTGCTTGGGCAACATGGCATCGTTTGCAGCATGAGCCGCAAGGGAAATTGCTGGGATAACGCGGTGATGGAGCGCTTCTTCCTGAACTTGAAGATGGAGCGGGTGTGGCAACGGGATTACGCGAACCAGATGGAGGCAGAGAAAGACGTGACGGAGTACATCGTGGGATTCTATAACTGCACGCGACGGCACTCCGCGCTGGGCAATTTAGCGCCGATAGTTTTTGAAAAACAGTCCGCTGTAAAACAACCTATCTTGGTGTCCGAAATTACTTGACCACTACA
>JANXXH010000005.1 GCA_025350705.1 Gallionella sp.
GCCACTGCCGCGATCGAATTCAATTTTCCCGAAGCGGTGCTGCGCGCATCGCGCAAACCTGCCATCATGGCTGATGCGGCGTATGCAATTTTTACGCGCGATAGCCGCACTTGCAACGGAAATTATTTTATCGACGAAGAGGTGTTGCGCGAATCGGGCGTGAGCGATTTTGAACGTTATGCTGTGTCGCCAGGCACACCGTTGTTCAAGGATTTGTTTCTTGGTTAATACTTGGTTGGTTCATGTTTTATTCTCGGGGGGGAATGATTAGATGCAGATTCAAACTATGGATGTGATTACACCGGAGCAGGCAGGCACCCTGCACGGGCTGTTCGTGGAACGCGCGCGCCGCTCGCCGGATAAAGTCGCCTATCGCTATTTTAGTTCCGACATCACGCCCGCAAGCGGGCATGAGTCTTCTCTGAAACTTCGTTTTCAGCAGGATGGATGGCGCGACATCACTTGGCAGGGGATGCTGGATGAGGTGGCGCGCTGGCAGTCGGCATTGTTAAGCGAGCATCTTGTGACGGGCGACCGCGTCGCCATCATGTTGCGCAATTGCCCGCAGTGGGTGATGTTCGAGCAGGCGGCGATGTCGCTGGGCCTGGTGGTGGTACCGCTGTATGTGGTGGACAGGCCGGACAATATCGCCTACATCGTCAACGATGCGCAGGTGAAGGTGTTGTTGTTTGAAACAGGCGAGCAGTGGCAGGCATTGCGCACGGCGATAACGCAATTGGAATGCGTGCAGCGTTTCGTCAGCATCGACAGGGTGTCTGACATGGGTGAACCCCGCCTGAAATGTGCGGATGACTGGTTGCCCGCACAGGCGAAAATGGGCTGGGAGCGCGTGCGTGATCGTGATGCGCTGGCCACCATCATGTACACATCGGGCACCACCGGCAAACCCAAAGGCGTGATGCTGTCGCACCGCAACATCGTCTTTGATGCCTATGCCGGATTGCAGACCTTCCCCGCTAGCACGCACGATATCTGGCTGTCCTTCCTGCCTTTGTCGCACGCCTTCGAGCGTACGGCGGGCTACTACATGAGCATGATGGCCGGATCGACGGTGGCCTACGCGCGATCCATTCCTCTGTTGGCAGATGATCTGAAGATCATCCGTCCCACGATACTGGTTGCCGTGCCGCGTATTTACGAGCGTATCTACAACGCCATCCACGCCAAGCTGGAAGAAGGCCCGCCGTTGCGGCACAAGCTGTTCACGCTCACCGTGGATATCGGCTGGGATCGCTTCGAGTTTCAACAAGGGCGCGGTTCGTGGAAGTTCAAATTTTTGCTGTGGCCGTTACTCAAGCATCTGGTGGCTGACAAGGTGATGGACAGGTTGGGCGGGCGCTTGCGTTTGTCCATCAGCGGCGGAGCGGCATTGCCACCCAAGGTGTCACGCCTGTTCATCGCGCTCGGCCTGCCGCTGATCCAAGGCTACGGCCTGACCGAGACCAGCCCTGTGGTGAGTGTCAATCGCCTTGATAACAATTATCCCGCCAGCATCGGGCGACCCTTGCCCGGTATCGAAGTGCGCATCGGAGCGCAGAATGCGCTGTTGGTGAAAGGCCCGTGCAACATGCTGGGCTACTGGCACAATCCCGAAGCCACCGCCGCGATGATAGACAAGGACGGCTGGCTGAACACCGGCGACACCGCGCGCATCAGCGAGACCGGGCATATCTACATCACGGGACGTCTGAAGGAGATCATCGTGATGTCCAACGGCGAGAAGGTGCCTCCTGCGGACATTGAGACTGCCATCCTGCGTGATTCTCTGTTCGACCAGGTGATGGTGTATGGCGAGGCGCATCCTACGCTGGTCGTACTGGCGGTGGTCAATCCCGAGCACTGGCAATCTTTCGCGAAACAGATCGGCGTGCGCCCCGACATGCCGGAATCTTTGCACGACTCTCGCATAGAGCAGCAGGTGTTGCAACGCATCGCGGAGCAGATCAAGGAGTTTCCCGGCTACGCCAAGGTACGCCGCGCGTTGCTGCTCACCGAGCCGTGGAGCATCGAGAATGGTATGTTGACTCCCACTCTCAAACTCAAACGTCCTCAAGTGTCAGTGCGCTACGCCAAGGAAATCGAACAGCTCTATCAAGGGCGCTGACATGGGGAACGCTGGCATGCACGAAGAACATCCGACCACGACATTACCGCAGCGCGAGCCGACCATACGCATCTCAGCGATGCCTTCCGACGCCAGTTACACCGGCGACATCTTTGGTGGCTGGCTGATGGGGCAGGTGGACATTGCGGGCAGCATCCCGGCACTGCATCGCGCCAAGGGCCGTGTCGCAACCGTGGCGGTGAATTCCTTCGTGTTCAAGCAACCCATCTTTGTCGGCGACATTGTGAGTTTTTACACCCGGATCGTGAAAGTGGGAACGACTTCGATCACCGTCGAGGTCGAGGTCTACGCGCAACGCGATCCGGCCAAGCCGGTTTGCGTCAAGGTGACCGAAGCGACGCTGACTTATGTCGCGGTGGGGGAAAACCGCAAACCAAGACCGGTGCCGCCGGAAGATTGATAAAAGATGAGGTTGTAGGAGCGGGCCATGCCCGCGATCTTTAAATGAATCGCGGGTACGAAGAGCTTTTGTCCGGGCACCCGCATGGCCCGCTCCTACAAATGGAGCTTATGGAATAAGAATGGGAGAGAAAAGATGAACAATAATTTCCATATCCGCAAAGTCGCAGTCCTCGGTGCAGGCGTGATGGGCGCGCAGATCGCGGCGCACATGGTCAACGCCAATGTCGAGACGCTGTTGTTCGAGTTGCCCGCCAAAGAGGGCGACCCGAACGGCAACGTGAACAAGGCGCTGGACGGCCTGAAGAAGCTCGAGCCATCGCCCATTGCCAGCCCGTCAAAGATCACTTTCATCCAGCCTGCCAACTATGAACAGCATCTGGAAAGATTGCGCGAGTGCGACCTGATCATCGAGGCCATCGCCGAGCGCATCGACTGGAAATCCGACCTGTACAAGAAAGTCGCGCCCTACGTTGGTGCACACGCGATCTTCGCGACCAACACCTCCGGCCTGTCGATCAACACGCTCGCCGAGGCATTTCCGGAAAACCTGCGCCACCGTTTCTGCGGCATCCATTTCTTCAATCCGCCGCGCTACATGCATCTGGTCGAGTTGATCCCCTGCAAGGGCACAGAAGTAACTTTGCTCGATCACCTTGAAGAATTCCTCGTCTCCACCTTGGGCAAAGGCGTGGTACGTGCCAAGGACACGCCCAATTTCATCGCCAACCGCATCGGCGTGTTCTCGATGCTCGCCACCAAGCATCACGCGCAGGAATTCGGTCTAGGTTTCGATATGGTGGACGCGCTCACCGGGCGCTATCTCGGTCGCCCCAAGAGTGCTACCTTCCGCACGCTGGACATCGTCGGCCTCGACGTGTTCGCGCATGTGGTCGAAACGATGCGCGTCAATCTCACCGGCGATTCGTGGCATAAACATTACGATGTACCGGAATGGTTCAAGTACTTGGTCGGGCAGGGCGCGCTCGGGCAGAAATCCAAAAAAGGCATCTACCAGAAGATCGGCAAGGACATCCATGTCTTCGACCTGAAGACCAAAGAGTATCGCCTCTCGGACGCCAAGGTGGACGACGAGGTGAAGGAGATATTGCGCGAGCGCGACTGGGCGAAGAAGCTCGCCGGGCTGCGTCGCAACCAGCATCCGCAAGCGCAGTTCCTGTGGGCGTCGTTCCGCGACGTGTTCCATTATTGCGCGATCAATTTGCAAACCATCGCCGACAACGCGCGCGACCTCGACTTCGCGGTGCGCTGGGGTTTCGGCTGGGACATCGGCCCGTTCGAGATCTGGCAGACCGCGGGCTGGCAGGAAGTCGCGGGCTGGATCGCTCACGACATCCAGACCGGCAAGACCATGTCAGACATGCCGTTGCCGGAATGGGTCACCGATCCGGTGCGCAACGAAGTTCATGACATGCGTGGTTCTTATGCGCCGCTGAAGAAGACGCAGGAGCCGCGCTCCGAGCTTGCTGTTTACAAACGCCAACCTTTCCCAGACCGCCTGCTCGGCGAAGATCGCACATACGGCGAGACCGTGTTCGAGACTAGCGATGTGCGCATGTGGCACACTGGCGACAATATCGCGATACTCAGTTTTAAATCCAAGATGCATGCGATCAGCAACGAAGTGCTGGATGGCATCTTGCGCGCAGTGAGCGAAGCCGAGGAACATTTTTCCGCACTCATCATCTGGCAAACCGAAGCGCCGTTCTCCGCAGGGGCGCACCTGCTGCAACTGATGCAGGGCGTGCAGGAAGCCGCCGATGCGCCTGTTGGGGTGTTCGATAAACTCAAGGGCGCGGCGGACCGCGTGAAATACACCATCGCGGGCGGCGGAGGGCTGGGCGAGATCGTCAATGCCGCAGCGGGCAACGTGCCGCGCGTCGAAGACGTGGTCGCCAAATTCCAGCAAGTGTCGCAGCGTCTGCGTTACGCGCAAGTGCCCACGATCGCGGCGGTGTATGGCTTGGCGCTCGGCGGCGGCTGCGAATTCTCGATTCACTGCACGCGCATCGTTGCGTCGCTGGAAACATACATCGGCCTGGTCGAAGTCGGCGTCGGCGTATTGCCCGCAGGTGGCGGCAGCAAAGAGATGGCTCTGCGCGCGGCCAATGAAGCCCGAGGAGGCGACATCTTCCCCTACCTCAAACGCTACTTCCAGCAGATCGCGATGGGCGAAGTCGCCAAGAGCGCCGAGCTCGCGCGCGACATGGGCTACCTCAAGCAATCGGATCGCATCGTGCTCAACCAGTATGAATTGCTGCACGTCGCCAAGGAAGAAGCCCGCGCGCTCACCGCCACAGCGTATCGCCCACCGCTCGCGCCTCGCCAGATCCCCGTCGCCGGGCGCACCGGCATCGCCACCCTCAAAGCTGCGATGATCAACATGCTAGAAGGCGGCTTCATCTCCGAACACGACTACAACATCGGCTGCCGCATCGCCGAGACGATGTGCGGTGGCGACGTCGAAGTGGGCAGCATGGTGGACGAACAATGGCTGCTTGATCTGGAACGCAAGAACTTCATGGAATTGCTGGCGACGCAGAAGACGCGTGATCGGGTGGAATATATGTTGAAGAATGGGAAGCCGTTGAGAAACTAGGGCCTCATATAAATGGCTGTGCTTACTAAAGAGTCTAATGAAATGAACAATTCCCGAATGCTCAGCAGAAAAGAAAGACTAAATAAATTGGCTTGGCCAATTTTTATCATTTTGGTAGGCGCGTATTTGCTAATGCTTGGGTTAATTATGGGAAAGAATGCAGGATTTATAGTTCTTGGCTTAGTGATTATTGTTGTTTCTATTTGGGTTGGCTGGAAAAAATATTCAATCAAATCGGATGAGGTAAAACCCCAAACGGAACTGGGAAAGATCATATCGAAAATTGATGAAACTATGGCTTCAATCTTCGCCGTGATATTTCCAGTATTTATAGTACTTGCTATAGCAGTTTCTATTATTGGTGCAATTTTCGGTGCGGACAAGGAGCAGGAGAAGTACCTTAAAATATCCAAGATGGATGCGTCAGTCTTCTTTAAATTGGCATGCCAGTCAAAGTCTATATGTAAGAATTATGCTGATGTCAGGTTAAGCTGTGCAGAAGCGGGAAGCATTCAGAAATGCATAGAAATTAAGATGAAAGGTGATGACTATAGTGCTTGCACTGATGATGGAAGAATCAACGGATTAGAAGAACAGCTAGTCCCTAATTTTGCTCAATGCATTGGGAACAAGATTTCATCTTTTCTAAGCAGTAAATAATAAAGGGATGCAAGGAATGCCAATGGGGTCAGCATCGCAATTGTTTTCACAAGGCAGTAACGTTTGTAAACAACAAGAGATGCAGGGGAAATGGTAATGCAGCCATACAAAGCCAGTTGCCACTGCGGCGCGATCCACTTCACATTTGAAGCCGAGCCTTTCACCAAAGGGCTGCGCTGCAACTGCTCGTACTGTTCCAGGCGGGGAACGATGATGCATCTGGTGCCGGGGGCGCTGTTCCATATCGACGCGAAAGAAGGCGCGCTGAATTTTTACCGGTTCGGCAAAGAGCAGGCGAAGCACTATTTCTGCAAAACCTGCGGCATCTCCACCTTCAGCGAAACGACCAGGAGGCCGGGGCAATATATCGTGAACCTCGGATGTGTCGAAGGGGTGGACACTTTTGCGCTGGAGACGACGGTGTTTGATGGCAAGAATCTGCTCTAGGTGTGACGCAGCGTTCTATAGTGATCATAATGTTGTATGGGCAAGGAATAATCAGAGGCAAACCATGAGTAATGAGATCGATATCCCGTCTGTAGCACATGTCATACAATTGGCTGTGGCCCCGGTTTTTCTGCTGACGGGCATAGGCGCCATCCTGTCTGTCCTGTCTGGTCGGCTGGCACGCGTGATCGATCGCTTCCGCATCGTTAATAATATGGAGGGTGATGTGCGCACAGCGCATGAGGTGGAAATTGGGCAGTTGTTAAGCAGGTCCAGGTGGATACACTGGTCGATTACACTTTGCACGGTATGCGCCTTGCTAGTTTGCATCGTGATCGCAACACTTTTTATCGGCTCGGAATTGGGCAAGGATACGTCAAGCGTAATAGCCATACTTTTCACTGGGGCTATGCTTACCCTGATTGGTGGCTTGACGTGTTTCCTGCGCGAAATCTCGATTGCAACAGACGTCATATCACGAGATGTTACCTAGCCTCGTAAGAAAGTGTAACAGGAGACATACCACGCCACATTGAAGAGATGAACATCTTGAGCAAACCCACTCACCGGAGGTTTATATGAGCAAACAAATACAGGAAGCCTACATCGTCGCCGCAACCCGCACACCGGTGGGCAAGGCGCCGCGCGGCATGTTCCGCAACACGCGTTCTGATGATTTGCTGGTGCATACGCTGAAGAGCGTGCTGGCGCAGGTGCCTTCACTCGACCCGGCCTCCATTGCCGATGTGATCGTCGGCTGTGCGATGCCGGAGGCGGAGCAGGGGGTGAACGTGGCGCGCATCGCGGTATTGCTGGCCGGGTTACCGAACACGGTGCCGGGCCTGACCATCAACCGTTTCTGCTCTTCCGGCTTGCAGGCGGTGGCGCTGGCGGCGGATCGCATCCGTCTCGGCGAGGCCGACGTGATGATCGCGGCGGGCATGGAGAGCATGAGCATGGTGCCGATGATGGGCAACAAGATCGCATTCAATCCCGCCGTGTTCGAGGACGAGCATTACGGCATCGCTTACGGCATGGGGCTGACGGCGGAGAAAGTGGCGGAGAAGTGGAAGGTCTCGCGTGAAGCGCAGGATGCGTTCGCGTTGCAGAGTCACCAGCGCGCCATCGCGGCGATCAACAACGGCGAATTCAAGGATGAGATCACGCCGTACCATATCAGCGAGCATGTGCCGGACATGAACTCGCGCGAGGTGAAGATCAAGGGGCGCGACGTGGCGCAGGACGAAGGGCCCCGTGCCGATACTACATTGGAAGCGCTGGGCAAACTCAAAACGGTGTTCGCGCAAAAAGGCTCGGTGACGGCGGGCAACAGTTCGCAGATGTCGGATGGCGCGGGTGCGGTGTTGCTGTGCTCTGAGGCGGTGTTGAAGCGCTACAACCTCACCCCCATTGGCAAGTTTCTCGGATTCAGCGTCGCGGGTGTGCCACCAGAAATTATGGGCATCGGCCCGAAAGAGGCGATCCCGCGCGTGTTGAAGCAGGTGGGCTTGAGTCTGAGCGACATGGGCTGGATCGAGCTCAATGAGGCCTTTGCCGCACAGTCGCTGGCGGTGATCGGCGATGTCGGCCTCGACCCGAAGATCGTCAATCCACTCGGCGGCGCGATCGCGCTCGGCCATCCGCTGGGTGCGACCGGCGCGATCCGCACCGCGACACTGTTGCACGGGCTGCGCCGCCGCAAGCTAAAATATGGCATGGTGACGATGTGTATTGGGACGGGTATGGGGGCGGCTGGGGTGTTTGAGGCACTGTAAACTTATTGCACGGCTTATTTCTGAAAGGGAGAAAATGAAAAGAATATTGTTGTTGATCTGCTGTGTGTCGCTTAACTGGAACGCGAGTGCAGTAGAAGTGGGGGGAGTAAAGCTGCCGGACAGTGTGCAAGTCGGCAATCGCGATCTGGTGTTGAACGGCGCGGGTATCCGCACCAAGTTCTTCTTGAAAATTTATGTCGCGGCGCTGTATCTCGGTGAGAAAGCATTTGTGGGTGAGTCCGCGCTGAATCAATCCGGGGAGAAGCGGATCGCCTTGCATGTCTTGCGAGAGCTTAGCGACGAGCAAATGTTGCATTCGTTCAACGAGGTGATGGTCGCGAATCAAACGCCTGCCGAGATGCAGGCGATGGAGCCGCAGCTTCAGGAATTGACGGCGATTTTTCATGCTGTCAAAACAGTGAAAAAAGGAGATGTCATTAACCTGGATTATCTCCCGGATAGTGGCACACAGATCGTTGTGAATGGCGTACAGATGGGAAACATCCCCAGTTCGGTATTCAATCGCGCGCTCTTCAAAATCTGGCTGGGCGACAAACCTGCCCAGCCTGATCTGAAGCAAAAAATGCTGGGAATGTAGTGAGCGATGCAGAGCGACTCAATGCTGATGGTCATGCGGCCAGATTGAATCAAGCTGCATTGCAACGTGCGTTGCATGCACAGGGCGAGGAATGGCAAAACCTGGTGTTTGAGCGTTGCCCGCATTTGTTTGCTGATGCGGCGGTCTTCATTGACGCGATTCAGTTGCAACTGATGCGCGATATGGTTGCGGCGGTGGAACGGGTGGTCAAGCTGCCGGGGTGGATGAGCAATGAACCCGCGCAACAAGATTGCCTGGGCGTGTTTTACGGCTACGACTTTCACCTCAACGAGCAGGGCGCGCACCTGATCGAGATCAACACCAATGCGGGCGGGGGATTTCTTAGTGAATTGCTGATCGATAGCCAGCGCGATGCTGGTTTACCCGGCAAGGCTGTTGCAGTTGAAAATCTTGAACCAACTTTTCTCGCGATGTTCCGCAACGAGTGGCGATTGGTGCGCGGCGATGTGCCGCTCAAGACCGTCGCCATCGTGGACGAACAACCTGAAGCGCAATATCTTTATCCGGAATTCCTGCTGGCGAAGGCGATGTTCCAGCGCGCCGGGATTGCAGCGTACATCACCGATCCATCGGAGTTGCTGGCGCGTGATGATGGCTTGTACCTCGACGGGAACAAGATCGATCTGGTATATAACCGCCTGACGGATTTTTCCTTGCAACAACATCCCGCGTTGCGGCAAGCGTATCTGGACGGGCGCGTGGTGTTGACACCTTCTCCCGCACACTATGTCCGTTACGCTGACAAGCGTAACCTGGCGCGGCTGAGCGATGCGGATGGTTTGCATGCACTTGGCGCGAGCAAAGCGGACATCGCTGTCTTGCAGACAGGTGTACCACATACCGTTGAGGTGCGGCCGGAAAAGGAAGAGACGCTGTGGTCGGAGCGCAAGCAGTGGTTCTTCAAACCGAACACCGGCTATGGCAGCAAAGGCGCGTATCGTGGTGAAAAATTGACCAAGCGCGTGTTCGGCGAGATCATGCGATCTGATTATGTCGCGCAAAAAATGGCCGCACCGGGCGAGCGCTCGGTATGCGTGAATGACGCCGATGAGGTTGTGCTCAAGTACGATGTGCGCTGTTATGTGTATGACGGACATATCCAATTGGTCGCGGCCCGGCTGTATCAGGGGCAGACCACCAACTTCCGCACACCGGGCGGAGGTTTCGCCACTGTGTGCGTGGTCGGGTAAAATAGATTTTTGTTGATCTATGCATTTCTTGCGGTGACGTATCGCATGGTTATAATCCAAGGAGGAATCATGAAGAACATTATTCTGGTTATGTTGTTGAGCTGTTTGGGTAGTGCTACGGCACAGGCGGTGGTGCAGGGCAAAGAAGTTAGTTATCAGGCGAATGGCAAGACTCTTAAAGGTTATATAGCCTATGACGATGCCATCAAGGGCAAGCGCCCCGGCGTGATCGTGGTGCACGAGTGGTGGGGACAGAATGAATATCCGCGCAAGCGTGCGCGCATGCTGGCTGAACTGGGCTATACCGCGCTGGCAGTCGATATGTATGGCGATGGCAAGGTGGTCGATAATCCCGATGACGCAGGTAAGCTTGCCGGTGCTGTGTACAAGGATATGGCGACGGCGAAGGCGCGCTTTGAAGCGGGCATGGATGTGTTGCGCAAGCATGAAACTGTGGATGCCAGTGAAATTGCGGCATTCGGCTATTGCTTCGGCGGCGGCGTGGTGCTGAACATGGCGCGTCTTGGCGGAGACTTGAAAGGCGTGGCGAGTTTTCATGGGTCGCTGGGCACAGAGAATCCAGCGCAGCCGGGCAAGATAAAGGGGCGTATCATTTCGTTCAGCGGCGATGCCGATCCGATGATCGCTGCCGACAAGGTTGCCGCGTTCAAAAATGAAATGGAATCTGCCGGAGTGAATTACCGAGTGGTGATCTATCCTGGTGCGAAGCATGCGTTCAGCAATCCAGATGCCACAGAGACGGGCAAGAAATTCAACATGCCGATTGCTTACGACGCCATTGCAGACAAGGATTCATGGGAGCAGGCCAAAGTTTTTTTGCATGAGGTGTTCGCTGCGAAGTGATTTGTTTGCAATTGTTAAAACAGCGAAATCCAATGGCGCGTTTATCCGGTACGATTCCAAGGTGATTGTGTCGCGCAACAATAGGCTTCAAGCTTATGAACCCGCAGTATGTGTCAATGACGCAAGAGCTGTTTCGCTCTGGTGTGCGTGGTCGGGTAGAATGCACTCATGATGCTCTATTCATTTTTTGCAGTCGGTGTCGGTGCAGCATTGGGCGCGTGGTTGCGCTGGGGGTTGGGGTTATGGCTCAATCCAGCGCTGCCCGAGTTGCCGCTCGGCACGCTGTCCGCTAATCTGATCGGTGGCTATATGGTCGGTCTTTCGGTGGCTTTTTTTACTCACTATCCGGGAATTTCTCCGGAATGGCGTTTGCTCATCATCACCGGTTTTCTCGGCGGTCTGACTACTTTTTCAACCTTCTCGGCAGAGACCGTCACGCTGCTGCTGCGTGGCCAGTATGCGTGGGGATCGGCGGTCATAGTCTCCCATCTTGGCGGTTCTTTGCTGATGACGGTTTTGGGCATACAGACTTTTAAATGGCTACAAACATAGGGGTGTGATCATGAACCTGCTTTCGTTCTACGTCAGCGAAAAACAACATCACTCCGGCATGCCCTTGCATGAATGGTTGCTGGAAGAGGCTAAATCGCTGGGTGTGCACGGCGGTTCCGCATTCCGGGCAATCGCCGGGTTTGGACGGCATGGCAAAATGCATGAGGAAACTTTTTTTGAATTGGCCGGCGAGCTGGCAGTTAAGGTCGAGTTCGTGGTTGATGATGCGCTTGCTGAGCAATTGCTCGAAAGAGTACGCGGCCAAAGCATGAAGATTTTTTATGTCAAGCAGCCGGTGCAGGCCGGTGGAACTTGAGGCATGGCGGCGGCATGTTGTATAGTTTTACTAGTAGGGGGAAAGCATGAAAAATATTTTTTTGATTTTGTCGTTATGCTGTTTCTGCAACGCGGCTCAAGCGGTGGTGAATGGCAAAGAGGTGAGCTATGACGCGGATGGCGTGGCGCTAAAAGGTTATCTTGCCTACGACGATGCCATCAAGGGCAAGCGTCCTGGAGTGTTGGTGGTGCATGAGTGGTGGGGGCTTAATGAGTATGCCCGCAGCCGTGCACGTATGTTGGCCGAGCTGGGTTATACCGCCTTGGCCGTGGATATGTACGGTAACGGGAAGGTCGCCGAGACTCCTATCGAGGCAAGTAAGTTGGCCGCCGATTTAAGCAGGGATATAGATTTGGAAAAATTCAGATTCCTGGCCGGATATAATTTTCTGCTTAAACAGGAAACCGTGGATACAAGTCAAGTAGCCGCTTTTGGTTATAGTTTCGGCGGTGGCGTAGTTTTGAACATGGCGCGAATAGGTATTAACCTGAAAGGTGTGGCAAGTTTTTATGGAGGTTTGGAAACGAATTTCCCGGTCTACCCCAAAAAAAACATGCCGCTCGTTATTTCATTCACGGGTGAAGACGATCCGTTTATCACTGCCGATAAGGTTGCAGCTTTTAGGCAGGAAATGAAATATTCGGGAGCGAATTGCCGCGTGGTCACTTATCCCGGTGCAAAGCATGCTTTTACCAATCCTGATGCGGATGAAATGGGTAAAAAATTCAATTTGCCATTTGCCTACAATGCTGCGGCTGACAAGGATTCCTGGGAGCAGACCAAGGTGTTTCTGCGTGAAGTGTTTTCCGCAAAGTGAACTCCTGTAACTGCCAAGTCGATGGGCGCATACTGAGGTGAGTTTTTCCGGTCTGATCGCGAACTACGGTTATGTTGCGCTGTTTGCAGGTACTCTGCTGGAGGGAGAGACGCTGTTGATATTGGCGGGTTTCGCCGCGCATCAGGGGTATCTGCAACTGCACTGGGTGATCAGTATCGCGCTGCTCGGTGGCTTTCTTGGTGATCAGATTTATTTCTGGCTGGGAAGGCGGCACGGTGCGTGGGTGTTGTCCTATTTTCCGCGACTGGTTCCGGTATTCGAGCGTACCAACACATTGATAGAGCGTTATCACGAGGTGCCCATTGTGGGCATACGGTTCCTCTATGGCTTGCGCACGATAGGACCTTTGGCCTTTGGTATGAGTGCGGTGCAGGCTTGGCGCTTTATG
Organism: Gallionella sp.; assembly: GCA_025350705.1. GTDB lineage: Bacteria > Pseudomonadota > Gammaproteobacteria > Burkholderiales > Gallionellaceae > Gallionella. Next base: position 12,836 of record JANXXH010000005.1, read on the forward strand.
CTATTCAACGCTTTGGGCGCGGCCATCTGGGCGGTGTGCATAGGCGGTGCTGGCTATTTGTTCGGGCAGGTTCTGGAGCTGTGGCTGAATGATTTGAAGCGCGTCGAAGAAGTGCTGTTATTGGCCATGCTGTCCGGTGGCATCGTCTTTTGGGGCTGGCGGCACTGGCAGTTCCGCAGAAAACTCCGCCCCTGAAAATTTATTCCACTTCGCAATAGAAACAGAATTAATGTAGGGTGCGTTTACGCACCATCGTCAAGTGGTGCGTAAACGCACCCTACAAAATTACTGTTGTTTTTAATTTTAATTACCCCTGTACGTTGGCGTAAATACCGCTACGCTGATCTCATGATGCGCTTGCGCGCAACATGAGTTTGCCGTGCAATGAAAGAATTTTTCGTGTTATTGGGCGAAGAAATCCTTGACCTTGTTCATCCAGGATTTCGCGCGCGGGTTGTGGCGTGCGCTGTCTTTCTCGTTTATTTTTTCAAACTCACGCAGCAGATCCTTTTGGCGATCGGTCAGGTTCACCGGTGTTTCCACCGCTACGTGGCAATGCAAATCGCCATGACTGGCACTGCGCACGCCCTTGATGCCCTTGCCGCGCAGACGGAATATTTTTCCGCTCTGGGTCTCGGCGGGGATCTTGATCGTGGCCACTCCATCCAGCGTTGGGATCTCGATCGAACCACCGAGCGCGGCAGTGCTGAAACTGATCGGCATCTCGCAATGCAGGTCATTATGGTCGCGCTGGAACACCGCATGCGGCTTGGTATGTATCACCACATATAAATCGCCGGGTGGGCCGCCATTCGCGCCATGCTCGCCTTCGCCGGACAGCCGGATGCGATCATCGTTATCCACGCCCGGCGGGATTTTCACCGACAGCGTCTTGTGTTGCTTGATGCGTCCGTTACCGTTGCAGTCCTTGCACGGCGAGGTGATCATCTTGCCGGTGCCGTGACAGCGCGGGCAGGTTTGCTGGATCGAGAAGAAGCCCTGTTGCATGCGTACCTGGCCATGTCCTGAGCAGGTCGTGCAGGTGACTGGAGAGGTTCCCGCTTTGGCCCCCGATCCATGACAGGTTGCGCATTCCGCCATCGTGGGGATGCGTATCTGTGTTTCAGTGCCGCGAGCGGCTTGTTCCAGTGTGATCTCGAGGTTGTAGCGCAGGTCGGCGCCGCGTTGCACATTGCTGCGCCCACCGCCGCCGCGTCCGCCGCCCCCGGCTCCACCAAAGATGTCGCCGAAGATGTCGGAGAAATCGAAGCCTGCTGCTCCACCCGCACCGAACGGGCTGCCGCCACCCATGCCACCTTCGAATGCGGCATGGCCATGCTGGTCATAAGCGGCACGCTTCTGACTGTCGCTTAAAGTCTCGTAAGCTTCTTTGGCTTCCTTGAAATGTTCTTCGGCTTTCGGGTTGTCCGGATTGCGGTCTGGGTGATGCTTCATCGCCAGCTTGCGATAAGATTTTTTTATTTCTTCGTCCGAAGCATCGCGGTTGACGCCGAGAACTTCGTAATAGTCTTTTTTGGACATAGTTATTAGTCGTTAGTCATTAGTCGCTAGACGTTAGTTGAAAAGCGAGCTGGTCGCAAGTTTGTAGACGTTAGTCGTTAGTTGAGAGGCTGCTTACCTCAACTAACGACTAACGTCTAATGGCTATCAACTATTTTTTATCTTTTACTTCTGTGAACTCCGCATCCACCACGTCGCCTTCATCTTTTTTTGCCTCGGCGTGTGCGTCAGCAGGTTCTCCGCCCGCTTGTGCCTTGGCTTGTTCGGCGGCATACATCTTCTCGCCGAGTTTTTGCGCGGCTGTCGACAGTGCTTCGGTCTTGGCTTCGATGGCTTCTTTGTCGTCGGTCTTGACCACTTCTTCGGCTGCCTTCAATGCAGTCTCGATTGCAGTTTTCTCGTCAGCCGTCAGATGCTCGCCATATTCCTTCAGCGATTTGTTCGTGGTGTGGATCAGCGAATCAAGCTGATTGCGCGCAGTCACCAGTTCCAGCGCCTTGCGGTCATCTTCGGCGTGGACTTCAGCATCTTGCACCATTTGCTTGATCTCGGCTTCGCTCAGGCCGGAGCTCGCTTGGATCTTGATCTTGTTCTCTTTGCCGGTCGCCTTGTCCTTTGCCGACACATGCAAGATGCCGTTTGCGTCGATGTCGAAAGTCACTTCGATCTGCGGCATGCCTCGCGGTGAAGGCGGGATGTCAGACAGGTTGAATTGGCCGAGGCTCTTGTTGCCGGAAACGATCTCGCGTTCGCCTTGCAGCACGTGGATGGTCACCGCATTCTGATTGTCTTCAGCGGTCGAGAACACTTGCGAAGCCTTGGTCGGGATCGTGGTGTTCTTCTTGATCAGCTTGGTCATCACGCCGCCCATGGTTTCGATACCAAGGCTGAGTGGTGTCACGTCGAGCAACAGTACATCCTTCACTTCGCCTTGCAGCACGCCACCTTGAATTGCGGCACCTACGGCTACGGCTTCATCAGGATTCACGTCTTTGCGCGCTTCTTTGCCGAAGAACTCTTTCACCTTTTCTTGTACTTTTGGCATGCGGGTCTGACCGCCGACCAGAATCACATCGCCGATGTCAGACATGTTGATACCGGCATCCTTCATTGCGATCTTGCACGGCTCGATGGTGCGCGCAATCAGGTCTTCGACCAGGCTTTCCAGTTTGGCGCGGGTAATCTTCACCGCCAAGTGTTTCGGGCCGCTTGCATCGGCGGTCACGTAAGGAAGATTCACCTCGGTCTGTTGTGCAGAAGAGAGTTCGATCTTGGCTTTTTCTGCCGCGTCTTTCAGGCGTTGCAAGGCCAGCATGTCCTTCTTCAGGTCGATGCCGCTTTCTTTCTTGAACTCGTCGACCAGATATTCGATGACGCGCATGTCGAAATCTTCGCCGCCCAGGAAGGTGTCTCCGTTGGTGGACAGGACTTCAAACTGATGTTCGCCTTCTATCTCGGCGATGTCGATGATGGAGATGTCGAAGGTGCCGCCGCCCAGGTCATACACTGCGATCTTGCGGTCGCCTTCCTGTTTGTCCAGACCGAATGCCAGCGCGGCTGCGGTCGGCTCGTTGATGATGCGCTTCACATCAAGACCTGCGATGCGCCCGGCATCTTTGGTGGCCTGGCGCTGCGAGTCGTTGAAATATGCAGGCACAGTGATGACCGCTTCGGTGACGGGTTCGCCCAGATAATCTTCGGCGGTCTTTTTCATTTTCATCAGCACTTGCGCGGATATCTCCGGTGCGGAGATATCCTTGTCGCGCACTTTCACCCATGCGTCGCCATTCTTGGCCTTGACGATGGTGTAAGGAACCATGCCGATGTCCTTCTGTACCATGGGTTCCTCGAAACGGCGGCCGATCAGGCGCTTTACGCCATACAGAGTGTTCTTGGGGTTGGTCACGGCTTGGCGCTTGGCCGGTGCGCCGACAAGAACCTCACCATCTTCCATGTAGGCGATGATGGACGGAGTGGTGCGAGCGCCTTCTGCGTTCTCGATCACCTTGGTCTTGCCGTTTTCCATGATGGCCACGCAAGAGTTCGTCGTGCCCAGGTCGATACCGATGATTTTTCCCATGATGCATCCTTTCAAGTGAAGTGGTTGTTTCGATGTTGCGTAAGCTGGGGGTGTGTTCTGATTATTTCAAGTGGGTCGAGCTTGTAGCCCGTAGCTTGTGGCTTGTAGCAAAACCGGGGCTGGTTACCCGCTACAAGCTACCGGCCACCCGCTTTATTCTTTTCCTTTCGCCACCATCACCAGCGCCGGGCGCAGCACGCGGTCATTCAGCGTGTAACCCTTTTGCATGACGCTGACCACGGTGTTGGCGGGTTGGTCGCTTTCCAGCATGCCGATGGCTTGATGTTTGTGCGGATCCAGTTTTTCGCCGATCGGATTGATTTCGCTGATGCTGAATTTCTCAAACACGCTGGAGATTTGTTTCAACGTCAATTCCATGCCGCTCTTGAAACTCTCGATATTCTCGGTCTGTACTGCCAGGCCGGCATCCAGGCTGTCCTTCACCGCCAGCATCTCATTGGCAAACCGCTCAACGGCGAATTTATGCGCCTTGCTCACGTCTTCGATCGCGCGGCGGCGGATGTTCTCGCCCTCGGCCTTGGCGTACATCCAGGCATCGTAATGTTCCTGCGCCTTGAGTTCGGCTGCTTTGAGCATTTCTTCCATGCTGGGCATCACTTCGGTGGCGTTAGCATCAGCGTGCAAAGGCTCGGCCAATGGGCCGACCTTGGGATCGACTTGCGGGTTGGTATCGTTCTGTTCCATGCCATTCTCCAAATTTCAACTTGTGGGTTATGGGGGGTAAATCACCCGTTTCAAGAGCAGATGCAAAATTATTTTTTGCCGCATGAGATAATGCGCGCCGTTTGGATGCTGCACCGATATGTCTACCAACAAGAATTACTACTGGCGCATTGCCGGATTCTATTTTTTCTATTACGCCTTCGTGGGGATGTTCGCGCCCTATTGGAGCCTGTATCTCAAGTCTCTTCAATTCAGCGCCATCGAGATCGCGATACTGGTCGCGGTGCAACCGGTGATGCGCATGATCGCGCCCACCTTGTGGGGCTGGCTGGCCGACCGCACCGGCCAGCGCTTGCTGGTGGTACAGATCGCCGCGACTATGAGTGCCGTGTGTTACATGGGTTTTTTTGCGACCACCAGCTTCTGGGGCATGTTCATCGTGCTGGGGTTGATGGGTTTCTTCTGGAGCGCTTCAATGCCGCTGGTGGAGGCGACCACGCTGACGTATCTGGGCAAGCACAGCGCGCGCTACGGGCGCATCCGCTCGTGGGGCTCGGTCGGTTTCATCGCCGCGGTGGTCGGGTTGGGCTACGCGCTCGATCACATGGCTATCCGTTGGTTGCTGTGGGTGGGGGCGGCGATAGAACTGGGCATTGTTCTGTTCGCGCGGCAGATCCCCCCTACCGAAGTGCTGGCGCATCACACCGACAGCCAACCGGTCAAACAGATCATGCTGCAATCGCGCGTGTTGGCCTTGTTCGGCGCGTGCTTTCTGATGTCCGTTGCACACGGCGCGTATTACACCTTTTACTCGATCTATCTGGTCGATCATGGTTACACTAAAAGCGCGGTAGGCGGATTGTGGGCGCTTGGCGTGATCTGCGAGATAGGCGTTTTCTTCGTGATGCCGTGGCTGGTGCGCCGCTTCGGTTACACCCGCATCCTGCTGGTTAGCTTCAGTGCAGCGGTGCTGCGCTTCATGCTGATCGGATGGGGCGTGGACTTGCTGCTGCTGTTGCTCATCGCGCAAGTGCTGCACGCTGCCACCTTCGGCGCGTATCACGCCGCGTCTGTGGGACTGGTGCATGAATTCTTTCAGGGGCGGCATCAATCCAAAGGACAGGCCCTGTTCGGCAGCCTCACCTATGGCGCAGGCGGCATGCTGGGTGGCTTGGCGAGCGGCCCGATCTGGCAGCACTACGGCGCGAGTGTGCTGTACTCATGCAGCGCGGGTGTGGCATTGCTGGGGTTGTTGCTGGTGTGGGCGAAGCTGGCGATGGTGCGTGTGCAACAGCCCACCTAAGGTGGCAGGATGGATAGCACTGCAAAGGGTGCTTATTGATTCCAATCGAGTCTAACCCCATTGATTTTTCGAGGTTCGGTGTTACGGTTTGAAATGCCATCCGGACATTCAGGGGAAATATCTTCTTTTTCATTGAACGATCATTCCGTTTTTCTCAGAGATATTTATCTGTTATGGCATAATCGCGTGTTCTAGAATCAAGTGAAATAACATATGCAAGTGAAATAATATGAAAGCGCAAACCCTATATGACAAACTCTGGTATGCACACGTGGTGCGGCAGGAAGCCGACGGCACCGCTTTGATCTATATCGACCGCCATCTGGTGCATGAAGTGACCAGCCCGCAGGCCTTCGAGGGCTTGAAACTGGCCGGGCGCAAGCTGTGGCGCACCGCCTCCATCTTGGCGGTCGCGGATCATAACGTGCCGACCACGGGGCGTGCGCAGGGCATCACCGATCCGGTCTCGCGTTTGCAGGTGGAGACGCTGGACAGCAATTGCGCCGAATACGGCGTGAGCGAATTCAAGATGAATGACGTGCGCCAGGGCATCGTGCATGTGATCGGGCCTGAGCAGGGCGCGACCTTGCCGGGCATGACCGTGGTGTGCGGCGATTCGCACACCAGCACGCACGGCGCGTTTGCTGCACTGGCGTTCGGCATCGGAACTTCCGAGGTCGAGCACGTGATGGCGACGCAATGTCTGCTGATGAAAAAAACCAAGGCCATGCGGGTCGTGGTGGATGGCACGTTGGGTCGTGGTGTGACCGCCAAGGACATCGCCCTGGCGGTGATCGGCAAGATCGGCACGGCAGGCGGCACCGGCTATTCGATAGAGTTTGCAGGAAGCGCGATTCGCGCCTTGAGCATGGAAGGCCGCATGACCTTGTGCAACATGGCGATCGAAGCGGGTGCGCGCGCGGGCATGGTCGCGGTTGACGATAACACCATCAACTATCTGAAGGGTCGTCCGTTCGCACCGAATGGTGAGATGTGGGACAAGGCTGTGGCTTACTGGCACACCTTGCATAGCGACGAGGGCGCGCAATTCGATCAGGTGGTCAAGTTCGATGCCGCTCAGATCAAGCCGCAAGTGACCTGGGGCACGTCACCGGAAATGGTTGTGGCGGTGGATGGGCGCGTGCCCGATCCTGCAACCATGAACGATGCGGTCAAGCGCGATGCTGCCGAGCGCGCGTTGAAATATATGGGCTTGAAGGCGAACACGCCGATTGCGGAAATCAGGATCGACAAGGTGTTCATCGGTTCGTGTACCAATGCGCGCATCGAAGATATGCGCGCGGCGGCGGTGGTGGCAAAGGGCAAGCATGTCGCGGCGAACGTGAAACTGGCGATGGTGGTGCCCGGCTCCGGTTTGGTGAAGCTGCAGGCTGAGCGCGAAGGATTGGACAAGATTTTCATCGCGGCGGGTTTTGAATGGCGCGAGCCGGGTTGCTCGATGTGCCTGGCGATGAATGACGACAAGCTGGAACCGGGCGAACGCTGCGCCTCGACTTCCAACCGCAACTTCGAGGGGCGGCAGGGTCAGGGCGGACGCACTCATTTGGTCAGCCCGGAGATGGCTGCGGCTGCCGCGATCGCAGGACATTTTGTCGATACAACCAAGTCTTGAAAGGAGCTGGCATGAAGAAGAGTGTGGCTATGTTTTTGACATTGGGAATGGCGATATTGACCCTGCTTGCGGGACGCACGTCATTTGCTGATGACGACCTCGTTGATCGTGCAGGAAAGGGAATCAAGAAAGGTGGCGAGGCGGCTGGTCGGGGTATCAAGAAAGGCGGTGAAGCTGCCGCCCGAGGAATTGATAAGGGTGCCAAAGTGGTTGTGCCGGCCATCAAGAAGGGCGACAAAGCGGCAGTTAAAGGGATCAAGACAGGCGGCGACTGGGTGAGCCGGAAATTGAAAAAGTCAGATGAAAAGTCGGAAAAGGCAGACAAGAAATAATGCAAAAATTTACCCTATTGAATGGGCTGGTTGCGCCGTTGGATAGAGCCAATGTCGATACCGATGCAATCATTCCCAAGCAATTTTTAAAATCCATCAAGCGCTCTGGTTTCGGCCCGAATCTGTTTGATGAATGGCGATATTTGGATCATGGCGAGCCGGGCCGGGATAATTCCGGGCGCTCTCTCAATCCGGATTTTGTGTTGAACCAGCCGCGTTACCAAGGCGCGCAGATACTGCTCGCGCGCGAAAATTTCGGCTGCGGTTCGTCGCGCGAACATGCGCCATGGGCACTGGAAGACTATGGTTTTCGCGCCATCATCGCGACCAGCTTCGCCGATATCTTTTTCAACAACTGTTTCAAGAACGGTTTGTTGCCGATCCGTTTGGCTGCGGAACAGGTGGATGAGTTGTTCAAGGCCGTGGCTGCGCATGTAGGCTACAAGCTGGCGATCGATCTTGCGCAGCAAACCATCAGCGTGCCGGATGGCAAGGTGTATAAGTTTGAAGTCGAGGCGTTTCGCAAGCATTGCTTGTTGAACGGACTGGATGACATCGGCCTGACCTTGCAGCATGTGGACGAGATCAAGACGTATGAGGTGAAACACCGTGCGGCGCAGCCGTGGTTGTTCGCATAAGTTGAATGAATTCTGATTGGAAAGATAAATGAAGATCGCAGTATTGCCGGGTGACGGCATCGGACCCGAGATCGTCGCGCAGGCGGCGAAAGTGTTGGAAGTGTTGCGCAGCGACGGCCTGAAGATCGAGATGGAGTATGCGCATCTCGGTGGTGCTGGCTATGATGCGGAGGGTGATCCATTCCCTGCAACCACAGAAAGGCTGGCGCTCGCATCAGATGCCGTACTGCTGGGCGCGGTAGGTGGTTATCAGTACGATACGCTGCCACGTCCCAAGCGCCCGGAGCAAGGCTTGTTGCGCATACGCAAAGGTTTGGGTCTGTTCGCCAACCTGCGTCCCGCGCTGGTGTATCCCGAGCTGGTCAATGCTTCCACACTGAAGCCGGAGTTGGTATCGGGTCTGGATATCATGATCTTGCGCGAACTGACCGGAGATATTTATTTCGGTCAGCCGCGCGGCATCCGCACATTGGATAACGGCGAGCGCCAGGGTTTTGACACCATGCTGTACAGCGAATCAGAGATACGCCGCGTGGCGCATGTGGGTTTCAAGATCGCGATGAAAAGAAATAAAAAAATGTGCTCGGTAGACAAGGCCAATGTGCTGGATACCAGCATGTTCTGGCGCGAGATCGTCACCGACGTGGCCAAGGAATATCCTCAAGTCGAGTTGTCGCACATGTACGTGGACAACGCCGCAATGCAACTGGTTCGCGCGCCCAAGCAGTTCGATGTGATTCTCACTGGCAATATCTTCGGCGATATATTGTCTGATGAAGCCTCGATGCTCACCGGCTCCATCGGCATGCTGCCGTCTGCTTCGCTGGACGAAAACAACAAGGGGCTTTATGAGCCGTGCCACGGTTCGGCACCGGACATCGCGGGCAAGGATATCGCTAATCCATTGGCGACGATCTTGTCGGTGGCGATGATGATGCGTTACACATTTGCGCATGAAGATATTGCGCAACGCATTGAGGCGGCGGTCCGCAAGACGCTGCAACAGGGTCTGCGCACTGGCGATATTGCCGAAGCAGGCAAGCAGAAGATCGGCACGGCGGCGATGGGCGACGCGGTTGTCGCGGCGTTGTAAATATTTTTAGAGAGAAGAATCATGGGCAAGCAATATGACGTATGTATATTGGGCGCGACCGGCGCAGTGGGCGAGGCGATGCTGTCGATACTGGAGCAGCGCAAGTTTCCGGTGCGCAATCTGTATCCGTTGGCATCCAGCCGTTCGGCGGGTTCCACTGTGAGCTTTCTAGGAGATGACTATACTGTCATCGACGTGGACGATTTCGATTTTGCCAAGGCACAAATCGGACTGTTTTCGGCGGGCGGCAGCGTATCCGAAAAGTATGCGCCGATCGCCGCCGCAGCCGGTTGTGTGGTGATCGACAACACTGCGCACTTCCGCTACGACCGCGATATTCCACTGGTGGTGCCGGAAGTGAATCCGCACGCTATTGCTCAATACAAAAATCGCGGCATCATCGCCAATCCGAATTGTTCGACCATCCAGATGCTGGTGGCACTCAAGCCGATCCATGACGCGGTGGGTATTGCGCGTATCAACGTGGCGACTTATCAGGCGGTGTCCGGTACCGGCAAGGAGGCGATCGATGAACTGGCTGCGCAAACCCGTGCGCTATTTAACTCACAGGATGTCGAAATCGAAGTGTATCCGAAACGTATCGCTTTTAATGTGTTGCCGCACATCGATGTGTTCATGGAAAACGGCTACACCAAAGAAGAAATGAAAATGGTCTGGGAAACCCGCAAGATCATGGAAGACGATTCCATCGTGGTCAATCCGACTGCGGTGCGTGTGCCGGTATTCTATGGGCACTCTGAGGCCGTGCATATCGAAACCCGCAAGAAAATCACTGCTGTCGAGGCGCGTGCTTTGCTGGAGAAGGCGCCGGGCGTAGTTGTGATGGACAAGCGCGAACCGGGCGGATACCCGACACCGGTCGATGCGGCAGGGAACGACGCGACCTATGTCGGACGCATCCGAGAGGACATTTCCCACCCCATGGGCTTGAATTTGTGGGTAGTTAGCGACAATGTACGCAAGGGTGCGGCACTGAATAGTGTGCAAATCGCGGAAATTTTAATTGCGAAATATCTCAGTTAAGACATAATGCGAAGAATAATATGAGCTTGTGCTTATAACTCTTTGATGTTATTTTGTATTGTCGTTTAAAAAAGGTGAGGGTGATCGAGTGGGAAAATCACTGCTAAAGCTGCTCGGCGTTGTTGCTGCCTCTATGTTATCTGCAACTGTTTCCGCCGTAGGTATGGGTGGAATAAATGTGGCTGGTGCATTGGGACAACCTCTTAAAGCCGAAATAGAATTAGTGGCAATCAGCAAGGCCGAGAAAGATAGTTTGGTCGCTCGTCTTGCCTCACCAGAAGCCTATAAGAGTGCCGGGCTGGAATATCCATATGGCAACAAGTTCAAATTTCAGATCGAGAGTCGCGCGGACGGTCAGCAGTACATCAAAGTGAGCAGTGTGCAACCAGTCAACGACCCTTTTGTAAGCTTGTTGGTCGAGTTGACTTGGTCTTCCGGAAAATTGTCCCGTGAATATACTTTTCTGTTGGATCCTCCCGGTTATGTGCCTGAACAACCTGCCCAAGTAAAAGTGGAGGCAGTTGCACCGCAAGTGCAGGCCCCTGCATCCGCAGTAGTCGCGCCGGAAACAAAAACAGCTACTCGAGTGGAGCAGGCCGTGCCGGCAACGGCGGTCACGCCTGCTGAACAAGTCATGCCGACGGAATCCGCTGCCAATGCGGCGGAACAAGCCGCTTTAACGGAAATGCCTGCCAAACTTGAGGAACAAGCCGCTACAACAGAAATCCCTGTCAAACTTGAGGAACAAGCTGTGCCTGTTCCGGAAGAATCTGCAACCATATCAGCGGAACAGGCTGCGCTGGAAGCTGCCGCGGTGCAAGCGAATAATGAGTGGATTGAGGTTCAACGCGGCGACACGATGACCAAGATCGCAGAACAATACAAACAGTCTGATATTAGTTTGGAGCGTATGCTGGTTGCGATGTATCGAATCAATGCTGAACAGTTTGACGGAAGAAACATGAATCGCATCCGGGTCGGCAAAATTCTCCATTTGCCCAGTCAACAGGAGATGATGAGAGTGTCGCAGCCTGATGCGGAGAAGGAAATTCATGCCCAGGCAGCCAACTGGAATGCGTACCGGCAAAAATTGGCCAGTGCAGCGACCGTCAGCAATCAGTCGCAATCTGTACAGTCTGTACAGCAAGTTGCTACAGGCAAGATCAGCAGTTCTATAGCCGATATGGCTCCGGTGGCAAAAGAATCTGCCAGGGAAGTATTGAAACTTTCCAAGGGAGAAGCTCCTGGAGAACAGATCGGGGCGGGTGCAGGCGGCAAGTCCATGTCAGAGCAGGATAAGAAAAATGCTGAGCAGGAAGATGCGATTGCCAAGAACAAGGCATTGAAGGAAGGGCAGGAGCGCATCGCATTACTCGAAAAAAATCTCAAGGATATGCAGCGCCTCGCCCAATTGAAAGCCGAAGCAGCTTCTGCGCAGGCACAACCTCAAGAAGCAGCTAAAACTGTTGTCAGCCAAGTGACGGCAACAAGCGTGGTCAAGCCGATTCCGGTTGTACAGCCTAAGCCACCAGTACAAGAAAAACGGGATCAGGTCAAACCTGAACAGGGCAAGCCGGAACCATCCCTGCTGGATCAGGTTCAGGTCGAGCCGCTTTATTTGGCCGGAGGTGCGGCTGCCATGCTTGTTTTGGGTGGTCTAGGTTTTATGTTGTCCAGGAGAAAAAAAAAGCTTTCATATGAGGATATCGGTGACATAACGGGCCACATGGCTGCGCCAGTACAGCCTTCTCCTGATACCGGTGATTATACCGCTATGGCTGGTGTCCAGGGGGGGCAAGCTCCCCAATCGGAGAGTGTTGATCCGATCAGTGAGGCAGATCTGTTCCTTAACTTTGGCCGTGATGTCCAGGCTGAAGAGATACTCAAAGAAGCTCTGCAAAACACCCCGAACAATCATCAGATACATCTCAAGCTGTTGGGAATTTATGCCAACCGCAAGGATACAAATTCCTTTTCGACAATCGCAAGCCAGTTGAAAGATTCCGGTGATGATGATGCATGGCAACAAGCGATTGCTATGGGACATAAGCTGGAACCGAACAATCCGATATACGGCGGCAAGTCGATGGAAGATACAACCAGAGCGACTATAAAAGGGGTGGCTTTCAATGATAAACCGGAACCGGAACATGTTCCGAAAACACAAGGATCAGCTCTCGATTTTGATTTTGATGTAAATGCATCTGCAACCAATGAAATTCCATCGGCGGCAGGCGGCGCGGAAATGGATTTTGATGTTTCATCCACCCTAATTTCTACACCTATGGCTAGCGGGACTGGGGGCGGCGATATGGATTTTGATGTCACCACTGCCAATACTTCGATGGGTGAGGCTGGCGTGACAACACAGGATGCAGATGATTTGGTTTTTGATGTGCCGGGCAGCCATTCATTCAAACCAGCAGAGGCCCAACCGGAAATAATCAAGCCTGAAGAGGCTGATAGCGGCGGAATGGCTTTCACTCTTGATTTTCCTGTTGAGGCAGAGAAGCCTGCGTCCGTGGCACAGTCTGCGGCAATTGGCTTGGAAGGCATCAATCTGAACTTTGATGATGCCACAGCACCAAGCGGATCGAGCGAATCAAGCGAACCAGCAGCAGGAGGCAGCGATCAATGGCAGGAAGTCGCAACGAAACTCGATTTGGCCAAGGCCTACCAGGAAATGGGCGATGCCGATGGTGCACGCGAAATTCTCAACGAAGTTTTGCGCGAGGGGGACGAGGAGCAACAGGCGACAGCGAAAACCTTGTTTGCACAATTAGGTTAAGCATCATTCTGTATTGTCGGCAAACGCGATACATAGCCAATCGGCTAAGTCATCACAAAACGATGACATAAGCCGCTGGTTAACGCAAACATAAGTCATTGGTTAGCTATGCATAGCCATCTGACCAAGTTGGCAAACTACGCCAACATAAGTCATTGGTTAGCTTTGCATAGCCAATCGACTGATGAGACTACTAGCCATTCCACCAGGTTGTCAAAGAACAACAACCAGGTGGCTGGTTATAAGCCAGCAAAAACGCTGGCAAGTCGCTGGTTAGCGGCAGCTCTGTGTTGGGCTGCCGTTTTATTTTGGAGCGAGATTTGAAATTCCATCCTTCCACGCAAATTCTGTCCTGGTGCTTAATGGTTGCGGTCTTGCAAGTGTTGACGCTTGGAACATTGCTGGCTGTGGTCGGGATTTTTCTGGTACTGGCGCTGTTGGTGTCAGCGCGCAAGCTTATGCAGCTGTTGCGCCGCACGCGCTGGATCATGCTGTCGTTATTGCTGATTTACGCTTACAGCACACCCGGACAGCCTCTGCTTGAGGTACTCGGAATATTCAGCCCCAGCCGTGAAGGACTGACTGATGGCGTGTTGCAATTCACTCGTTTGCTGGCTGCGTTAGCCGGATTGGCGATATTGCTGGATCACTTGCATCGCCAGCAGTTAATCGCAGGTCTGTATACTTTGCTTGCTCCATTGCAATTGATCGGTGTGTCGCGTGAACGAGTCGCGGTGCGCCTGGCATTGACACTGCATTATGCAGAAGTCGCGATGTTGCGCGAGACGCACACATGGCAAGACAACCTGCGCAGTTTGTTTGAACCGCATGATGAGATCAGCAAGCAAATGGAATTGACGCTGTATCGTTTTACTATCCATGACGGATTGTTGGCGGGCATTGCACTGTTGCTGTTATTAGGGGCTATGCGATGAGAATCGCGCTGGGTGTGGAATATGATGGTTCTGCATTTTTGGGTTGGCAGAGTCAGGCAGAAGGACAGACTGTTCAGGACATGCTGCAATCTGCTTTGAGCCAAATAGCTGGAGAGCATATTTCAGTCGTTGCGGCGGGGCGCACCGACACTGGCGTGCATGCGCTGGAACAGGTGGTGCATTTCGATACCACTGCGTCAAGGCCGGTCACTGCCTGGGTGCGCGGTGTGAATTCCCTACTGCCGGGCAGCATAGCGGTGTTGTGGGCGCATCCAGTGCCGGATGAATTCCATGCGCGCTTTTCTGCACATGGGCGCTGTTACCGTTATTTGCTGCTCAACCGCGCCACGCGCAGTGCGATACATGCGGGCAAGGTCGGCTGGTTCCACACGCCGCTGGATGTGGCTGCGATGCAGGCTGCAGCATTGCTCCTGTTAGGTGAACATGATTTCAGCGCGTTCCGTGCCGCTGAGTGCCAGGCTAAATCGCCGGTCAAGGATTTGCAGAAACTGGACATAAGCATGAAGGGTGAGATGATTGTCTTTGATTTCAGTGCCAATGCTTTCCTGCATCACATGGTGCGCAACATCGTCGGATGCCTGGTGTACATCGGCAAGGGAAAATATCCGCCGGACTGGCTGGCGGAGGTGTTGGTGGGCCGCGAGCGCAGCTTCGCCGCACCGACCTTCGCCCCGGATGGCTTATACTTGCGCCAGATAAAATACGAAGCGAAGTGTGGATTGCCTCAGATGGGAAACAATACGATGTTGGGAGAGTTGTTGTGACGCGCATCAAGATATGCGGCATCACCCGCGTCGAGGACGCATTGTACGCCGCATCCAGCGGCGCGGATGCGATCGGCCTGGTGTTCTATGTTAGCAGCCCGCGTCATGTCAGTATCGCGCAGGCCAAGAAAATTGTTGATGCGTTGCCACCTCTCATAACGGTCGTCGGTTTGTTTGTTAATGCCGAGGCAACATTCCTTCGCGAAGTGCTCTCGAGCGTGCCGCTCGATCTGCTGCAATTCCACGGCGACGAGTTGCCGGAATATTGCGCGCAATTCAAGCGGCATTATCTGAAAGCGATCCGCGTTAAAGCCGGGGTGGATTTGATACAATGCGCGTCCGATTTTCGCGGTGCCAAAGGTCTGCTGCTGGATGCGCATGTGGAAGGAATACCGGGCGGCACCGGCACAGCATTCGACTGGACCTTGATACCCAAAAAATTACCGTTGTCGGTGATCTTGTCCGGCGGGCTGGATGCGGGAAATGTAGCGGCAGCGATCAAACAGGTGCGGCCTTACGCGGTGGATGTTTCAAGTGGAGTAGAGGCAAGCAAAGGAATCAAGGACGCAGCCAAGATCGCGGCGTTCATCAATGAGGTTAAACGAGCAGATGCAAAGTAAACAGATGTACGACTATCCAGATAGCACCGGCCACTTCGGCCAATTCGGCGGCATCTACATGGCCGAAACGCTGATCCCGGCAGTGGAAGAATTGCGCACACAGTATCTGCGCTTCCGCGATGATCCCGAATTCAAGGCTGAGTTCGCCTACGAATTGAAACACTATGTCGGGCGTCCCAGCCCGATCTATCACGCTAGGCGGCTTTCTGATGATCTTGGGGGCGCGCAAATCTACCTGAAGCGCGAGGATCTGAATCACACCGGCGCGCACAAGATCAATAATGCCATCGGCCAAGCCTTGCTTGCCAAACGCATGGGCAAGAAGCGCGTCATCGCCGAGACTGGCGCAGGCATGCACGGTGTGGCGGCCGCGACGGTGGCGGCGCGCTTCGGTATGGAGTGCATCGTGTACATGGGCGCTGAAGATATTCAGCGCCAAGCGCCGAATGTGTTCCGCATGAAGCTGCTGGGGGCGACCGTGGTTCCGGTTGAGAGCGGTTCCAGAACACTCAAGGATGCGTGCAACGAGGCGATACGCGACTGGGTCACCAACGTCGAGAGTACCTTTTATATTTTCGGCACTGCTGCGGGCCCGCATCCTTATCCGATGATGGTGCGCGACTTTCAGTGCGTCATCGGCAACGAAGCCAAGGTACAGATGCCGGAGATGATAGGTCGACAGCCGGATGCAGTGATCGCCTGCGTCGGTGGTGGTTCCAATGCGATCGGCATGTTCTATCCCTACATCGAAGAAACAAATGTGCAGATCATCGGCGTGGAAGCGGGCGGTCACGGCATCGCCAGCGGGCAACACGCCGCACCGCTCACCGCGAATGCGAAAGTCGGCGTGCTGCACGGCAACAAGGTCTATCTGATGCAGGATGAGAACGGCCAGATCATTGAGACGCATTCGATTTCCGCCGGGCTGGATTATCCCGGTGTCGGCCCTGAGCATTGTCTTCTGAAAGATCAGGGTCGAGCGCAATATGTCGCGATCAACGACGACGAAGCGCTGGCCGCATTCGATGCGCTGTGCCGCTTTGAAGGCATCATCCCCGCGCTGGAATCCAGCCACGCGCTTGCACACGCGATGAAGATCGCACCAACCATGGGCAAGGACAAGGTGCTGCTGGTGAATCTTTCCGGTCGCGGCGACAAGGATATCAATACCGTGGCGCGCCTCAAAGGAATCACGCTATGAGCCGCATCACAATTCATTTTGCGGGCGAACTGCGGCGTCGCGTGCTCGCTCATTCCTCACCTACCAATATGGTATGTCTCGTCATTCGCTGCGCGGCTCCTTGCATTTCATCCCGCAAAAGTGAATTGTTAGAGGTTTACTAAATGAGCCGTATACAAAGCACATTCGATAAACTCAAGTCGGATAAGCGCAAGGCGCTGATTCCGTTCATCACCGCTGGCGACCCATCGCCGCAACTCACCGTGCCGCTGATGCATGGACTGGTGGAATCGGGTGCGGATGTGATCGAGCTCGGCGTGCCATTCTCCGACCCGATGGCGGACGGCCCGACGATACAGCGTGCTTCCGAACGTGCGCTCAAACAAGGCATGACACTGCGCGGTGTGCTGGACATGGTGGCGGAATTTCGCAAGAAGGACACGAACACCCCGGTGGTGTTGATGGGCTATGGCAATCCGATCGAAGCAATGGGCTGGGAAGTTTTTGCAAAGCGCTGCAAGGAAGTCGGCGTGGATGGCGTGCTGACGGTGGACTTTCCGCCGGAAGAAAGCCACGATGCATTCGAACATCTACAACGCTACGGCATCGATCCTATCTTCCTGCTTGCACCGACCACCGACGATGCGCGCGTGGAGCGTGTAGCCAAACTGGCGCGCGGCTACGTGTATTATGTGTCCCTCAAGGGTGTAACTGGCGCGGGCAATCTCGATCTTTCCGCCATAGAGCAAAAGATCCCGCAATTGCGCAAGCACATCAAACTACCCATAGGCGTGGGCTTCGGCATCCGCGATGCAGCGACTGCGCTGGCAGTGGCGAAACTTTGTGACGGCGTGGTGGTTGGTAGCCGTATCGTGCAGGAGATCGAGAGCTCGACAGAACAAAACGTTGTCGCCAACGTGAGCAAGCTGGTGAAGGAATTAAGGCAGGCTGTAAACAAGGCATAAGGAGGAAATATCATGAGCTGGTTTCAAAAATTATTGCCACCCAAGATCAAGCGCCGCATAGGCGATGCCAAAAAGAACGTCCCGGAAGGGTTGTGGACCAAGTGCCCGTCCTGCCAAGCGGTGTTGTATCACTCCGATCTGGAAAAAAACCAGAGCGTTTGTCCGAAGTGTAACCATCATCACCGCATTACAGCACGCAACCGTCTGGATTTGCTGCTGGATAGCGAAGGACGTTTTGAGATCGGCGCAGAAGTGTTGCCGGTGGACACGCTCAAGTTTAAGGACAGCAAAAAATATTCTGACCGGCTGCTCGACTCGAAGAAAAATACCGACGAAGATGATGCATTGGTTGTGATGCAGGGCAGCATTTATTCCGTGCCAGTGGTTGCGGCTGCATTCGAGTTCAACTTCATGGGTGGCTCGATGGGCTCGGTGGTTGGCGAGCGTTTCGTGCGCGGCGTGCAAGTTTCGCTGGAGCAAAAATGTCCGTTCATCTGCTTCGCTGCCAGCGGCGGCGCGCGCATGCAGGAGGGCTTGCTGTCGCTGATGCAGATGGCGAAGACTTGCGCCGCGCTGACGCAACTCAGCCAGGAACAATTGCCGTTCATCTCGGTGCTGACCGACCCCACGATGGGCGGCGTGTCCGCCAGCTTCGCCTTCATGGGCGATGTAGTGATTGCCGAACCCGGAGCGCTGATCGGCTTCGCTGGCGCGCGCGTGATCCAGCAGACGGTGCGCGAAACCCTGCCTGAGGGATTTCAGCGCGCGGAATTTTTATTGGAGCACGGCGCAGTGGATATGATCATCGATAGGCGTCAGATGAAAAATCAGCTGGCGACGCTGATCACCCTGCTGACCAAGCAGTCGGCAGTGGCGGAAATCGAGGCGGCATAACTTCTGGTGTGGAATTTCATTTGATGTCGGAACAATTTATTCACCACCTTTCGATTGTGAGAGAAATATAGATGCGCAACCTTTTCGTCGTAATCATTGCCATCCTCTGTTTGGCAGGGATAACGACACAAGCTACAGTCGCTACAGAACAACAGGAACAACAATCCTGGGACAATGCCCAGCAAGAGAACAGCGAAGCCAGTTACGGTCTCTACCTCAAGGCTTATCCCAATGGAGACTTTGCCAACCTGGCCAAGATACGCAGCGACAAACTCAAGCTCATTAAAGATGAAGAAGCTCAACGCCAAGTGACGATTCCGGCGATGGTTCAAGTCCCCGGCAAGAACTACGAGATCGGCAAATACGAGGTAACCCAAGCGGAATGGATATCGATGATAGGTATCAACCCAAGCAAGTTCAAGAATTGTGGCGACACCTGCCCGGTAGAGAAAGTAAGTTGGGATGATACCCAGGCCTTTATTCAAAAGCTCAACGCCAAAACTGGCAAGCAATTTCGTTTGCCGACAGAAGTCGAATGGGAATATGCCTGCTATGGCGGAAGCCAGAACGAATACTGTGGCGGTGACGATGTTGATGCCGTGGCGTGGACAGAGAGCAAAGGCAACGAGCAAACCCATCCGGTGGGGCAAAAGCAAGCGAATGGCTATGGCTTGTATGACATGAGCGGTAATGTGATGGAATGGACGAATGATTGCTGGGAAGGAAACTGCGATCAGCACGTGTTTCGGGGCGGATCCTGGATCAACCGTCCCCAGGACGCGCGCGTGTTGTACCGCATCAGGTTCGGTGCAGCGATCCGGAACAGCAGCGGCGGGTTTCGTTTGGCCAGGACGATACCGTAGCCGGGTAGGGTGGGCACGTTTTTGCCTCGCAGAGGTTCTCGCACTCGGAGGGTGTGCCCACGTTGATTTCCACGCCGCGTGGGCATAACCAGCGACTTAGCTGTCTTCTTTTGACAGCCTAGTCGATTGGCTATAACCAATGACTTGCCCAGCGTCTTTTGCTGGGTTAGTCAGATGGCTAGCAGTCATATCAGCAGTTACACTAGATGAAGCTTGCCCACCCTACCGTATACCAAATATATATGCCTAACACTTTAGCCGGCTGGCTAACCTATCTCGAATCCCTGCATCCCAAAGCCATCGCGCTCGGTCTGGAGCGCGTGGCACAAGTCAAGCAGCGGCTGAATCTCCAGCCTGATTTTCCCCTCATCGTGGTCGGTGGCACCAACGGCAAGGGCTCGGTTTGCGCGATGCTGGAGTCCATTCTTCATGCATCTGGATTTCGCGTTGGTTGCTATACCTCGCCGCATCTGTTGCATTACAACGAAAGGGTGCGCATCGCCAAACATCAAGTGAGTGATGCTGAATTGTGCGTATCGTTTGAAAAAATCGAGCTGGCACGTGGAGCAACATTACTCACTTACTTTGAATTTGGCACGCTTGCTGCGATGCAGTGTTTCATCGAGCACAAGGTGGATGTCGCGGTACTCGAAGTGGGGTTGGGCGGCAGACTGGATGCGGTGAACGTGTTCGACAATGATTGCGCAGTGATCGCCAGTGTGGATATCGACCATACCGATTATCTGGGTGATACGCGTGAGCAGATTGCATATGAAAAGGCGGGAATCATGCGGGCTGGTCGTGTGACGGTCTGTGCGGATAGCGATGTGCCCCAGGCGGTACGCGTTCATGCACAAAAGATCGGAGCTGAGTTGTGGTGCATAGGGAATGAATTTGGTTTCAAGCAGCATCAAGGGCAATGGGACTTCTACGGCAAATCGGGTTCGCGCAATGCGTTGCCTTATCCTGCCCTGCGCGGTACGTTCCAATTGAACAATGCCAGTGCGGCACTGGCGGCGCTGGATGTGCTCAAGGATAAATTGCCGGTGAGCATGGAGACGGTGCGGCGCGGGTTGGGCGAAGTGCAACTTGCTGGGCGTTTTCAGTTCGTGCCGGGCAAACCGGCGCTGATCCTGGATGTGGCACACAACCCGCATGCGGCGCGTTCATTGGCGCAGAATCTTGCCAGTTTGCCGCCCTGTCCGCACACCTATGCGATATTTGCGATGCTCAAGGACAAAGACATGGCGGGAGTGGCGGGGGCGCTCGATGGGCGCATCGACACATGGCTGGTGGCGGGGATAGTTGCGCCACGCGGGGCGACTGCGGTTGAGTTGGCGCAAGCGTTGCGGCAGAGCGGCGTGCGCGGCGAGCGGCTCACCTTCGATAACATCGCCGAAGCGGTAAGTTATGCCTATAACGCGGCAGGCGAAAATGATAGAATCGCTGCCTTCGGATCGTTCTATACTGTGGCGGAAGTGATGGCCTCAAGAGGGCTTCGAGTTTTATAGGAAAAATTTAGAGGTTCATTAAAGCATGGCAAAAGTACAAACAGATGATGAGTCGAATCTCAGGCGCAAGGCGCGCCGCCGTTTGATCGGTGCGGTCGCGCTTACGCTGGCGGTGGTAGTGATATTGCCGATGGTACTGGACAGCGAACAAAAGCTAACCGGGAAAGACATTGAATTGCGCATTCCGTCTCCCGATAAGGTTGGCGAGTTCGTACCGGGTGTGGCGGTTTCTGAAGTGGCAGCAACCCCTCCGCCAGTTGCTGCGAACGTCGTGTCCACTCCGATACAGCTTGCAACTCCAGTGATTGCCACGCCTGCCAAGGAAGCAGCGCCGAGCAAGCCACCCGTGCATAAACCCTCAGCAACTCATAAGCCTACTGAAGCTCTTAAGCCTGTAGAAGCCCAGAGCGCAGAAACTCAGAGTACAGAAACCAAGAGTGAAAATAAGCCTGCAAGTACTGAAAGTTATGTTGTGCAGGTTGCGGCATTCTCAAATCCAAATTCAGCGAAACATGAGCTCCAGAATCTGAAGAAATGGGGCTTCAAGGCCTATACCGAAAAATCCGGCGACATGATACGGGTGCGCGTTGGCCCCTACCCGGACCGCAACAAGGCTGAGAAGGTCGTCGGTATGCTGGAAAAACATGGGTTACATCCGGTGGTCATGTCTGTTCAATGACCGGATTTGATTACGTTGTAATAACTATATTACTGATTTCGGTGTTACTTGGTGTATGGCGCGGTTTTGCTTGTGAAGTGTTATCGTTGGTTGGCTGGCCGCTGGCGTTTGTGTTGAGCAGTGTATACGCGGATAACCTTGCACGGTTCATACCGTTGCAGCAAGAAGCATTGAGTGTCACAGTGGCTTATGTGTTGGTGTTTGTCGCCGTGATGATCATGTGGAGTATGCTGGTATGGATGCTCACCAAACTGCTGAAAACGGTCGGGCTGGGTGAGATGGATAAAGTGTTTGGCGGGTTGTTCGGGATTTTGCGCGGTGGGTTGGTGGTGCTTGTTCTGGTGTGGCTATGTGGAGTGACGGATATGCCCGAGAAACCATACTGGCGTGAAGCGATGATGAGCAGGGCACTGGAGGATGTTGCGTTGCTGACTAAAACATGGTTGCCTGACAGCATTGCGCAGCGCATCCATTATCGAATTCGTAGTTAATTTTGGGATAGAAATCATGTGCGGCATACTCGGATTGATCTCGCAATCACCGGCCAATCAGTTGTTGTATGACGGCCTGCAAGTCTTGCAGCATCGCGGCCAGGATGCCGCCGGTATCGCGACGCTGGAAAATCATACTTTCCATATCCACAAGGACAATGGGCTGGTGCGCGATGTGTTTCGTACCCGCCATATGCGCTCGCTACTGGGCAATGCGGGAATCGCGCACGTGCGCTATCCGACTGCGGGTTCTGCGGTGGATCACAACGAGGCGCAGCCGTTCTATGTGAATTCGCCGTTCGGTATCGTGCTCGGACACAACGGTAACCTGACCAATGCCGAAGAATTGAAGGAGCAGTTGTTCGTGGAGGATTTGCGCCACGTCAATACTAGTTCCGATTCTGAAGTATTGTTGAATGTGCTGGCGCATGAGTTGCAGATCAATTCCCAGCAATACCGCCTGGAAGTAAAAACCATCTTTGCGGCCGTTGCCGGAGTGCATAAGCGTTGTCGCGGCGCGTATGCGGTGGTAGCAATGATTGCGGGCTATGGCCTGCTGGCGTTCCGTGATATTTACGGTATCCGCCCGCTGGTGATAGGCGTGCACGAAACCCCACAAGGCAAGGAATATCTGGTTGCTTCAGAAAGTGTCGCGCTCGACACTCTGGGTTTTAAGTTCCTGCGCGACATCGCCCCCGGCGAAGCGGTGTTCGTCGATTTCAACGGCAAGCTGCACAGTAAGCAATGCAGCGACAAGGCGAGCCTTAATCCGTGCATCTTCGAATACGTGTATCTGGCGCGTCCCGATTCGGTGATCGACGGCATTTCAGTTTATGAAACTCGCTTGTACATGGGCGAATATCTGGCCGATAAGATCAAGCGCACTTGGAAAGAGATCGATATCGATGTGGTGATCCCGATCCCCGATTCCAGCCGCCCCAGCGCTTTGCAATTGGCGAACCGCCTTAACCTGCCGTTCCGCGAAGGCTTCGTGAAGAACCGTTACATCGGACGTACCTTCATCATGCCGGGGCAGGCGATGCGCAAGAAATCGGTGCGCCAGAAGCTGAATGCCATCAACGTCGAATTCAAGGGCAAGAACGTGTTGCTGGTGGATGACTCCATCGTGCGCGGCACCACCAGCCGCGAGATCGTGCAGATGGCGCGCGATGCGGGCGCGCGCAAGGTTTATTTTGCCTCCGCTGCGCCGCCAGTGCGCTTCCCGAATGTGTATGGCATCGATATGCCCAGCCCATCCGAGCTGATTGCCACCGGACGCACCGACGATGAGATTTGCCGCGAGATCGGTGCGGACCGCATCATCTATCAGGATCTGGATGATCTTAAAGCGGCAGTGCAAAAAGCCAACCCCAAGATCACCAACTTCGATGCGTCATGCTTCGACGGGCGCTACATCACCGGCGATGTCAATGCCGACTATCTGAATAAAGTTGAGGCACGGCGCGGACATGGCAAGGCCAGCGATGATGCCAACCAGATGGCGCTGGATTTGGCAGAGGTCAACGAATAAATCAAGTGGGGATAATTTGACATTTAGCTGCGGCAGGTGTTACTTTCTACCTGCGCCGATTTGAGGAACAGCTTGCGGGCGCATTATAAATACTGCTAAAGCGAGGGAAACCCGGTTTAGCTCTGCGTAGCCAATCGGCTAGGCTGTCAAAAGACGACAGCCAAGTCGCTGGTTAGCGCCAAGCTATCCGGGTTTTTTCATTAAGGGGTCATCATGACTGAATCATCCTATCAACCGGAAACATTGGCGGTGCACGCCGGCACGGTGCGCAGCCAGTTCGGCGAACACAGCGAGGCG
>JANXXH010000032.1 GCA_025350705.1 Gallionella sp.
GCCGTGCTGCGTGTACTTGATGGTCTCTCCGACCAAATGATCAGCCAGGTTGCGGCCCAGGCCCGCCTCGAACTTCTGCCCCGACTCAAGAGCACGCTGGAATCAGGCTCCAAATCGGAGTAAGTGCTCCGGTATAATTCGCGGCTTTCCGCGAATCCTCGCGCTTCCCGCATCCCCCATGGAACTCGCCAAAAGCTTCGAGCCCGCCGACGTTGAGCGGCACTGGTATCCCGTCTGGGAATCGCGCGGCTATTTCGCCGCCGGTACCGACGCATCAAAACCGGACAATTTCTGCATCCTGCTGCCGCCGCCCAACGTAACGGGCACGCTGCACATGGGCCATGGCTTCAACCAGACGCTGATGGACGCGCTGACGCGCTATCACCGCATGCGCGGCGACAACACGCTGTGGCAGCCGGGCACCGACCATGCGGGCATCGCGACGCAGATCGTGGTCGAACGCCAATTGAATGCAAAAGGGATCACACGCCATGACCTGGGCCGCGAGAAATTTCTGGAAAAGGTGTGGGAGTGGAAAGAAGAATCCGGCTCCACCATCACCCAACAGATGCGCCGCCTCGGCACCTCGCCCGACTGGTCACGCGAACGCTTCACGATGGACGAAGGTCTGTCTCGCGCCGTCACCGAAACTTTCGTGCGCCTGTACAACGAAGGCCTGATCTATCGCGGCAAGCGTTTGGTGAACTGGGATCCGAAACTGCACACTGCCGTATCCGATCTGGAAGTCGTTCAGGAAGAAGAAGACGGATTCATGTATCACATTCGTTACCCACTCGCGGATGGCTCAGGCCATCTGGTCGTTGCGACAACACGCCCCGAGACCATGCTGGGCGACGTCGCAGTGATGGTGCATCCCGAAGACGAACGCTACAAACATCTAATCGGCAAGAAAGTCAGGTTACCTCTGTGCGAGCGCGACATCCCAATCATCGCCGATGAATATGTTGACAAGGAATTCGGCACCGGTGTGGTGAAGGTCACACCCGCGCATGACTTCAACGACTACGCGGTTGGACAGCGCCATGAGCTCATCCCATTCAACATATTCACCCTAGATGGGAAAATCATTAGCGGAACAGCCGGAGAGAAGAATCCGGCATGGAGAAATATAGATTACGTTGCCGAAGTAAAGCCGGGAGTCCGTGGCATCGTTCAATTTGCCTCACCGCTGGATCACACAGCCATTCCCCAGAAGTATCGCGGCATGGATCGTTTCGATGCGCGCAAACTAATCGTCGCCGACCTCGAAGAAGCAAAGCTGCTCGAAAAAATCGAGAAGCACAAACTCAAGGTGCCGCGAGGCGACCGTACTCATGTAGTCATCGAGCCTATGCTCACCGACCAGTGGTTCGTTGCGATGAACAAGCCGGGCCCAGAAAAAAATGGCAAGCGTGGCAAGAGTATCACCGAACAGGCGCTGGAATGCGTGGCTTCGGGCGAAATCAAGTTCCATCCGGAGAACTGGGTTAACACCTACAACCAGTGGCTGAACAACATTCAGGACTGGTGCATCTCGCGCCAGCTGTGGTGGGGGCACCAGATTCCGGCGTGGTACGGCGACGATGGCCGTTTCTATGTCGCGCATGATGAAGCCGAAGCGAAAATACTCGCAGCAAAGAGCGGCTACAAGAGCAACCTCAAGCGTGACGACGACGTGCTCGACACCTGGTTCTCCTCCGCGCTGTGGCCGTTCTCCACGCTGGACTGGACGCCGGAGTATCCGGCGAAATCCAATCCCGCGCTCGACATGTATCTGCCGTCATCCGTGCTGGTTACCGGCTTCGACATCATCTTCTTCTGGGTGGCGCGCATGGTGATGATGACCAAACACATCACCGGTAAGATTCCGTTCAAGGACGTGTACGTGCACGGTTTGATCCGCGATGCGGAAGGCCACAAGATGTCCAAGTCCAAGGGCAACGTGCTCGATCCGATCGACCTGATCGACGGAATCGGCATCGAAGAACTTGTGAAGAAGCGCACCACCGGCCTGATGAACCCTAAGGATGCGGAAAAGATCGAGAAGCGCACGCGCAAGGAATTCCCCGAAGGCATCCCAGCATTCGGCACCGATGCGTTGCGCTTCACCTTCGCATCACTCGCCTCGCCCGGACGCGACATCAAGTTCGACATGCAGCGCTGCGAAGGCTATCGTAACTTCTGCAACAAGTTGTGGAACGCCACGCGCTTCATGCTGATGAATTGCGAAGGACATGATGTCGGCTTGGATGAAAGTTTGCCGCTGGAGTTTTCTACTGCGGACAAGTGGATAATCAGCATGCTGCAACAGGCTGAAGCGGAGATGGCGACGCACTTTGCCGACTACCGTTTCGACATGGCTGCGCGCACAGTGTATGAACTGGTGTGGAACGCTTACTGCGATTGGTATGTAGAACTGGCCAAGGTGCAGATCGCCAACGGCAATCCGGCGCAGCAACGCGCAACGCGCCGCACGCTGGTGCGCGTACTGGAGACCATCCTGCGACTGGCTCACCCGATCATTCCGTTCATCACTGAAGAGTTGTGGCAATCGGTCGCGCCGATGGCTGGCAAAACGGGCGACAGCATCATGCTGCAAGCCTATCCGAAGTCAGATGCAAGCGAGATCGATAACGCCGCTATGGAACAAGTCACGCTGTTGCAGGAAATCATCACCGCCTGCCGCAGCCTGCGCAGCGAGATGAATCTCTCTCCCGCCCAGCGCGTACCGCTTATCGCTGCCGGAGATGCAAAAACACTCAGCGCACTCGCAACCTATATCAGCAGCCTCGCCAAACTCAGCGCAGTTCAAGTCGTCGCTGATTTACCGGAAGGCGATGCGGCTGTCGCCATCGTCGGCGCATACAAGCTGATGCTGAAAGTGGAAATCGATATCGCAGTCGAACGCGAACGCTTGAATAAGGAAATCACTCGTCTGCAGGGTGAAGTTGCCAAGACGCAAAGCAAGTTAGGCAATGCCAGCTTTGTGGATCGCGCCCCCGCAGCCGTGGTGGAGCAGGAAAAGAAGCGTCTGGAGGATTTCAGTTCAACACTGACGCAGTTGCAGACCCAGCGCAAGAAACTCGGCTAACTCAACGGCGACGAATCAGGAATACAAACTCACCATTCTGTGCCGTTGAAGACAGCAGCTCATTGCCGGTCTGACGGCAGAATTCCGCAAAATCATTTAGCGCGCCTTTGTCGGTTGCAACTATTCTGAGCACCTGCCCGCTGTTTATTTGTGACAAGGATTTCTTGGCGCGCAATATCGGCAACGGGCAACTTAAACCGCGCGCATCGAGTTCTGTATCGAAATCCATCATGCTCTCACCGGCATACCGGCATTCGCCCATGCGATGATTCCGCCGCGCAGGTTATATACATCGGCAAAGCCATTCGCCGCAGCAAATGCTGCGGCCTGCGCGGATCGCCCGCCAGACCGGCAATAAAAAATCGTCGTGGCGTTCTTATCCATATCAGGCAATTTCAACGGAACAAGATGCAAAGGCATTACTTCACCCTGTGGAATTTTGCCCTGGGCGATTTCCGCATCAGTGCGCACATCCACCAAGCGTATGCTGTCCTGTTTCATCATCGCTTGCAGTTCTGCGACGGTGATATCCTTGAATCCGTTCATGTTCATAGCGCTAGGCATTTTCTTGTTCATCTCCAATTTAATTATGATCTGCCAATAACAGTACCACGTCGCTCTTGGCGATCACACCGGAATTGTGTTTGAAGTCACGATCCAACTGATGTGCCATTTCACCAAATCAGTCGCCAGGATGCAATAGGCCTAACAACCTGCCCTGTTTGACCACACGCACTGCACCTTGTGCAAAAATATAATATAAATTCTTGCTCTCCCCATCACGAAGAATATTTTCGGCCTCGGAAACATTGAGTCCCTCAAAATTCAAAGATCGATCAACTTGATGGCGACCTGCTACTTGTTGAACTGGTCGTTAGGGATGTACACTGTGCTGGTCGCCCCGGTTCCGAGTACACGAACTACTTCGTATTTTCCTATTTTGTGCATTTCCTGCTTGCGAGATTGAAAACGTACTTATTCTGCGCATATTGCAGAGGACTGTCTATCATGGGATGTTTACACTTTTAAACAATTGTTGCCCATTCGACAATGTAAGCCGCAAGCAAAAACAACTATCATAGCGATTATGAAGAATTTGACCCTGCTTTTATTATTGTGCATTTCACCTGTCGCCATGAGCGACGGCCTTCCTGATTTGGGCGATGTCTCGCAGGCCGCGCTTACTCCCCTTCAGGAACGCCAAGTAGGACAGCAAAGCATGATGCAGATTCGTGCCAGCAAGCAATATCTGGATGATGCCGAGGTCAATGATTACCTGAATCAACTGGGAGCCAAGCTGGTCGAAAACAGTCCTGAACCTTCGCTCGATTTTGAATTTTTTGCAGTCAATGATTACAGCGTCAACGCGTTTGCCTTGCCGGGTGGTTTCGTCGGTGTAAATGCAGGACTGCTGCTCATCACACAAAGCGAATCTGAACTGGCCTCCGTGTTGAGCCACGAGATCTCCCACGTCACACAGCACCATCTGGCTCGCATGATAGCGGGGCAACAAGGCGATGGACTGGTTTCGATGGCTGCCATCGCCATCGCGATACTTGCCGCACGAACCAGTCCGCAAGCGGCAGAAGCCACCATCGCCAGCGTGCAGGCAGGCAACATCCAGAAACAGCTTAATTTTACCCGCACTTACGAGGAGGAAGCTGATCGAATCGGCCTGCAGCTATTGCAAAAATCTGGCTTTAACACCCACGCCATGCCGGAATTTCTGGACCGGCTGCAAAAAGCAACGCGTCTGCTGGACAGCAGCGCGCCCAACTATATGCGCACCCATCCGATCACTAGCGATCGTATCGCCGAGATCGAAAATCGCGTACATAACCAACCTTACCGCTTGATTCCAGAAAGCCTGGATTTTCAGCTCGTGCGCACCAAACTCATTTCCGCACAAAAGACCGCGCCGGACGCCATCGCCTATTTTAACGATGCACTGGGAGTGCAAAATTATGGCAACCCGATCGCGCAACGCTATGGACTGGTGAGCGCGCTGTTGCGCAACAATGAGATCGAGCGCGCTGCACGGGAAATGGCGGCCTTGCGCAAACAGGCCAAAAGCAACCAAATGGCAAGAAACAATCCGATAATAGAAACTCTCGCCGGACAAGTGAAGCGCGCCGAAAAAAATGATGCCGTAACACTGGCGTTCTATCGCACTGCTGTACAGAACTTTCCGCAACATCGCGCCCTGATCTATGATTACACTGACCTGCTGCTGCAAAATAACCAGGCAGAACTTGCCGTCAAGCTGCTCACCGAACAACTTACCCGCCACCCCAGAGACACCACTTTATACGACCTGCAAGCCAGAGCCTATGCCATGCAGGGCAATGTCCTGGAACAGCATAAGGCCCAAGCCTACAGCTATGCCTGGCAGGGAAATCTGTACGCTGCGATTGAGCAACTCGAATTGGCAAAACAAGCAGGCGGAAGTTTTTACCAGCTCTCTGCGATAGAAAGCGATATGCATGAATTGCGCGAGATGCTGGATGCACGCAGCAAACCATAACCGCTTTTTTTGACTCCCGTTAAAAAGCCCCTCTTGCGAGGGGCTTTTGCTTGCCACACCATCCCGGATCATCCTGGGATGGTTGATGGGCAAGATTACGTGCAAGACTTGGGCAGAATCGAGGCTGGTATCGTATTTGTACCGGCAACAGCGACTACACTGCTGGCAGGCGTAGGGGTGGTGGAGTTAACAGCAGAGATGGTTGTAGCATCGTCGCTGGCACCATCGCCG
>JANXXH010000040.1 GCA_025350705.1 Gallionella sp.
TCAAAGAAACGCCGCCCCGGTTTACCGCCCCCTTCGGGGGTACCCTCGATCAGCCGCAATCAAGCGGGGCTGCGCAACTCGACCTGGCGGGGCGCACACCCCGCGCCCCACTGCGGGACTCGAACAGTGCTCGCCTAAACCTCCGCTTCCTTGCGTCAGATCGAGGCGGCGCACAGGGGATGAAAAGCGAAAACCAAAAACCCAAAATTCGTAGGGTGCAATATGCTATGCATATTGCACCGGACAAAAACCATATAGCGCAACGCTCTTTGGTTATTGCGCCTTACGCGGGCCGAACAAGTCCCGTTCTGCAGTGGTTTGTTCCTCGTGCCAACGTTTCCATTGCTCTACATCAGCCACAAATGCCGCCGGATCAACTATCCGAGGCCGAAGCTCAGATACACTTTTATCTGGTGTGGCGGAAAAAATAAAACGGTGAGCGTGCTCGATGGTAAAACGCTGCAATTGGCTCGCGAGTTCTGCTGATATGACTGTTCCGCGTTGAGGAGGTCTGATTCCAATCCTTGTATAAAGCAAATGATGCGGAGAAAGTGGCAAAAAATTTCCGTACCATTACTGCCCCAACCTCCACCGAAATTGTACTTTGTCGAATTATGGTAATTTAGTCGCACAACCGGATCATCGCTGGTAAGCCACTTTATTCCTTTGGGAGCACACAGAATAGTCCATTTGTGTGCAAGGAGCGCATTGACGGTTTTAGTCAGAAGGTGTTTAAGATTGAACAAAAAGAGACCTCGTCCGACGACGGTCTCTGCTCTCAGTATTCCTTGTTTTTCCCCTGGTGCCAATTCCGTTGTCACCCTAAGCGGGAAATATCCGGCGTCTATGGGGTTGCCACGATCTAATGGTTTTCCCTCTTGCTTTGAAGCTTCGAGTTTTTTGACGGAATCCTTGAGGGTATCATCGATAAGTTTAGGTAATGTTTGATTAAACCTCTGAAGCGTTTCCATTAGACGAGCAGGCGTTCTCACATCTTGCGCTGCCAAGAATCTGATTAGGTGCGACCAGTCTTGGGACGTTAATCGAGCGTCATCGACTACTTTTTGAATTACTTCTCCGGCAGGAGTTTCAAAGTCGGACTCTAGCCAACGCTCGACTTCATCCGTCAGATCGCTTGCAACCACTCGAGTATAAAGGTGGGAGTGATATCCCAGACCTTTGATAGACGAATGCTTCCATAGCGGTACGTTGAGGTGAGAAACCAAGACACGATAAGCCCATACTTGACCATTCGTGTCGCCCCAATGTTTGAGATATGTTTGTGGCACATAATGGTTGTCGCGGTGGAATTCCTTAGCGGCAGTGGTTACTGATCTATCTTTTTTCATTTTGCCTGATACATAAGGATACTTTGCAAACCTTTAAGTTTTTATTGTGGCACAAAGCAATGTAGGGCGGGCACAACGTGCCCACCCTACGACTTTACGATTTTGGATTCTTGCCTTTCATCCCCTGTGCGCCGCCTCGATCTGACGCAAGGAAGCGGAGGTTTAGGCGAGCACTGTTCGAGTCCCGCAGTGGGGCGCGGGGTGTGCGCCCCGCCAGGTCGAGTTGCGCAGCCCCGCTTGCTTGCGGCTGATCGAGGGAACCGCATAGCGGCGGCAAACCGGGGTCGCCTTTTCTTTGGCTACTTTATTTTGGCGAAGCAAAAGAAAGTAGCTTGCTGCCGGGCAACACCCGGCGAAGTTGATTTTGTTTTTGATGTTGGGTTACGCGATGAAACCGCTAACCCAACCTACTTCTTCGCCCCCATCGCCAGCGCCCTCAACCTGCCTTGTTCCAACTCCGCCTTATCCGGCTCGATCAGCCAGCCTTGCAGATTATCCATCACCAGATCGGTCAGCGCGTGCATCCAGTCGTCGCGCTCGTTGAGGCAGGGGATGTAGTGGTATTCGCCGCCGCCCGCGTGCTGGAAATCTTCCTTGCCTTCCATCGCGATCTCTTCCAGCGTTTCCAGGCAGTCGGCGACGAAGCCGGGACAGACCACGTCGACGCGTTTGGTTTTTTGTTTGCCGAGTTCCTGTAGCGTGGCAGTGGTGTAGGGCTTGAGCCATTCCGCTTTGCCGAAGCGCGACTGGAAGCTGAGCGCGTATTGCTCGGGCTGTAGGCCGAGTTCCTGCGCGAGCAGGCGTGCGGTCTTGTGGCATTCGCAGTGGTAGGGGTCGCCCTTGTCCAGCGAGAATTGCGGCAGGCCGTGAAAGCTCATCAGCAATTTTTCCGGGCGGCCATTCTTCATCCAGTATTCGTTAATGTTGTTCGCCATTGCCTTGATGTAGCCGGGATGGTTGTGGAAATTCTTGATGGTGCGCAGCGCGGGGGTGTTGCGCATTTTCTGCAATTCGGCGAACACGATATCGAAGACTGTGGCGGTGCTGCTCGCGGCATATTGCGGATACATCGGCACGACCAGGATACGCTGGCAGTTTTGTTCCTTGAGTTTGCGCATCACGCTGGGTATCGAAGGATTGCCGTAGCGCATCGCATAGTCCACCACATAAGGCGCCTTGGTGCGCTGGCTGAGAAAACCTTGCAGCAGCGAGGTTTGTTTCTCGGTATGCACGCGCAACGGCGAGCCTTCTTTCATCCACACCGTGGCATATTTCGCGGCGGATTTTTTCGGGCGGGTGTTGAGGATGATGCCGTTCAGGATCAGCCACCAGATCGCCTTCGGTATCTCCACGACGCGCGGGTCGCCGAGAAATTCTTTCAGGTAAGTGCGTACGGACGATGGTGTGGGCGCATCCGGCGTGCCGAGGTTGACCAGCAGGATGCCAGTCTTGACGGGTGTGCCGTGAGCGTGGGTGGGTTCGGTTTTGTAGGTCATTTGTCGGTTGTCCCAAGTTCTAAATTTTGCATATTGCTTATTTGGAGTGCGGCGACGTGTCGCCGCATTTCTTTTTGAGGCGCAGACGTGTCTGCGCACTCCATAATAAAACCAAATTCTTGCGAAGATGGAAGATAGGAGATGCCATTTTCAATTCTGCGACAGCGCATTACCCAGCAAGCGTGCCGTGATGTCGACAATCGGAATCACGCGTTCATAGTCCATGCGCTTCGGCCCAACCACGGCAAGGGTGCCGATCACCTTGCCATCGGCGGAGTAGGGCGCGGTGATCACGCTGCATTCGTCCAGCGAGGCGAGGCCAGATTCGCTGCCGACAAAAATATGAATGCCTTGTCCGCGGCGGCTGGCGTCGAGCAACTGCAGCAACTCGGTTTTTTGTTCGAATAAATTAAATAGCCCGCGCAAGCGGTTCATGTCGGTAGACAGGTCAGCCACATGCAGCAGGTTGTGTTCGCCGCTGATGACGTAATCTTCGGATTGCTTGGCCTGCGCCGCATCGCCCGCAGCCAGTGCTGCAGCCATCAATGCGCTCATGTCCTGATGCAGCTGCTGCAACTCGCCGCGCAGCCGGTCGCGTATCTGCGAGAAGCTGCAGCCGATGTAATTCTGGTTGAGGAAGTTGCCTGCCTCGGTGAGTTGCGATTGGGTGTAATCGCGCTCCAGCAGCAGCACGCGGTTCTCCACTTCGCCGTCCGGCATCACGATGATCAGCAGCACGCGCTTTTCGCCCAGGCGCAAAAATTCGATCTGGCGCACGGTGATCGCGCTGCGTCTTGCGGTGGCGACCACGCCGGCGAAGTGGGTCAGCTCGGAAAGAATGTTCGAGGCTTGCGCGATCAGCCGCGACGGGTTGTCGGGCTGCAACTGGTGTTCCATCTGCTTGACACTTTTACTGTCCAGCGGCCTGGTGACCAGCATGGTGTCGATGAACAAGCGGTACTCCATGCCGGTGGGGATGCGGCCAGCCGAGGTGTGCGGGCTGCTCACCAAGCCGATCTCTTCCAGTTCCGACATCACGTTGCGGATGGTCGCCGAGCTGACTTCGAGGCCGGAGTATTGTTGCAACGCGCGCGAACCGACCGGCTGGCCATCGCTGATATAGCGTTCCATCAGGGTCTTGAGCAGGATCTGTGCGCGGTCGTTGAGCATGGGGTAGATTCTACCATTGGCAGAGCGATGCTCAATCCACTTTAAAAGTTCCTTGGCAAAATATGCAGGAGAGTGTGAGCCACTAAATTTGTATCTAACTTTGAACTCATGTCTTGTAAACTACTCTACCATTACTCAATTTTTAGGAAGCATGAATGAGGCGCATAAATTTTGTAATTGGTTTGATGGTCGCTGCTGCCGGACTGATTGCGAACCCGGCATTTGCCGAAACCCCTGTCGAGGTACTGGCGACCATAAAAGCGGAGGCGTCAGGTACGCCGGGTTTCATGGGGTTTTCGGCTGATCGCGGAGAGAAGTTTTTCAAGACCAAGCAAAAACACAATTTGAGTTGTTCTTCCTGCCATACCGATAATCCTACCGCGCAGGGCAAACATTCCGAGACCGACAAGATCATCAAACCGCTGGCTCCCGCTGCAAACGAGGAACGATTCACCGATTTGAAAAAAGTGGCGAAATGGTTCAAGCGCAATTGCAATGATGTGCTGGATAGGGAGTGCACACCGCAGGAAAAGGGGGATGTGCTCTCATACCTCCTAACAGTGAAGAAATAAAAAGGAGGCTGTCATGTTCAAGATTAAAAATACTACCCTGAGGTTTGTCGTCGTCATGTTGGCGATGTGCGCAACGATGTCTGCCGTTACGGTTTCTGATGCATGGGCTGACGGCGATCATGAAGGCCAGAAACGCACCGTCAGCAATGCCAAGTGGAAGGACGAATGCGGGGCTTGTCACTTTGCTTTTCCGCCGCGCTTTCTTCCCGCTGAGTCATGGCGAGCGATCATGTCGGGTCTGGACAAACACTTTGGCAGTAACGCCACGATGGATGAAGCAACCGCAAAAGAAATAACGGGCTTTCTGGAAAAGAATGCCAGCACCAAAAAGCAGGAGGTACAGGCCAAGCCGTTGCTGCGCATCACCGAAACACGCTGGTTCAAATCCGAGCACAGGAAAGTGGCGGAACGCGATTGGAAAAATCCAAAGGTGAAAAGTCCGGCCAATTGCGGCGCGTGCCATACCCAAGCCGACAGCGGTGATTTCGACGAAGACAATGTAAAGATACCCAAGTAGAAAGACATAGTCATGATTCGACGTATTCTGGTTTGGGATGTACCCACGCGGGTCTTTCACTGGCTGCAGGTGTTGTCTTTCGGCGCGTCATACCTGGTGGCCTTCTCTGAACGTCTGCGCAACTATCATGTGGCGCTGGGTTACATCTTGTTGGGCTTGCTGGTGTTCAGGTTGCTGTGGGGTTTCGTCGGAACACGTTATGCACGGTTCAGCTCGTTCCTGTTTAACCCAAAGGAGGTGGCCGCTTATTTGCTGACGATGCTCAAAGGCAAGCCCAAACATTATCTGGGGCACAACCCGGCGGGGAGCGTGTCGGTCTGGTTGCTGTTGTCGCTGGGAATGTTCGTTTGCGTGACCGGGGTGCTGGCGCTGCAGGACGATGCAAGCGATCTTGTGGTTGCGATGCACGGTGTTTCGACCAACGTCATGCTGGGTGTGATATCGCTGCACCTCGTCGGCGTTTTAATCAGTAGCATGCTGCATCGGGAAAATCTGGTGGGTTCCATGTTCACCGGTTTTAAATCCGCCGAGTCGGAAGAGGGAATCCGCCGTACTTATGAATGGCTGGGTGTGTTGATGGTCGTCGCGGTGGTCGTGTTCTGGTTCGCCTATGTCAAGAAACCGCTCGAGTGAAGATCGTGGGAGAAACCAAAATCAATCTCAGAAATATTGTTGTCGGCATCTGCCTTGCGATTTTATCGGGGATGGTTTACGCAGCCGATACGGGGATGAATCTAGAATTGCCGACTGCCTCAAGTTTTTACACCAGGAATTATCAATCATTAAATTCACGCTCATTTGATTCCCAATCATTTTATTCGACGGCCTACCTGCTGGCAGCGAATGAGGGAGATGTCGTTCGAGAGCTGTCGGTCGTAACGCCTGTCGTTCCTGAGAGTGAATTCAAACCTCCGTTGATATCGGGCAGAAAAGTTCACCAATATCTGGGTTTGGGTACCGTGATGATGGCCGGATTGACGATGCTGGCCGCGCCGGAGAGTTGCGAGCGGAATTGCCCGCCCCCTTCACAGCAGCCGAGACAAACCTCCGGCACCACCCACACGCGGTTAGCCCGCGCCACTGCGGCGATGGCTGCCGCAACGGTGTTGTCCGGGCTGGTGTTTCACTGGAGCGACATTCATTGGGAAGATCCATTTACCGATCCGGACAAACTGCATGCGAGATTGGGAGCTGCCGGGGCTCTGTTGATGATATATGCAGTGAATAAATCGGCGCATTCCACCGAGCCGACCAGTCATGCGCCTATAGCCGAATTGGGCGTAGTGACTATGCTCGTCGCAATCAAGCTGACCTGGTGACGGGGTGAGATGATGCAGAGGAAATTGAAAGTCGCCGCATTGCTGGCCGTCATCCTGTCAGCGAGCAGCGCTTATGCTGTGGCGGAGGATGGCTTTTGGCTCTGGCTGGTTAAATTCAATCGTCAAAAGGGCGTGAGGCCGGTTACCGACAAGCAGTATCTTGAGGAATGCGAGGGATGTCACTTCGCCTATCAACCGGGGTTGTTGCCGGCAAAATCCTGGGAGGCGCTGCTGAATGCCGACGCGTTGCGAAAACATTTCGGCGTCGATGCCGAGCTCGACAATGACACGCTGAAGGCCATACACGATTACGCGGTGGATAACGCAGCGGACAAGTCCTGGTACAAACGTTCGCGCAAGATCGCTGTGGCTGTCGCCACGACGGAAGGGCCGGTTCCGCTGCGCATCACCGAGCTGCGTTATATCTCCCGCAAGCACCGCAATATTCCCGAAAAAATGATTAAGGGCAACAAGGGTGTGAAGTCGCTGAGCTTTTGCGACAAGTGCCACACTCAAGCCGCGGACGGTGTCTATGATGTGGATACCGTATCTATTCCGAATTATCCTGACTGGAAGGAATAATGCCGGATGATCGCAAGGTTTGTTGCCCGCTAAGGCGCTTCGTTATTTTATGGTGAAGTATTTGTCGCGGTTGATATAGGCTATCGCCCAAGCTGCCAAGGTGAATATCCAGGCGATGATCTTGGCGATGATCGAGTTGAATATCAGAAAGTCCAGTTGCAGCAACAGGGTAAAGGCCGTGATGTTGAAGGCGATGATTGAATAAACGACAAGCCATGGAAATTTGAACATGATTCATTCCTTCGGTTCGAGTAGCGAAAAATCAAGGGGCGGATGCATACACTGCGGGTGTGATTATTTCTCCGTTTTATTCTTCGGCAGAATTGTTCTTGTGATGATACACGTGCATCAAAACTTCTCCGGGGATGCCGCCGATATTCGCCGACTCCGCCGCCGGTATGACGCATAACCCCTCATAGTGAAGATGGAAGTCGAGAAAGAAGTCCCCATGCGGATCGGAATAATACAGGAAGAGATAACTTAAGCAACGGACGAACAGCAGCGGCAGGCAGGCCAGCCACTTGGCGTACTTGCCAAAGATTTTCGCCACCAACAGCCCGACCGGGAACGGTACCAGAAAAATGTCCGCCAGCCACAGGAAATTGAATGTGGCAATTCATGTGAAGATTTCCCTCCCGAATTTTTACCTGCATCTTGCTTATTGAGCCACTCATAGGTTACTCCGGTGTGTTCGAGTATGACAAATAGCACTATGCCACCCGGAAACCCCATCTCGAGCCAATGTGCAACCGCCATGATCATCCTTCATTTCAGCCTGTATGCAGCGGAACACCGTTGCCCATTTTCTCGGATCTTCTTTCAAAGCGTCGCACAAAAAAAGGTGTACCATCGCCGCCTTGTTGATCTAAATATTCTTTAGTCCAAACGTTGCTATACTAAATATATTTCATCAGTGCATTTTTTCAAAGGGGATTTGAAAAATGAAAATCAAAGCCGGATGGCCGTCGCTGTTTATTTTTGCATTGATATCGGCATGCGCTAACCCAAAAACACCGGCGGAGTTTCGTCAGACTTTGCAGGATTACGCAAGCTTATCAGCGACTCACATTGACAAGTTTGAAGTGACGCGGCCATTGAATGAGGTCGCACAATTTGTGAAACGCAAAGCCAATGAGTGCTTGAATGTTACACTGCAAATTAGCGAGAGGGGGAGCTACGGGACGGTCACAAAAAGTTCTGCCCGCTTCGAACCTTTTGCGGTGATCTCTGCCAAGGAAGCCGAAATTTATCTGACGGAAACCTACTCGAGCGGGGACAAGATATTCATTATCGTGGCGGATTTTTATCCTGCTTCGAAAACAAAAACCAAAGTTGAGCTTTACTATATATGGGGCGATCCGAGGCCAGTTGTTGCAAAAGCATTCCGGCAATGGGCGAACGGGGAAGGTAAGGGCTGTCCCGACCTGACATAGCGCATGGGGACGGAGCTTTTTCTTTGGGCAATCGGGGTGGAAATAGGATGTATGGACTTCATCCGCTTCAGTAGACACATGATAATGTCGAATGGACTTCCCACACTCTGCTAGACACCGTTATGGTTTAATTGAACTAAACGGAGGGTCTCATGACAAGGGTGCGTTTTGCAGAAGAAATTCGGGATCGACGCGGCTGCCGGTAATTGCGACCACCTTGTGCCGCGATTGTACGCCCTGCATGAGTTCGACATTGCGCAGCGGTACGGCAAACAATTCGGCGATGAATTTCAGCAGGGCTTCATTGGCGTGTCCTTCGATGGGCGGGGCAGCCAGCTTTATCTTGAGTGCCTCGCCGTGCAGCCCGACGATTTCGCTGCGCTTTGCACCCGGCTGGACGTGCAGGGTGAGCGTGAGGACTTCTCCATTGAGGCGATACCAACCGGGTTGCATCAGGTTATTTTCAAAGCAATCGCATGGCCATGCTTTCCAGCGTAGCCAACGGCACAAGCAGGATGATCTGGCAGATCACCAGTAGAAATAGCGATGACAGATCCACGTTGCCGACTAAAGGCAAGACGCGTTGCAGCGGGTGCAAGAAACGTTGCGTGATTGCGGCAAGCAAGGGGGCAAGCGGAGTGTAGGGGTTGACCCAGGACAGGATCGCTTGTGCCACCAGTGCGCTCATCAATATATACACACTGGTTTTGACCAGCTTCACCGCGCTTAATGCAAATAATCCGAGCAGAGGAAAATGTTCGTAAGAATAGCCATCGAGCAACAGCGTCAATCCCATGTAGATCAGCTCTACGCACAATGCAAGCAGCAAACTCGAACTGTCCATCCGCCACATCGGCGGGATGAAGCGGCGCGCGCGCAACACGATGAAATCGCTTATCGCCATGACGAATTCGCCGACCGGATTGCGCATCGGGGCGCGCAGCCACTGCATCAGGAAGCGGAACAGCAGCACACCGGCAAAGCCCTGCACAAAAACATCGAGTAAAAACTGTAACGTTTCGCCGATCATGATGTTTTACCCAGTTCATCGCCCATTTCGCGCGAGCGCGTGGCGGCGGCCTTTGCCGCTGTGATGATGTGCTGCTTTACGTGATTGGCCTCCATGCTGAGCAGGGCGCGCTCGGTGGTGCCGTTTTTGGAAGTGACGCGCTCGCGCAACACGCTAACGTCGTCAGGACTGGCCTGCGCCAGTTTTGCCGCGCCAAGAAAGGTATCGATTGCCAAGTGCCGGGCGGCTGCATCATTCAATCCCAATTCGCGCGCGGCTTGCTGCATGGCTTCGATGAAATAGAACACATAAGCAGGGCCGCTGCCGGACACGGCGGTGATCGCGTCCATCATCACCTCGTCCTGTAGCCACACTGTGCTGCCGACAGCGTTGAGAATATTTTCCGCAATCTCCCGATGCGCCGGACTGACTTCCCGTAGCGCATACAGGCCGGTGATGCCGCTTTGGATCAATGCCGGCGTATTCGGCATGGCGCGCACCACGTTCTGTGTACCCAGCCAGCGCGCCAGATCGGCGGCGCGGATGCCCGCAGCGATAGAGAGTATGAGCTGACCGGACAGTAGCGGCGCAAGCGGCTTCGCGACTTCGTGCAACTGCTGCGGCTTCACCGCCAGCACGACGACATCGCTGTTGGCGACTCCAGATGCCAGTTCGGCGGTGGCTCGAACGCCAAATTCTTTTTGCAGCTTGCTGCGGTTGTCCGCATTGATTTCCACCACGCTGATTTGCGGGGCGGAAAAGCCTTTGCCGAGCAGGCCGCCGATCAAGGCAGTCGCCATGTTGCCGCCGCCGATGAAACAGATGTTCATTGCTTGTCTCCGTAATTTCTATTGCCAAAAATGGCCGTGCCGATACGCACTATAGTCGCACCTTCCGCGATCGCTGCGGCAAAATCATGCGACATGCCCATTGATAAAGTATCCATCCGCAAGCCTTGCTGATTCAGTTGATCGCGCAACTTGCGCAACTGCGCAAAGGGCAGGCGTTGAGCGGTGACATCATCGCTGGGCGCGGGAACTGCCATCAACCCGCGCAATTTTAACCCGGGCAGGTTGGCGATAGCGCGGGCCAATGCACCCGCTTCATCTGGAGCCACTCCGCTTTTGCTGGCCTCCATACTGATGTTGACCTGCAAGCATATCTGCAATGGCGGCAAATGAGTTGGCCGTTGTTCGGATAAACGCTCGGCGATTTTAAGCCTGTCAACGCTGTGTACCCAGGAAAAACTTTCCGCGATGGCGCGGGTCTTGTTGCTTTGTATCGGCCCGATGTAATGCCACTCGATCGGTAAGTCTTGCAACGCTGCGATCTTGGCCAACGCTTCCTGCACATAGCTTTCCGCAAAACACGCCTGTCCTGCGTGGTAAGCTTCGCGTAAGGCATCCGCTGCAAAGGTCTTGCTGACTGCCAATAACGTGATTTCGCTTGCGTGGCGACCTGCCTTTGTAGCTGATGCTACTATTGCATTGCGCACGGCTTGCAAGTTGGAAGCGATTGTTGTCATAATCTCATGCGCCTGACATTCCTTTTCGAGCGGCTCCATGTCAGTCTGCTCAGGGCCACATCATCAAAACGGGACGATTATAAATGGATATTACCGAACTGCTTGCCTTTAGCGTCAAAAACAAAGCTTCCGACTTGCATCTTTCCGCCGGGCTGCCACCGATGATTCGTGTGCACGGCGATATACGCAGGATCAATCTGCCCGCGATGGATCACAAGGAAGTGCATGGCCTGGTCTATGACATCATGAACGACCAGCAGCGCAAGTTCTATGAAGAGAACAAGGAGGTCGACTTCTCCTTCGAGGTTCCCGGACTCGCACGTTTTCGCGTCAACGCCTTCCTGCATAATCGCGGTGCGGGTGCGGTCATGCGTACCATCCCTTCAAAGATATTGTCGCTGGAAGAGCTCAAGGCACCCAAGAGCTTCGAGACCATCGCCGATTTTCCGCGCGGCATGGTGCTGGTCACGGGCCCTACCGGCTCCGGGAAATCCACTACGCTGGCGGCGATGGTCAATCATCGCAATGAAACTGAATTGGGACATATCCTGACAGTGGAAGACCCGATCGAATTCGTGCATGAAAGCAAGAAGTGCCTGATCAACCAGCGCGAAGTCGGGCGCGATACGCTGTCGTTCCAGAATGCGTTGCGCTCTGCCCTGCGTGAAGATCCTGACATCATCCTGGTCGGCGAGATGCGCGATCTGGAAACCATTCGTCTGGCGATGTCTGCGGCAGAAACCGGACACCTGGTGTTCGGCACGCTGCACACCAGCTCGGCGGCCAAGACCATCGACCGTATCATCGACGTGTTCCCCGCCGACGAAAAGGAAATGGTGCG
The DNA here is from genome assembly GCA_025350705.1 of Gallionella sp. GTDB lineage: Bacteria > Pseudomonadota > Gammaproteobacteria > Burkholderiales > Gallionellaceae > Gallionella. Next base: position 11,814 of record JANXXH010000040.1, read on the forward strand.
CGCGATGTTGTCCGAATCGCTGCGTGCGGTGATCTCGCAGGCGCTGCTCAAAACCAAGGATGGCACCGGACGGGTTGCGGCGCATGAGATCATGGTTTGTACCCCGGCGATCCGCAACCTGATCCGCGAAGCCAAAGTGCCGCAAATGTATTCGGCGATCCAGACCGGTCAGGCGATGGGTATGCAGACGCTGGATCAATGCCTGATGAATCTGATCAAGGAAAATAAAATCACCCCCGCAGAAGCGCGCGGCAAGGCGGCAAACAAAGACAACTTCCCGGGCTGACGAAGTCAGCACGGGAAGTTGCGGCGGAGGCTAACATGAGCGAAGCGAATGTTAAACGAGCGAAGCGAGAGGCCGTAGCCACAACCCTTCAGGCTGACGAAGTCAGCACGGGACGTTGCGGCGAATGTTAGACGAGTGGAGCGAGTGGCCGAGTCCACAATTTCCCCGGCAAATTACGGTTATATATAAGGACTAGGAGTTTTTCATGGAAAGAGACCAGGCTACCGAACTGATACACAATTTGCTGCGCGGCATGGTCAGCAAAAAAGCTTCCGACCTGTTCATTACGACGGGCTTTCCGCCCGCATTCAAGGTGGACGGAAAAATGACCCCGGTTTCCAACCAGGCGCTCACCTCGCAGCACACTCAGGAGTTGGCACGCAGCATCATGAACGACCGCCAGGCGGCGGAATTCGAAGCGTCTCACGAATGTAATTTTGCGATCAGCCCGCACGGTATCGGCCGGTTCCGCGTCAATGTGTTCCTGCAGCAGCAGCGCGTCGGCATGGTGTTGCGTACCATCACCACCAAGATTCCCGATCTCGATCAGCTGGGCATGCCGCCGATACTCAAGGATGTTGTGATGTCCAAGCGCGGTTTGGTGATCGTGGTCGGCGGGACTGGCTCGGGAAAATCGACCACGCTGGCCGGGATGCTGGGCCATCGCAACAGAAACAGCTACGGACACATCATCACGATCGAAGACCCGGTGGAGTATGTGCATGAGCACGCCAACTGCCTCGTCACGCACCGCGAGGTTGGTGTGGATACCGAGTCCTGGCACAATGCACTGAAGAATACTTTGCGTCAGGCACCCGATGTGATCTTAATCGGCGAAATACGTGATCGTGAAACCATGGAATATGCCGTGTCATTTGCAGAAACAGGACACCTGTGCCTGGCCACGCTGCACGCCAATAGCGCCAACCAGGCATTGGATCGCATCATCAACTTCTTTCCGGAAGAACGCCGCACTCAGCTGCTGATGGATTTGTCACTTAACATCAAGGCATTTATTTCGCAGCGATTGATCCCGAAAAAAGACGGGGTTGGGCGTGCTGCCGCGATAGAAATCATGCTCAACTCGCCGCTGATCGCTGACATGATCTTCAAGGGCGAGGTGAATGCGATCAAGGAGGTGATGTCGAAATCTCGCGAATTGGGTATGGAGACTTTCGATGGCGCGTTGTTCAAATTATATGAATCCGGCGAGATCGCGTACGAGGAAACATTGAAGAACGCTGATTCGGTCAATGATCTGCGTCTGCGCATCAAACTGGAAAGCAAGCTGACGACAGATCGGGATCTGATGAGTGGTACGGAAAATATGAAGCTTCACTAACGGCTAAGCTTTTTGTGGACTACCTGCCTTGGGCCGGTTGCTTCCGGACACGATCTTGTATTCCAGCAGACGGCATTCGATTGCACCGTTGAACAACGGGGTGCGCTTCGATGGAGACAAGCGCATCAACTTCAAGATGGCTTTGTCGGCGGTGAACAGATAAGCCGCCCACCCGCCGAATTTCTTTTTCAACGCATCTCCCAGCTTCGGGTAAAGCTCCGCCAGTTCGTCCAGTTCACCCATGCGTTCGCCATAGGGCAGGTTGGCCACCAAGATCCCATGCTCGGCTGGAGCCGATATTTCCAGGATATTCGCTTGCTTGAGTTCTACACATTCCGATAGTCTCGCTTCTTCCAGATTGAGCGATGCAGCTTTCAGCGCTTCGCCGTAAAGATCGCTGCCATAAAGTTCCAACGGCTTGACCGGCAGTTGCGCGGCAATCGCCTGCTCGCGCATCTTGCTCCACAGCGCCGCGTCAAAATTTTTCAGCTTCTCGAAAGCAAAGTTGCGCGCGATGCCGGGCTGGATGTTCAGCGACATCTGTGCCGCCTCGATCAGGAACGTGCCGCTGCCACACATCGGGTCGAGCAGCGGCATGCCGGGTTGCCACTTCGCCAGGCGCAAAATTCCGGCCGCGAGATTTTCGCGCAGCGGCGCGATGTTGGTGTGTGACCGTACGCCGCGCTTGAACAGTGCGTCACCTGATGTGTCCAGATACAGCATCAGCTTGTCGTCTTCGATGAACACATGGATGCGCACATCCGGGTCCAGCGTGTCCACGCTGGGGCGTTCGTTGCAGTGTGCGCGGAAGCGGTCGCACACTGCGTCCTTGACCAGCAGCGTGATGTACTCCAGGCTTTTCAGTGGACACCGTATCGCAGTGGTGTTCACGCGTATCGTGTGGGTGACATCGAACCAGCGCTGCCATTGCAACTCGAACACTGCCTGATAAATGTCCTGCTCGGTACGGTATGTTGTTTCCTTGATGCGCCACAAGATGCGGCTGGCGATGCGGCTCTCCAGATTGGCGCGATAGCACAACGCCCAGTCTCCGGAGAACTGCACACCGCCTTCGGTGGCGCGCACATGTTGTGCGCCCAGCGACTCGAGGTCGCCAAGCAACATGGTTTCCAGGCCGCGCGGGCAGGGGGCGAAAAAATCAGGCATAGGGATAGCTTAGAAAGGTTTGACGGTGACCAGAATCACCACGGCCATCAGTACCAGCACCGGAACTTCGTTGAACCAGCGATAGAATACATGGCTGCGCGTGTTTTGATCGGCGGCAAATTGTTTGACCAGCACGCCGCAATAATAGTGGTAGACGATCAGTGCCAGCACCAGAACAAGTTTGGCATACAGCCAGTTTCCGGTGATGCCGTAACCCAGCCACAACCATAAGCCGAAGCCCAAGGCCAGCCAGGCGATCGGCGTGACGAATCGATACAGCTTTGCTTCCATCAATTTGAGCCGCGCGATCTCGGCGGGTTCGGTAGCCATCGCGTGGTTGACGAAGATGCGCGGCAGATAAAATAATCCGGCAAACCAGCTGACAACAAAAATGATATGAAACGCTTTAACCCACAACATGAATCACCCCTATAAATTTGTTTTCCGGGCGAACCGCAGCGTCACGTGCTCGCTCACTCCTGTGCGTAGCGGTCGTAGCTCAGCTACGGGTACCGCACGGCCTACCCCTTGCGGGTGCGTCTATCCATTCGATATGCCTCGTCGTTCGCTGTGCGGCTCCTTGCGGTGCTCGCGCGACACGGTGGGGCGCAGCCCTCCTAGTGCGGGAGCGCGAAGCAGCAGGCCTGCCCGCCCCAAATGCTTCGCATTGCCGTGTCCAGCCTGCCACCCCGCAAAACAAATTTCTAGAGGCGATTACAGATAATTTACTTGGATAAACGCCGCCGAAACAACACCAGCGACACATAAAAACCGCACAACATATAACCCAGCAGAACCGCGACATGCAACAGTGTGTTGGGTGGTATCACGCCCATCATCAACGGTCTGGCGATGTTCACCGCGTGAGTCAACGGCAGTGCAGACGCGACATTTTGCCATAGCGGCGGCAATTGCGTGACCGGAAAAAACACGCCGGATAATAACATCATCGGCGTGACCACCAGCGTGAAGTAGTACATGAAAAAATCATAGCTCGGCGCGAGCGCGGTCATGATCAAACCAAGTGCGGAGAAGCATAATCCGACCAGCAACGCCAGCGGGATCAGCCATAACGACAAAGGCGAATGCGATAAACCCAGCAGCCAGATCACTGCCAACACTGTCACGCCGGACAACAAGCTTTTGCTCGCTGCCCATAACATTTCCGCGAACACGATGTCATCCAGCGTAACCGGCGTGTTCATGATCGCTTCCCAAGTGCGCTGTTCATGCATGCGCGAGAAGCCGGAATACAGCGCCTCGAAACTGGCGCTGTTCATCGTGCTGTAGCACACCGTCCCGGCGGCGAGGAACACCATGTAGGACGTGCCGCCCATCTCCGGCAGCAAGCTGCCCAAGCCATAGCCCAAGCCGAGCAGATAGATCATCGGGTCGGCGATGTGGCCGAGGATGGACGTGGCCGCAACCTTGCGCCATACCAGCATGTGCCGCCGCCAGATGGGGAAGAATCTGAAGCTAAGGCGCGGCGGGGAAAAATGATGTGCGCTCATTTCAATGCTTCCGTCATTCCCGCGAAAGCGGGAATCCAGTAAGTTATAACGGCCGTTCGTGGTGAGCTTGCCGAACCATGAACGGCTGGGCCTTCGACAAGCTCAGGCCGAACGGTATTATTAAAAAGAATGTGCCTTGAAATCATTCTCTCATCTCCCGCCCGGTCAACTTTAAAAATACATCCTCCAGATTCGCCGGGCGATGCAAATAGCGCAATTCATGCTGCGCCTGCAAATGTTTCAGCAACGGCTGCGCGTCGTTCACATAACAGAACGCGGTCTCGCCGCTCACCTCATAGCGATCCGAATAATGTGCCGCGTGTTCATGCACCCAAGCCTCGGCCTGCTCGCCGAACACTTCCACCACCTGCGCTTCGATATGCTGTGCGATCAGCTCGCGCGGCGAGTCCTCGGCCACCATGCGCCCATGATCGAGTATCGCGAGGCGGTGGCACAGGCGCTCGGCCTCGTCCATGAAATGCGTGGTGAGCAGCAGCGTCTTGCCCTGCACGGTGAGCTCGTGCAGGCGCTGCCAGATCAGGTGGCGCGCCTGTGGGTCGAGGCCGGTGGTCGGCTCGTCGAGGAAGATGATGTCCGGGTCATTCACCAGTGCGCGGGCCAGCGTGAGACGGCGCTTCATGCCGCCGGACAGCGTGGGGATCTTTACATCGCGCTTATGCGTGAGGTTGGCGAATGCCAGCAGCGCGGGAATGCGCGCCTTGATCTCGTTATCCTTCATGCCGAAGTAGCGCCCATACACCAGCAGGTTTTCCGTCACGGTGAAATCCGGATCGAGATTGTCCACCTGCGGCACCACGCCCACGCGCAGCCGCGCCTCGCGCGCATGGCGCGGCACGGCATGGCCGAGCAGGCTGAGCTCGCCGCCATCCGGCTCGATCAGGCCGAGCATCAAACGCAGCGTGGTGGTCTTGCCCGCGCCGTTTGGGCCGAGCAAGCCGTAGCATTCGCCCTTGTTGAGTGTGATGCTGACGTCATCCACCACCACTTGATCGCCGTAGGATTTGCGCAGACTGTGCGCACTCAGAACCGCGCTCACCTGGGTATCCCGCCGAAATGCTGCAACACGATGTGCTTAAGCTGCGTCAGCCGCCCGTGGAAGAAATGTTCCGCTCCTGCCAGCACGATCACAGGCAAATGCTGCGGGCGCGCCCATTTCAACAGCTCATGCAACTCCACCACCTCATCCATGTCGCCGTGGATCAGCAAGGTGTTGGCGGGGACATCGGGCATCGCGAAGCGCCCGACCGCCGGCGCGACGAGCACCAACTGCTGCGGCAGCAACTCCGCCGCCGCGCGCGCGTGCACATAGCCGCCGAATGAAAATCCTGCCAGCAACAATGGCAAGTCCGGAAATTCGTCGCGCATAAACTTTGCGGCAGTGATCGCATCCAGTGCCTCACCATTGCCCTCGTCGTAACTGCCGGCACTCCCGCCCACGCCGCGAAAATTAAAACGAAGCGTAGCGTAACCCAGCTCCACAAAAGCCTTGACCAGCGTGGTGACCACCTTGTTGTCCATCGTCCCGCCCATGATAGGCAGCGGATGCGCGACCACGGCGATTGCACGCGGCTCAAAGTCAGGCAGATGAATGATGCCTTCGATTTTGCCGGCAGCGCCGGGGATGGAAATGTTTTTCTGTGTAGGCATTTAAGTCAGTATATTTGCAATCTAGTAGGAAGATTTAATGGTTGATGGGGGATGTGTGACAACTTCCGACCAAAAGCAGGGAAACAGAGTGGTTAGACATCGTCTCGCTTTCTTAAGAACCTCTGAATCGCAAATTCAAAGACCAAAAGCACAGTGCCAAAGACCGAAAGAACCCAAAAAATATCTTGATCAAGCGCTTCGGCGGACGTGGTTCCGTCTAGCGTTTGAATTGACCATCCGAGCCTGCCTATGCCAGCCACCAAGAGGAGTCCGGTGCCAAGCAGAAAAGCAACATCATGAGTCCTTTCTACGAATTTGGGAAATTTGCGGATAGCGACGTAAGCCAATAACCAAGAAAGAGAAAAACTCAGCAAAACGTAAAGTGCCGTCAACAAGTAATTTATTATGACCTGTCCCATAATCACTCCTTTTAGCTAACAGTTTTTAGGCGGAACCACCGAGAATTTCAACTGTCTGGCCTTAGGACTAATAGCCTTAACGTTCACCCCTTGTCCACCTAATAAGCGATTTCGGACACCCTAAATTTTCAGCCGCTCTACCACCCGCCCATTCTTCAAATGCTCTTCGATGATCTCATCGAGGTCGTTTTCATCAATATAGGTATACCAGGTGCCCTCGGGATAGACCACGATGACCGGGCCTTCGTCGCAGCGATCCATGCATCCGGCAGAGTTGATGCGGATTTTATTCTGGGTATTGGAAAGGCCGAGCTCCTTGACCTTGTTCTTTACGTAATCGCGCGCCTGTTGCGCACGGTGATCGTTGCAGCAAGCGCTGCCGTCCTCGCGCTGATTGGTACAGAAAAAAACATGCTTATCGTAAAAGCTCATGACAAATACCAGATGAATTGGAAATTGCGCAATTATACTTTCCTGATGCGCCACAGATGAAATATCAGCAGCAAAGGAAAGATCAAAGTGATAGTTTGCGCCAGCCCATTGTAGTTGAGCAAATGCCCGTAATGCCAATGATAGATGGACATCGCGGCTGAGGGGTTGTTGTCGTTAAACACGAAATTTACGATGGCAAAATTGCATAAGGCCGCCGCTGTGCCGAAATTAATTGCCGTACTGCGCGGCAGCTTCAATGCCGCGAGCAGCAACAATATCCCCAGCAGCATTCCCAGCAATGCCTCGCTGCTGATCCATAACAACAGCGCCCAGGATTTCAGCAGCAGCGCGGCGGAAATGAATTTCGCCAACGCCACCATACCCAATATCGCCAGTAATGCCGTGACGATATTGCGCGATGCACGCAACAACGTCGACATCAACGTACCCAGCATCAACAGATTCAGCGTGACTGCACTGCTTTCCCATCCGTTGAACGGCGCGTGTGGCAGCATCACAAAAGGCCGGGGAGACACCCCGCTGATAAACACATTGCCCAGCATCGGCAGGGACGGGTTGATCTGAGCGAACATCCACAGTGCAAGTAATGCCAGGCCAAAACTCATCTCTTTGCCATGAAGAAACAAATCGTTGTGCCAGCGCGTCAGGCGCGACAAAAACCATGTCCACGAAGTTATGCTTACCGCCAGCAATGCGCCTATCAATGCACCCGCACTATTGTTCAGCAAATCAAGATTGGAGCTGACACGCATCGGCAGATACATTTGCAGATACTCCATGCTCGCTGACAGCAACACACCCGAACACAAACCGAGAATCACGCTGGTCAATGCGCCGAAGTGCGCACGCAGCGTCAAGCAAACAAGCAAACCGAATGGCAGATAGGCCAGCAAATTGATGAACGCATCGAATGCGGTATAGGTAAGTTGAAAAGGCGCACCGAGCACCTCGATAAAATCCAGACCCTGTTCGCGCCATCCGGAGAAAGGCGACAGGCTTCCGTATATGATGAACAGCGCATAGCCGATAGCCAGCCAGGTGCCCAGTCGCACGCGGGATTCGGAGATGATTGGTTCTTCCATGTTTTACATCAGGCGCAGTGGAAACAGTCGCGCAAGTTTAACCTATTCGGCCGCCCGGTTCAGGTTCAAAGACGTAAAGGTAAATTTTTTCGTACTAAAAAGAAATTATTTCATGATGGTTTTACTCATCTTGATTTGAAGTATTCCATAATATGGAGTAGATTTGGTTTTGGATTTTTCTAATAGGAGGTCATCATGAAAACTCAATATCTTGTTGTAATGATCGCTACCCTGTCTGTTGCTGGTACCGCGTTGGCTGCAGATGACGGCGAAGCCATTTTCAATAAAGCCAAATGCAATACATGCCACAAGCTGGACAAGAAGGCCGTCGGCCCGAGCCTGAAAGACCTTTCTGCCAAGTATGCTCAAGACAAGGATGCCCCCGCCAAGTTGGAAGCGAAGGTTCGTGCCGGTGGAGCCGGGGTTTGGGGCAGTTTTCCCATGCCGAAAATTCCCGCAAGTATGGCCAGCGATGCAGAGGTCAAAGTTATGGTGGCTTGGATGCTGTCGCACAAATAAATCCTATTCCGCTATAGACAAAGGCCAGCTTCAAGCTGGCCTTTGTTATTAATACTCCATGCCGAGAAGCTTACCGTTCAGAGGACTACTTTCCTTCATGTTTCTCGTCATGCTTCTGGCGCATCTTTTCCATTGCGGCATCCATTTCTTCGCGCGTGACCTTGCCGTCCTTATTGGTATCCACTTCATCGAAATGCTTGGATAGCATCGGCATCTTCTGAGCCTCTTCGCGGGTCAGCGCGCCGTCGTGGTTGGCATCGGCCTCTTCAAATTTCTTGTCCTTGGCTTTTCCCATCATCTTCTTGTGCCCTGCCTTCATTTCATCGAGGCTGAGCTTGCCATCGCCGTTGGCGTCCAATTCCTTGAAATGCATGTCGTGGGCGGCATCGTACTCGGCTTTGGAAACCATGCCGTCGCCGTTGGTGTCCATCTCCTTGAAATGCTTTTCTTCCATCTGTTCGCCCATCTGGCCACCAGCCATGTGATCACCGGACATATGTTCATCATGCATGCCTTTGTGCATGGTTTCATCGTGCCCCATGGATTCTGCGTGTGCCAGCGAGGCGTTCAAAGAGACGCCTAGTGCAAAACAGGAAGAGAGGGTGAGGTATTTAATGGCATTTTTCATAAATGGCTCCTTGTATTAAGACTGGCGGGGACTGCGTAAGGTTTTGCCCGTGACCGGCCCGGCATCATACGGTCGCGCCGACACAGTCTACCATCCGTAAAGTTCAAAATCCAAAGCGCTGCTTCAAGCTGCCGACAGGGTATAATCGCGCCAAATTTTTCGCTGCATCCCCAATGAATATTTTTTACGAAGAAGAAGGCAGTTTCAAGGTCGGCAGCATCATGACAGACAATACCACCTCACTTCAGGTCGAGAGCCTGTCCGGCAAGCGCAGCAAGGTCAAGGCGGCCAATGTGATGTTGCGTTTTACCCAGCCTGCCTTGGCGGAGTTCATGGCGCAGGCCGAAGCGCTTGCTGAAACCATCGAGGTGGAATTTCTCTGGGAATGTTGCCCGTCGGATGAGTTCGGTGCAGAGCAGATCGCCGCCGAGTATTTCGGCCACACACCTAGCGCATTGGAAGCCGCCGCAACGCTGATCCGCCTGCATGGCGCGCCGATCTATTTCCACAAGAAGGGCAAAGGCCGCTATCGCGCCGCCCCGCCCGATGTGTTGAAAGCCGCACTGGCAGGGGCCGAGAAGAAGCGCCAGCAGCTGGCGTTACAGGCGCGCTACACGGAACAGCTCAGTAATTTTCAGTTGCCTCCGGAGTTTGCGGCAAGCATTGACCATCTGCCCTACAAACCGGATCGTAACACCATCGAGGTCAAGGCGCTGGAAGCGGCCTGTGCCGCGACGCATCTGTCTGCCGCGCACCTGCTTCATCGCTGCGGTGCGCTACCATCCACGCACGATTACCATTTGCAGAAATTCCTGTTCGAGCATTTTCCCAGAGGCACCGGTTTCCCGCCCGTCGAATTGAGCGCATGGGAAGAATTGCCACTGGCTGGTGTGAATGCTTTCAGCATCGACGATGCGACCACCACCGAGATCGACGATGCATTCTCGGTTGAAAAGTTGGCCAACGGCAACTGGCGCATCGGTGTGCATATTGCCGCGCCCACACTGGGCATGCCACGCGATTCGGATGGCGACAAGATCGCTGCGCAACGTCTGTCCACCGTGTATATGCCCGGAGCGAAGATCACGATGCTGCCGGACAGCGTGGTGCAGGCTTTCACTTTGAGCGCAGATCGCGTCTGCCCGGCGCTGTCGATGTACAACGAAGTCGGCCTGGGAGAAGATGGCGAGACGCTGGAGATACTCGGCCACGAGAGCCGCGTCGAGCGCATACACATTGAGGCAAATCTTCGACATGACACACTGGAGCCGCTGTTCAACGAAGAGACGCTGGCGGCGGGCAAGCTCGATTATCCTTATGCTCATGAGCTGACGCTGTTGTGGAGCCTGGTGCAAAAGCTCGAAGCGGTGCGCGGCAAGCCGTCCGACAACAGCACGCAAACGGATTACAACTTCCATATTGAGAATGATCCCGCCAGCGAGAATGCAAGAGTCAGCATCACGCAACGGCGGCGCGGTTCTCCCATCGACAAGGTGGTTTCCGAGCTGATGATCCTGGTGAACAGCGAATGGGGCAAACACCTGGCCGAACACGGTTTCGTCGGCATCTACCGTACCCAGCAAAATGGCAAGGTGAAGATGAGCACGGTTGCCGCACCGCATCAGGGGCTGGGCGTGGCGCAATATATGTGGTCGAGTTCGCCGCTGCGCCGCTATGTGGATATGGTGAACCAGCGCCAGATCATCGCGATGCTGCGCGACGAAGAACCCGCCTATCCCAAAAACGATCCCGCGTTGTACGCCACGATGCGCGACTTCGACACGATGTACGGCATCTATGGCGATTTTCAGAAAAGCATGGAGCGCTACTGGTGTTTGCGCTGGTTGCAACAGGAAAAAGCTAAGGTGGGAGCCCTCTGCCATCTCCCGCCAACACCCTCTCCTCAATCCTCTGATGGAACGACTAGCCATTCCGCTAGGCCACTAACAAACGGTGGCCAAGCGGCTGGTTATCCCGCAAGCGGGGAGAGCGAAGCGAGGGGTGCGCAGCAAGGCGAACGAGAAGAGCAATCTTTAATTCCTGAATCGCTGCTCGAGCTTCTCGTTGATGCGATTGTGCTGCGCGAAAATCTGGTCAAATTGCCCGGCATTCCCCTGGCTTTCCGTGTGCCATCGCTGCCGGAATCGGTACCTGCAAACACACGCGTGCAACTGGCTATCGGCGAGATCGATTTGCTCGATCTTGACGTGCAGGCACGTTTTGTCGCAACGATAGAGGACACTGTTTGAGAACCGCACCAATGACAGGATCGTCGGCAGTCTTGCCGCTTTGGAAAACGAGATTATCTTTTTCGATGATCTTTTCCATCATGCTGCACGCTTTCATATTGTTCGGCCTCGTGCTGGTGATGCCCAATCCGCGCAATGCGGCCAACTTTTTGCAGCCGCTGCAAGTTGTATTGGTCAACAGCAAATCGAGCTCCAGGCCCTTAAATGCCGATGCGCTGGCCCAGCACCATCTGGATGGCGGCGGAAATACCGCCGAAGACCGGCGCGCGAAGAGTCCGCTGCCCACGCTGCGCGATGATTCCAGATTTGTTCCAGAACAACGCGCCAAGAGTGTCGCTGCATTGGAAGAAGAAACGAAGCATATGCTGACCAAACTGAAAAGCGACTACTCGACAAAACAACCGGATCTTGTGAAGCAACAAAAGAGCAGCGCGGACAGCAGCGGCGATGAGCTGGTACAGCGAGCCATGGAGATCGCCCGCCTCGAAGCGCAAATCGACAAAAATTGGGATGCCTATCAAAAGATGCCGCGCCGCAAATTCATCGGCGCACGCACGCAGGAATACCGCTTTGCGCAATACATCGAAGACTGGCGAGTCAAAGTTGAACGCATAGGCAACCTGAATTACCCGCAAAGGGCGCGCGAACTGAAAATCTACGGCAAACTTCAGGTCAGTGTTTCAATCAACAAGGATGGCAGCGTGGAAAGCGTAGAGGTGAGCAAGTCTTCTGGCCATCGTTTGCTGGATGCTGCGGCGATACGCATCGTCAAACTTGCCGCGCCTTATTCTCCGCTGCCGCCGAACATCACCAAGGATGTCGACGTCCTGACCATCACGCGCACCTGGTCGTTCACCTCGTCGGACAGGATGGAAAGTGAATAGCAATCAGTATTTTCCAATCCAGACATGAGCCTGAACAAAGGTAATTTGTGAGGCATTGCTCAGGCGGCGCGTAGTTGGGATTTATTGATTGATTGAAAGAGTTTTGCCCTGGCCTCATTGAGGTGTTGGGCGGCGTCATTATC
>JANXXH010000043.1 GCA_025350705.1 Gallionella sp.
GGAGAGCTTCTTCGGTACGCTCAAAACGGAAAGTTTGCATCACTACCGTTTCGCCACCCGTGAGCAAGCCAGACAGGTGGTCTTTGAATACATTGAAGTATTTTACAATCGCATCCGGCGTCATGCAAAAATCGGCAATCAAGCACCCGCTGATTTCGCTAACCAGCAACAATTTGCGGCATAATTCAGATGGCTTGCCCGTCCACTAAACCGGACTCCGCTTACGCATGGTTAAATGATTGTTGAGCATCAATACATATGAACCGCAATCACGTGCCATATAGCACTGAATATCAGCATGTAAACAAACGGAACATGAAACACATGCCACAAGGAAAACAGTTTTTCATAAGTGCTAAATTGAGCGATATCCCTGATATTCGTCAAGTACGTCCGGATAAAAGCTTTGTTCTGGTAAAAAAGTTTGTCCAGCTGTACCAGTTGCGCATCATTCCACTTTTTCTGCTGCGCGTCCGCGTACATGGCTTCCTCCAGTGCTCTCACCAAGTCTCTGGATAACAATTTTGCGCGTATGCCCACCGTTATAAATTTCCACGGTGTAATTTTGCCTGCACCGGAAGAACCCAAAGTATCCAGCGCATATTCATGAAATTCGAACAGCCTATTCTGTATAACGGGCGCAAAACTGAAAATGGACTTCACATCTCCAGAACCATACATATCTTCCTGCAACTGCTTGAGTGAAGCATGCCTGCCATAGAGACCTTGGTGTATCTTGGTGTAGAAGAAGCGGCCAAAAATCCCGCTGCCCGATACGAGCAACATACATATCAACGCCACACCTGCATTGATCGACCCGATATAAAAGGTTGAATGAAGAATAATAAATGTCGGCCCGAGTATCCCGAATACCATGTGCCATTTAAACCATTTGGGGAGTGGAATCCAATTTTTCATGAAGCCGACACGCTTGCGCATCGGGTAAAGCATCAAGGTCAGCAACATCAACCCGCCAGCCAAACCCAAGTTATATCCGACTTTATCTCCGGGTTTAAACGGATGACCGTGAGAAATAATGAATCCGACAACCAATATCAATGATATTACGATGAGGTATAGAGTCCAGCCATAGTCTTTGGGCTGATTCTTTACTCTGGGCTTGCGCCTTTCAACAGGGGGTGAAGACGGGGTTTGCGAGGACATCAGTTAATATATAATCGAATTGGCTGTTACATGCTAATTGCTTGCGTCATAAAATACAATCTAATTGCGTGCGACATAAAATACAATTTATAGTTCAAATTACACGATTCACCACTATTAATCCACCGGGTCTTCTATGTCATTTTCTGGATTGTCAGCCGTCTATATTTATTTGATCCCCGTATTGTTGATAGCGTTTTTTCATGTGCTGAAACGCAATCGAAATACGGCAGCAGCTCTGGCACAACAAGAAGAGGCGATAGAGGCCGGACTGACAGAGCCGTCTTCATTGCATCCTTTTATCGATCCCACCAAATGCCTGGGCTCAGGAAGCTGTGTTCACGCTTGCCCGGAAGAAGCGATCGGCATGATTGGAGGCAAGGCATATCTGGTCAACCCCACTGTCTGCATCGGCCATGGCGCCTGTGCGGCCGCTTGTCCGCACAATGCCATTTCGCTGGTGTTTGGTACCGAGAAGCGGGGGATGGATATACCGCAGGTCGATCCGAACTTTGAAACCAATGTGAAGGGTATATTCATCGCCGGAGAACTGGGCGGCATGGGTTTGATTCGCAAGGCAGCGTCTCAGGGTACCCAGGCAATCAACACCATCAAAAAACTTAAAGGCAGCGCCCATCCCCTTGATGTTGTCATCATTGGTGCAGGGCCCGCCGGTATGGCTTCAACTCTCGGAGCAATAGAGAACAAGCTGCGCTATGTGACTCTGGAACAGGAAGGCTCGCTCGGCGGTGCCATCTTCCAGTACCCGCGTAACAAGATCGCGATGACCGCTCCAGTCAAACTTCCCATCATCGGGAAAGTCAAGATGGGCGAGATCAGCAAGGAAGCCCTGCTGGAATTCTGGAATGGTGTCGTTAAAAAGACCAGCATGAAAATAAATTTTAACGAACGCATGGAAAATATCACCAAGACTGACAAGGGGTTTGTGGTTAAAACCAACAAGCAAACTTATAACACCCGTACAGTATTGCTTGCTATCGGCCGTCGCGGCACGCCGCGTAAACTAGGTGTGCCAGGTGAGGATCTACCCAAGGTGGTTTACAGCTTGATCGACCCCGAGCAATATCGAAACATGCATGTGCTGGTTGTGGGTGGAGGTGACAGCGCCCTAGAAGCTGCCTGCTCTATCGCTGACGAACCCGGCACAACAGTTACGATTTCTTACCGCAGTGAAGCTTTCGGACGAGGCAAGCCAAAAAACCGCGAGCGCTTGGAGGCATTGGAAGCACGAGGCAAAATAAAAGTCATGCTTAAATCCAACGTCAAGGGTGTCACGAAAGACAAGGTTTCTGTGGAATATCAAGGCCAGATCATCGAATTGGCCAATGATGCAATCATAGTCTGCGCTGGAGGGATTCTGCCCACCCCCTTCCTCAAGGAGATCGGCATCATGGTGGAAACCAAGTTTGGTACTGCGTAGCTTTTTACGAAAACGATCTCTGCCTATTTGCGTTATTGATCAGGCTCATCAATTTACTTGAATGGATGGCGCAATACGATGGTCTCGTCCCGATCCGGCCCGGTTGAAACCATATCGACCGGCACGCCGCACACCTTGGCGATGCGCTCCAGATAATTGCGTGCGGCCTTGGGCAGGTCTTCATAGCGTTGCACCCCCAGCGTGCTTTCACTCCAGCCCGGCATTTCCTCATACACGGCTTCGCAATTCGACAGTGCATCCGCGCCGACCGGCAAGATGTCGCTTTCCACACCATCGGTGCGATAACCCACACCCAGACGCACGGTTTCCATACCATCCATCACATCCAGCTTGGTGACACACAGGCCGGACACACCGTTGATCTGGATCGAGCGTTTGAGTGCGGCGGCATCGAACCATCCGCAGCGGCGCGCACGCCCGGTGGTGGAGCCAAACTCATGACCGCGCTTGGCCAAGCCCTCTCCGATCGGATCGCGCTTGTCCACCGCATCGTACAGCTCGGTCGGAAATGGGCCGGAGCCGACACGCGTGGTGTAAGCCTTGGTGATACCCAGCACATAGTGCAACATCTGCGGCCCCACCCCTGCGCCAGCACAGGCTGCGCCGGCGATACAGTTGCTTGAGGTGACGAACGGATAAGTGCCGTGGTCGATATCCAGCAACGCGCCCTGCGCGCCCTCGAACAGCAGGCTCTTGCCGGATTGATTGGCTTCATACAAAGCGCGCGGCACGTCCATCACCAATGGCTTGATGCGCTCGGCAAGCGCCAGCGTATCGTCCAGTGTCTTCTGAAAATCCACCGTCGCGGCATTGAAATAATTTTTCAATACAAAGTTATGATAGTCCAGCACCTCGCCCAGCTTGGCGGCGAAACGTTCGCGGTAAAAAATATCCTGCAAACGGATTGCGCGACGCGCCACTTTGTCTTCGTAGGCCGGCCCGATGCCGCGCCCGGTCGTGCCGATCTTTGCTGCGCCCTTGGCCAGCTCGCGCGCCTTGTCGATCGCCTCGTGATAAGGCAGGATCAACGGGCAGGCTTCGGAGATTTTCAATCTGTTGTAGATATCGATACCGGCTTGTTGCAACTCGCCCATTTCCTTGAGCAATGCCTGCGGCGACAGCACCACGCCGTTGCCGATGTAGCACATCACATGGTCGCGCAAAATGCCGGAAGGGATCAGATGCAGCACGGTCTTCTTGCCGCCTATCACCAGCGTGTGCCCGGCATTATGTCCGCCCTGGAAGCGCACCACGCCCTGCGCATGATCGGTCAGCCAATCGACGATCTTGCCCTTGCCTTCATCACCCCATTGGGTGCCGATTACCACTACGTTCTTAGCCATTACAAAACTTTCAAATTTTAATAATCAAAGCGCGACGACTTGCCAAGCTCCGTTGCGCAGCACCAGCTCGCGGTCACATTGCAACTCCTTGCGCAATTTCGGATCGCCGAGCAGATCCACCACCACTGCCTCACCCGCCGCACGCAGTTGTGCGATCTTGTCGCGCAAGGCGGCATCGTCTAAGTATGGTGCACACACACCCAACTTGCTTGTTTGCGGCGGCAGCAGACGGTACAACTGGCGCAAGTCCATGCTAAAGCCAGTCGCGGCGCGCGCGCGTCCGAAGCTCTTGCCGAGATCGTCATAGCGTCCTCCCAGCGCGATCGCGTCGTGGCTGCCAGCATGGTAGGCGGCGAACACCATGCCGCTGTGATAGTGGTAACCACGCAGGTCTGCGAGGTCTATGCCGACGCTGGATACCTGCGGTTGCAATTTTGTGGAGATGCTTTGCAGATCATCCAGCGCCGCACGTATCTCGGCATGGTCCGGCAGCAACTTGCGCGCCTTGGCCAACACATCGGCACAATGACCATACAGAGTTGGCAGCGCCAGCAATGCATTGCGAATCTTCGTTTCCAGCGGTTGCGCTAATGTTTGCAAAGCCGCGCTGTCCTTGCTTTGCAGCGCAGTGAACAATTCGCTTTCCAAATCTTTGCCAATCTTGGCGTGACTCACCAGCGCGCGAAACACGCCTACATGACCGAGGTCGAGATGCACATCATTGACACCTTGCAGCGCCAGGGATTGCAGCATCAGTTGCTGGATCTCCAGATCGCTTTCCAACCCACCATGTCCGTACAACTCGGCGCCAATCTGCAGCAACTCTCGGGTGCGCGTCAGACCTACAGGCTGCGTGTGTAACACACTCCCCGCGTAGCACAGGCGCGTTACGCCCTTACGGTTGAGCAAGTGCGCATCGATGCGCGCCACTTGCGGTGTGATGTCTGCGCGCAGTGCCAGCGTGCGTCCGCTCAACTGATCGACCAACTTGAAACTGCGCAGATCCATATCCTCGCTGCCATCGATCAGCAACGATTCGGCATATTCCAGCAACGGCGGCGCGACCAATTGGTAACCAGACTTGCGAAGCAGTTCCAGGAACTGCGCGCGCATCTGTTCGACGCTCCACGCCTCGTCAGGCAGCATGTCTTCTACATGTTCGGGGAGTAACCAGTTTTGCATCAGGGCACCCCTACAAATCCAGATTTCATCCCAACTGCTGCGTTGCGTGAAAAGATTTCTTGCTTACATATAAGACATATGCGGCGCGGCGAAATTTTTCCAGCGCCTTGCTTTTGTGCGAACTCTGAATTTTTAGAGGTGCCCATCACTTGATCCAATACAATATCAACAGGCCTGAAATCATCGAGGTAAGGCCGATAAAGCGCAACTGTCCATCTGTCAGCGAAACCAGTTTACGAAAGGTCTCACGCCACAATTGGGGCAGCATAAACGGCAGCAAGCCTTCGATCACCAGCATCATCGCCAGACCGAGCAGCCAGTATTGCAACACTACTTGCCGCCTTTACCGGAGCTCTTCAGATATTTGAAAAATGCCGAACTCGGATCCAGCACCATCACGTCACTCTTGTTCTTGAAGCTTTGCTTGTAGGCTTCCAGGCTGCGATAGAACGAGTAGAACTCGGGGTTGCGGCCAAACGCCGAGGCGTACAGCGCCGAAGCTTTGGCATCGCCCTCACCCTTGGTCTTCTGTGCCTCGCGATAAGCTTCAGCCAGAGTCACTTCGCGTTGTTTGTCGGCATTGGCCTTGATCTTCTCGCCTTCGGCAGCACCGGAGGCACGCAGCTCATTGGCCACGCGCTTGCGCTCGGCATCCATACGGCGATATACAGAATCGCTGATCTCCAGCGGGAAATCCACGCGCTTGAGGCGCACGTCCAGCACCTGCACGCCGATCTTACGCGCATCAAGATCGGTCTTTTCTCGCAACACGGTCATGATTTGTTCGCGTTCGCCGGACACCACCTCGTGGATGGTGCGCTTGCCGAATTCCTCGCGCATACTGGAATTGACTGTCTGCATCAAACGCGTTTTAGCGCGCACTTCATCGCCGCCGACGCTGACATAGTATTGCTTCACGTCCACGATGCGCCACTTGACGAAAGAATCCACCATCACGTTTTTCTTTTCCGCCGTGATGAAACGCTCGGGCTCTCCGGTATCCAGTGTCAGGATGCGCGAATCGAAGAAGCGCACGTTCTGCATCAGCGGCACTTTGAAATACAGGCCCGGATCGGTTTTTACGCTGACCATTTCACCCAACTGAAACACGATGGCGGTCTGACGTTGATCCACCACGAACAGACTCAGGCTAGCCATGATCAGCACGGTCACTGCGCCAACCAGGATGTTAGTCATATTGATTTTCATTATCTTGCCTCCCGATCGCGGCTGATCAACGAATCGCGTGCGCGCTGCGCGGCATTATTATCACTTCCTTGCGATGTCACTGGAGCGGCATCGAGCTTGACTGTCTGGGGTGTTTCCACAGCCACTCCGCGACTGGTTTCGATCAATTTATCCAGGGGCAGATACAGCAAGCTATTGCCGTTCTTTTGATCGACCATCACCTTGCTGATATTGCCCATCACCTGTTGCATCATGTCCAGATACATCCGTTCGCGGGTGACTGCTGGCGCCTTTTCATATTCCACCAGAATCTGCCTGAAGCGGCTGGCATCACCCTCGGCATTGGCGATCACGCTTTGCTTGTAACCTTCCGACTCCTGGATCAGGCGCGCTGCCGTACCTTTTGCACGCGGTATCACGTCATTGGCATAGGCCTGGCCTTCATTTTTTTGCCGCTCGCGATCCTGTCCTGCTTTCACCGCATCATCGAAAGCGGCCTGCACCTGCTCCGGCGGTTGCGCGTTTTGCATAGTCAGCTTACTGATCACGATGCCGGACTTATAGCGATCAAGTATCTCCTGCATCAGCTTGGTCGCTGCCGCAGCCACTTGCTCGCGCCCCTCATACAGCACATAGTCCATCTTGTTCTTGCCGACTACTTCGCGTATCGCCGTTTCAGCCGCCTGGCGCACGTTCTCATCGGGCATGCGGTTGTTGAACAGATAATCAGCCGGGTCGCTCAGGAAATACTGCACCGCGAACTGGATGTCGATGATGTTCTCATCATCGGTCAGCATCAGCGACTCTTTCAACATCTTGTTTTTGACGTTATCGCGATAGCCGACTTCCACAGTTCGGACTTGGCTCAGATTGACGATCTCCACAGTTTCAACCGGGAACGGCAAGTGCCAGCGCGGGCCGGGTTCGGTGATCTCGGTCTTCTTGCCGAAACGCAACACCACGCCGCGCTGACTCGCATCCACGATATAAAAGCCACTGCCCACCCAGATCAGCGCAATGATCGCAGCGATTAAACCCATACCCCCTGCAAAATTTTGCATCGGTGCGCCACCGGACGATCCCGAACCGCCTTTTCCGGCACCGCCCTTGCCGCCCAGCAAGGCAGTCACCTTGGCGTTGAGCTTGCGCAACAACTCTTCCAGATCGGGCGGGCCGCCGTTGTTGTTCTTGTTACCCCATTGCGGATCATTTAATCCCATAATTCGTCACTCATCTTGATTAGTTTGATTTTCACTCGCTGCAGCAGACTTAATATTTACTGCGGCAACCTGGTCGCTTGCTGCAACACCGTGGTCATTTGCTGCGGCAACCTGGCGCGCAGTCTTGGCTTCCGTCAAAGCCAGTCGCAACCCTTCCAGACCCGCGCCGCTTTTGGCACTCAGAAAAACGCGGCAGATTCTACCATATTCATCGCGCTCCACGCTGGGCGGCACATCCAGCAAGTCGATCTTGTTGAACACCAACACCTGCGGGATACCCGCCGCATCTATTTCGGCCAGCACCTTGTTCACCTCGGAAATCTGGTCGTCGCGCATCGGATTGCTGGCATCCACCACGTGCAGCAGCAGGTCGGCCTGTATCGTCTCTTCAAGCGTACTGCGAAACGCAGCGACCAGCGAGTGCGGCAGATGACGGATAAAGCCCACCGTGTCCGACACCACGATCTCGCCTTCGTCTTCAGTGAACATACGGCGCGAAGTGGTATCCAGCGTGGCGAACAATTGGTTGGCAACATATACGTTGGCCTTGGTCAGCTTGTTGAACAGCGTGGACTTGCCCGCATTAGTATAGCCCACGATGGACACCGACAGCACATCGTGGCGATTGCGCGCGCGACGGCGCACGTCACGCTGACGTTGGAGTTGCTCAAGGCGTTCTTTCAACAAATGAACGCGCTTGTCCAGTTTGCGCCTGTCCAGCTCCAGCTTGGTTTCACCGGGGCCGCGCGCGCCCACCGCGTGCTTCTGCTGGCCCATGTCCTGATTCATGCCCACCAGTCGTGTGGAAAGATATTTGAGTTGAGCTATCTCGACCTGCACTTTGCCCTCATGGCTTTGCGCACGCTGCGCAAAGATATCCAGGATCAGCATGGTTCGGTCTATCACGCGCGTATTCAGTTTGGTAGTGAGATTGCGCATCTGCGCGGGAGAAAGGTCATGGTTAAAGATCACCAGCGGGGCTTCCAGCCGTTCTACCAGTTCGGCGATCTCCTGTACCTTGCCGCTGCCCGCGAACAACGCCGCGTCCGGGCGTTGCCTCCGGGCTTCGATGATAGCCAGGGTGCGCACACCGGCGGTCTCAGCCAGCAAGCGCAACTCCTGCAAACTTTCGCTGTGGTCGCTATTGCCGAAATCAATACTGACCAGAATTGCGGCCTCAGTATCGGCTGGAATCTGCTGCATTACTCTGCGTTGTCGTGCGGGATGGTGACCGTGCGTACCGGAACGATAGTCGAAATAGCATGCTTATAGACCATCTGGGTGATCGTATTCTTCAGCAAGATCACATACTGATCGAACGACTCGACCTGGCCTTGCAGCTTGATGCCATTCACCAGGTAGATCGCGACTTGCACATGCTCTTTGCGCAGCGCATTGAGAAACGGGTCTTGCAATTGCTGTCCTTTGTCACTCATGTTATTGCTCTTATCGGTAAGGAAGAGGTTGGTACTTTACTGGATTCCGGGGCGGCTGTGAATATATTTTGTTGAATTTCAGCACCGATCGACCCGCTCCAGGAGCGTACCCCTGTCAGGCCATGCCTGCCTATGAGCATTGGCCAGATCGGCGTTTTCGATTTTCTGCACCCACTCACAGCCCTCCTGCGCAGGCCAGCATTAAAACGGTTCAGCTTTGAGCGAATGAATGGAGTGGATGGTGCGAAATAATCCTTGGGAATAGGCGCAATCGACCCACTGCACATCGCCCTCTGTCTCCACTCAAAAGGAGTGACAATAAACTGCGGATCAGCTGCCTAAATTTTTGCTCGCTGATTCGAGAACGGCGGTAATATCCGCATTTAACATTCGTCGCAGGAAGTTAGCACGCTTTGATCAAGTGCTTAACCTCCCAAGACTCTTTATCGAATATCAATAATCGCATGGCACCATCAACCGCACGCATCGCCTTCGCCAGTTTCATCGGCACCGCCATCGAGTTCTACGATTTCTACATCTATGGCCTCGCCGTTGCGATGGTGATCGGGCCAATATTTTTTCCCGGCAGCGACCCGGCTGCGCAAGCGCTGAATGCCTTCCTCACTTTCGGCATCGCGTTCCTCGCCCGCCCGCTCGGTGCCTTGGTGTTCGGGCATTTCGGCGACCGCATCGGCAGGAAGACAACGCTGGTCGCTTCGCTGCTGGTCATGGGTGTATCCACCACGCTGATCGGCGTGCTGCCCGGCCATGACTTGATAGGCTGGGGCGCACCCGCCTTGCTCTGCCTGCTGCGTTTTGGTCAAGGTATCGGGCTGGGCGGCGAGTGGGGCGGCGCGGCCTTGCTGGCGGCGGAGTATGCACCCAAGGGCAAACGCGGCTGGTTCGGCATGTTCCCGCAGCTCGGCCCGCCCATCGGCTTTTTGTGCGCGGTCGGCAGCTTCCTGTTGCTGTCGCAATGGCTCGATGATGCGCAATTCCGCGCATGGGGTTGGCGCGTCCCTTTCCTTGCCAGTGCGGCGCTGGTCATCATCGGTCTTTATGTGCGGCTCAAACTCACCGAAACACCGGTGTTCGCCAAAGCATTAGCTACGCATCAACCAGTCAAACTGCCACTGGTTCAACTGTTCAGGCATCACGCAAAACCGTTGCTGCTGGGAGCACTGGCGATGGTGGTGTGCTACGCGTTGTTCTACATCTCCACGGTGTTTTGCCTGAGCTACGGCGTCGCCACGCTGAAGATCCCGCGTCCGCAATTCCTCTTCATGCTCTGTGTGGCTGTACTCTTCATGGCAGCAGCTACGCCGCTCTCCGCGATGGCGGGTGACCGCTACGGACGCCGCCCGATGTTGCTCTTCGCAGGCAGTGCGGCATTGTTATCAGGATTTCTGTTGGCACCGATGCTGGGCAGCGGTTCGCCGATTCAGATCACCGCATTCCTTGCTATCGAACTATTTTTAATGGGTGCGACCTTCGCGCCGATGGGAGCACTGCTGCCTGAATTATTTCCAACATCAGTGCGCTACACCGGCGCAGGCGCGGCCTACAATCTCGGCGGAATCCTCGGCGCATCGCTGGCACCTTACATCGCGCAACAACTGGTGCTGCACGGCGGTCTTGCCTGGGTGGGCGGCTATGTTTCCGTTGCGGCGGCGATCAGTTTGCTGGCGGTGTTCCTGATGCGCGAAACACGCGACAATGAACTCGGATGAAGAGTCTTCCAACGGCAATTTTTTTGATGGGCCCTACTGCCAGCGGCAAGACCAGCGTCGCTGTGGAACTGGCGCAACGCCAGCAGATGGAGCTCATCAGCGTGGACTCGGCGCTGGTGTACCGCGACATGAACATCGGCACAGCCAAGCCGGACGCAGCCACCCTCGCCCTCGCGCCGCACCACCTGATCGATATTATCAACCCCACCGAAGCCTACTCAGCCGCCGCCTTCCGCCGTGACGCGCTGCGCTTGATGCACGACATCACCCAACGCGGCAAGATTCCGCTGCTGGTCGGCGGCACGATGTTGTACTTCAAAGCACTGCGCGAAGGACTCAGCGACCTGCCGCAATCCGATCCAGCAGTGCGCGCCGCACTCGACGCAGAGATCGCGCAGCACGGCATCGAACACTTGCACATACAACTCGCGAAGGTGGACGCCAAAACCGCCGCTCGCCTGAAGCCGACCGACACACAACGCATCCAGCGCGCGATGGAAATCTACCGCATCACCGGAAAGACTATGTCCGAGTTGATCGGCCAGGAGCAAAGCGCCGAACTCCCCTACCGCATCCTCCCCATCGCCCTCGTCCCCAGCGACCGCACCCAACTCCATGAACGCATCGCCATGCGCTTCAAGACCATGCTCGAACAAGGTTTGGTGGATGAACTGCGCATGCTGCGAAAAAAATATCCGCTGCATCCAGACATGACCTCGATGCGCTGCGTCGGCTACCGCCAGGCATGGCAATTCATGGAAGGCGAAATAGATGAATCACAACTGCTGGAAACCGGCCTCGCCGCGACACGGCAACTGGCGAAACGCCAGCTCACCTGGCTGCGCTCGATGCCTGAGAATGTCGAAGTGGATTGCCTTGCGCCCAGCATGGAAAAGATCGTGCTTAGCGAACTGAAACGGTTTGTGCTAAGGTAACAATCCGGCTGAGCGCTAGTCGCAGTCCTGTTTTGCCGCGCACCATGCGCACAGCATGTCATCATTTTCTTTAGGAGGAATGAGCCATGATCAAGGTAGCCATCATCATCGGAAGTACGCGTCCCGGTCGCAAAGCTGATTCAGTCGCCAAGTGGGTACACGAGATCGCGAAAAAACGCGGCGTCGCGGAATATGAAATCGTAGATATCAAAGACTACAACCTGCCGCTGCTCGACGAACCGGTGCCGCCGTCGATGGGGCAATACAGCCAGACGCACACCAAGACCTGGTCCGCCAAGATCGCCTCTTTCGACGCCTATGTTTTTGTGACGCCGGAATACAACCACGGCACCTCCGGTGCGCTGAAGAATGCGATCGATTATCTGTACAACGAATGGAACAACAAGGCGGCTGGATTTGTGGGTTACGGCAGCTCGGGCGGAACGCGCGCGGTGGAAAATCTGCGGCTGATCATGGGTGAGCTGCAAGTGGCCGATGTGCGCGCCCAAGTCATCCTTTCGTTGTTCACCGACTTCGAGAACTTCACGGTCTTCAAGCCTGCGGCCATGCACGAGAAATCCGTCACCGCAATGCTCGACCAAGTCGTCGCGTGGGGCGGCGCGATGAAGACGCTGCGCAGCAAGTAGCATCCGCTGATACCAAGGGATCAATGAGGTAATGACGATGTTCCGGGTTATGCGGCAATCCCTGCCGGTATGTACGGCGATTTTGTCATCGAATTTACGTCATACGGCACGACTGGGTTCACTTGACGATTAAGTGCTCTGTATTTATCGCAACCAGTCTCGATGGTTTTATCGCCAGAAAGAACGGTGATCTCGATTGGCTACCGGGCAGTGATGGTGCGGCAGAAATAGAAGACTACGGCTTCAAGGAATTCTTCCTGTCGATAGACACCCTCGTTATCGGGCGCAACACATACGAATTGGCGCTGACATTCAAGGAATGGCCGTATCGCGGCAAGAATGTCGTCGTGTTGAGCAGCCGCTTTCCAAAAACACCTAAGAACCTTGCCCAGGGCGTGGAAGGTACGTCTTTGTCGCCCGCAGAACTGATTCACCGATTGGCCTCATCAGGCTCTAAACATGTATATGTTGATGGCGGAAAAACAATCCAGAGTTTCTTGCATGCAGACCTGATCCATGAAATGACTATCACCAGAATCCCGATTTTGATTGGAGAGGGTATATCGCTCTTTGGACCATTGGCGCATGATATTAAGCTTGCGCATCTAACGACAATAACTTTTGAAAGCGGGTTTGTAAAAAGTAAGTATAAGGTAACAACAACCTCATAAAAATACCATGACAACCCTACGCACCATCCCGGGCGACATCACAAAATTAAACGTTGATGCCATCGTCAACGCCGCGAATTCGTCGCTGCTGGGCGGTGGCGGCGTGGATGGCGCGATCCATCGCGCAGCGGGGCATGAGCTATTGCGGGAGTGCCGCACGCTGGGCGACTGTCCGACCGGGCAGGCGCGGCTGACGCGCGGATACAAGTTGCCTGCAAAGTTCATCATCCATACCGTGGGGCCGGTGTGGCATGGCGGGACGCAGTGCCGTAGGGTGGATAAAGCGCGGAGCGCATATCTACCAAACTGAATGGTGGATACGGCACGATGTGCCTTGATTCACCCTACCTCGTTCGTATTACCACACGAAAAATACCATGGCCACCCAACGCGCCATCCAGAGCGACATCACGCAATTAAGCGTGGATGCCACCGTCAATGCGGTGCATTCATCCCTGATGAGCGGCTGACCTTTCGTTCATTCTGCGGCATAATGGGCTACTTATTATTTGAAAGTCTGATGCAATGAAAATCACCGTTATAGGTTCCGGCTATGTGGGCTTGGTCTCCGGCGCATGCCTGGCCGAATTGGGCAACGATGTCATCTGCCTGGATGTTGATCCACGCAAGATCGAGATACTCAACTCCGGGGGCGTGCCGATCTACGAGCCGGGACTGGAAGACCTCATCAAGGACAATGTCGCGTCAGGCCGATTGCGTTTCACCACCGATGTCACGGAAAGCGTGGCACACGGCTTGGTGCAAATGATCGCCGTGGGCACGCCTTCCGGCGAAGACGGCTCGGCGGATCTGCAATACGTGATCGCCGCAGCACGCGCCATCGGACGCAGCATGAACGAATACAAGGTGATCGTGGACAAGTCCACCGTGCCGGTCGGCACAGCTGACAAGGTCAAGCAGGCCGTGCAGGAAGAGCTGAACAAACGTAAAGTCAAAACCGGATTCAGCGTGGTATCGAACCCCGAGTTTCTCAAGGAAGGCGCGGCCATCGACGACTTCAACCGCCCGGATCGCATTGTGATCGGAGCAGAAGATGAACAGGCCATCAAGGTCATGCGCAATATGTACGCGCCATTCGAGCGCAATCACGACCGGCTGATGGTAATGGACATCAAGTCAGCGGAACTGACCAAATACGCGGCCAATGCGATGCTCGCCACGCGCATCTCGTTCATGAACGAGCTGGCCAACCTGGCCGAGCGCGTCGGCGCGGACATCGAGCATGTGCGCAAAGGCATTGGCTCGGACCAGCGCATCGGCTACCACTTCCTGTATGCCGGTTGCGGCTACGGCGGCTCGTGCTTTCCCAAGGACATCCGCGCATTGCAGCGCACCGGCGAAGAATACGGCCTGCCGCTAAGAGTGCTGGGCGCAGTCGAGCAAGTCAACGATGCGCAGAAATCCGTGCTGCTGCAAAAGGTCACAAAACGTTTCGGCAACGACCTCAAGGGCAAGCATTTCGCGCTGTGGGGATTGTCATTCAAACCCGGCACCGACGACATGCGCGAGGCGACCAGCCGCGTGGTGATGGAAGGACTGTGGTCGCGAGGTGCCACCGTCACCGCCTACGACCCGGTGGCGATGAAAGAGACCCAGCACATCTATGGCGACCGTAAAGATTTAAGCTATGCGGAAAACTCCAAAGATGCGCTGCAAGATGCCGATGCGCTGATCATCGTGACAGAATGGAAAGCCTTCAAGAGCCCGGACTTCAGCGTCATCAAGGCACGCCTGAAACAGCCGGTGATCTTTGACGGGCGCAATCTGTTCGAGCCCGCCAGCGTCGCGGCACTGGGCATCGAGTATCACGGCATCGGGCGCGAAGGGTAATCAATCGCCCTGCACAGACAGCTTGCCGACCCGCCCCTCCACCTCACGCATCACCACCTCATGGCGAGGCAGTCCAGCCACATCAAGCCCTTGAAGATATTGCTGCATCGACACCAGTTCGTAACCCTGTTTCTGCCAGCCCTGCAACAGCTGCTCGAAAATCGGCAGCCATTTTCCGCCTTCCAGCTCGGCATGCAGCGTGTACACATGACCGGTTGCTGAAGGCACTGCGGTCAGCTTCAGGATGTGCTGCGCAATGTTTTCCAGCGTGATGCCATCGCGGTTCATCAGTTCGTCCAGCGTCGGCAACGTGGTCGGCAGTTGTGGACAAGCGATGATCTCCGCTTGCCAGGTCGGGATGAATGGATGCGTACCGCGCGTATCGCTGCTGTATTTAAAACCGAAACGCTGCATCAGGCGCAACGCATAGCGATTCATCTGCCAACCGGCGGCCGCGTGGGAATGCGGAGCTTCGCCGAATATCTCGGTGTAACGATCCACCGCGCGTTGCAACTCGCGCCTCGTCCACTCGGCATCCATATTCACCACATAATCCTGCCAGCGGATATGGTCATAACAGTGGATGCCTGATTCAAAACCGGCCACACGCACCATGCGCATGATATCCGCGCATTTCTTGCCGATGTCGGGGGATGGCAACAGCGTGCCGTACAACAGGGTCTTGATGCCGTAGTGCTTCATCACGGAAGTGCGCGACACCTTGCCAAGGAAGCCGGGACGGAATACGCGTTTGATGGCGCGCCCGGTATGGTCTGGGCCAAGAGAAAAGAAGAATGTGGCCTGCGCGTTGTGGCGTTGCAGCACTTCGACCAGTCGTGGCACACCTTCGCGCGTACCGCGATAGGTGTCCACATCGATTTTGAGGGCGAGATGTTTAGCCATATTCAATCCATCAAGTTGCGCGCTTCTGCAACCTGGCCGCGATAAGCGTCAAAGATATTGCGCAAAGTGTCGGCCATGTTGATGGTGGGCTTCCAGCCCAGCTCTTCGCAGGTATTGGTGATCTTGGGCACACGATTCTGCACGTCCTGATACCCGGTACCATAGTAAGCTGCCGAGGTAGTCTCGACGATCTTCACTTTCTGCGCAGAGTCCTTGTATTCGGCATATTCCTTCGCCAGCTTCAGCATCATGCCGGCCAGATCGCGAATCGCGTAGTTGTTGGTCGGATTACCGATGTTGTATATCTTGCCGGTGGCGATGCCGTTTTTATTCTCGATGATCTTCATCAGCGCGGCGATGCCGTCGTCGACGTAAGTAAAAGCGCGCTTCTGATGCCCGCCGTCCACCAGGCTGATGTTCTCGCCGCGCACGATGTGGCCGAGAAACTGTGTCACCACGCGCGAGCTGCCTTCCTTTGCCGTATGGATAGAATCCAGACCTGCACCTATCCAGTTGAAAGGACGGAACAGCGTGAAGTTCAAACCTTCCATGCCATAGCCCCAGATCACGCGGTCCATCAGTTGCTTGGAGCAGGAATATATCCAGCGCGGCTTGTTGATCGGGCCGCACACCAATTCGGATTCTTCCGGGTCAAATTCCTCGTCATGGCACATGCCATACACTTCCGAAGTGGAAGGGAACACCAGATGTTTGCCGTATTTCACCGACGCGCGGACGATGGGCAGATTGGCCTCGAAGTCCAGCTCGAACACGCGCAGCGGCTGCTTGACATAGGTGGAAGGCGTGGCGATTGCGACCAGCGGCAGGATCACATCGCACTTCTTGACGTGGTACTCGACCCACTCCTTGTTGATCGTGATGTCTCCCTCGAAGAAATGGAAGCGCGGCTTGCCGATCAGATCCTTGATACGGTCGGTGCTCATGTCCATACCGTACACTTCCCAATCGGTCGTGGCCAGGATGCGGTTGGAAAGATGGTGGCCGATAAAGCCGTTCACACCGAGGATCAATACTTTTTTCATTGCTGTTTCCTTAACAATTAAATTCAAATCTTTGTGCGCCGAATCGCGTCGCGAACTCCGCCCCAGTCATTGCCATGCCATCCAGTTCAAAGCATATCACGCGCAAAACACCCGCCCCGCAGATCGCGTAAGCCTTGCCTTCCTTCACATAGAAGGCGGGACGTTCCTTTCCGGCAGCCGTACATTTGCTCACCAGCGTTTGCAGAATACGCATAGTCTTTCCCATCAACATCGTAGTCGCACCCGGATATGGCGGCGCCACCGCGCGCACCAGATTATGTATCTCCTGCGCGGACTGCGACCAATCAATCACCCCATCTTCGGCCTTGCGTCCGCCGAAATATGCGCCTTTGCTCAAGTCCTGCTTCACCGCCTTTGCGCGTCCGGCCAGCAGATCAGGCAAACAATCATTCAGCGCCATCTCTGCTGCCACGGTCACCTTCTGGAACACTTGCAGTGCCGTGTCATTCGGCAATATCGGCACAGCCTGCTGCGCCACGATGTCGCCGTTGTCCGGCTTCTCGGTCATGTAATGCAACGTGCTGCCGGTTTCCGTCTCGCCGTGGATTATCGCCCAATTCACCGGCACGCGGCCACGGTATTTCGGCAGCAGCGAGCCGTGCATATTCAGCGCACCGCGCTTCGGTATTTCCAGCAACTCGCGTTTGAGCATCTCGCGGTAATAAAACGAAAAGAAAAAATCCGGCTGCAAGGCGCGGATCTGCGCGATGACTTCCAGTGTATTCGGGTTGTCCGGTGTGATCGTCGGTATGCCATGCAACGCAGCCAACTCAGCCACGCTGTCGAACCAGATAGTTTCTTTCGGGTTGTCGCGATGCGTTACCACCATTTTGACATCCACGCCATGCGCGAGCAGCACGCTTAAACAACGGACGCCGACATTGTGATACGCAAACACTACAGCGCTACTCACTGCACATCTCCCGTCCTAAAGAACATCGGCGTCTTGCTCGTCGTGCCCGCACCGCGGTTGCGCCCACCGTGGCACGACGGCTACAGCACTACTCATTGCGCTCTTCAAGTATCGCCTCGACCAGATAACGCGGCCGGTGGCGCACTTGCTGGTAGATTCGGCCGATGTATTCACCGAGCAGGCCGATGCCGAACAGCGTGATACCGATCAGGAAGAACGCGATGGCGAACAGCGTGAACAGCCCTTCCGCTTCCGGCCCCATGATCAGGCGGCGCAACACCAGGAACACCACGAAAAATGCCGACAGCACGGAGATCGCGATGCCCAGCATCGAAAACAGTTGCAACGGCACCAGCGAAAAGCTGGTCATCAGATCGAAGTTCAGGCGGATCAGGCTGTACAGCGAATACTTCGACTCCCCCGCTTCGCGCTCGTCATGTCCCACCACCACCTCGGCGGGATTGCGCGCGAAGGTATAAGCCAGCGCCGGGATGAACGTGCTCACCTCTTTGCAACTATTGATCGCGTCCACGATACGGCGGTCATAGGCGCGGAACATGCAGCCCTGGTCGGTCATCTTGATGCGCGTAGTGCGCTCGCGCAGCCGGTTCACCATGCGCGACGCCACATAACGCCACCAGCTGTCACTGCGCTTGCGGCGGATCGAACCGATGTAATCATGGCCCTCGTCCATCTTCGCCAGCAACAGGCCAGTGTCTTCAGGGGGGTTCTGCAGATCGGCATCCAGCGTCACGACGCGCTGCCCGCGGCTATGCTCGAAAGCCGCCATGATCGCCATGTGCTGGCCGAAATTGCCGTTGAACAGGATAACGCGCGTCACATCGGGACGCTTCTGGAACTGCTCGCGCAGGATAGAGGCGGAACGGTCGCGGCTACCGTCGTTGACGAACAAGACCTCATAGGAAATGCCGAGCTTGTCCAGCGCCGGATACAAACGGTCGAACAAGGCCTGCAAGCCCTGCTCTTCGTTATATACCGGGATGACGACAGAAAGTTGGGGTGTGCTCATAAGGGCGGCATTTTACCGCATGGGGCGCGGATAGCGAAATCGGAAATCTTTGGTAGCAACGTAGCCCGGATGAAGTGCAACGGAATCCGGGGATATATACACGCATAAAAACCCCGGATTCCGCTACGCTCTATCCAGGCTACGCGGTAACATCTACCCATG
Source organism: Gallionella sp. (assembly GCA_025350705.1). GTDB lineage: Bacteria > Pseudomonadota > Gammaproteobacteria > Burkholderiales > Gallionellaceae > Gallionella. The sequence continues at coordinate 18,902 of JANXXH010000043.1, forward strand.
GTCAATTACCGCCGCAACCTTGTGCCGGGCGGCACATATTTCTTCACCGTTACTCTGAGGGATCGCTCGTCCCGGCTGCTGACCGAGCACATCGGTTCATTGCGTGCTGCCTTCCGTGAAGTGAAGCGCAAACGCCCGTTTCACATCGATGCCATTGTCATTTTGCCCGAGCATCTGCACATCATCTGGACATTGCCCGAAGGCGATGCCGATTATCCGGGCAGGTGGCGCGCGATCAAAAGCGCGTTCACCCATGCCGTGGTCAAATCCGGTGTGGCGGTGGCGCGCAATGAAAAAGGTGAATATGCATTATGGCAGCGACGGTATTGGGAACACACTATCGCCGACGAAGCGGATTTCCGGCACCACGTCGATTACATTCATTTCAACCCCGTCAAGCATGGATGGGTCAAGCAAGTCGCCGATTGGCAGCATTCATCGTTCCACCGATACGTGAAGCAAGGCATATTGCCGCCCGATTGGGCGGGTTGCATAAAAGAAGGAAAATTCGGAGAGTAGCCCGGATGCAACGCAGTGGAATCCGGGAGCGCCCGTCAGGGCACAGGGAGAAATTCCGGCATCCGGTGGAGCAAAGAATCCCGGATTTCATTGCATTCCATCCGGGCTACGCTAGCTACATGGGGCACCTGCGCAAGAAGATCGAGGAGGATCCATCGCAACCCAAGCACATCCTGACCGAGGCCGGGGTCGGTTACCGCTTTGTGATTTAGGCGGATCAAACGGCAGGGTTAGCGAAGTCGGGAATATCGTAGGGTGCAATAAGTGGAGCGCATTGCACCGGATGTTTATGTGAGACACATACGGCGCAATGCCCGTTGGTTATTGCGCCCTACGCGGGCTTCATCCCGCAAAAGTGAATTTCTGGAAGTTCCCATAAGGGCGGCATTTTACCGCATGGGGCGCGGATAAAGAAATCGAGAATTATTTTGGTAGGGTGGGTTAGCGGCACGCGAAGCATTTGTTATGTTTTCGCATGGCCGCTCCAATCGTGCTTCCGAGACTTGAGCATGTGGCAGTTTGCACAGAGACATGCAAAGCCTCCACCAGCATTCTTTCTACCTTCGATGTGATCAAGATGCAAAACACGAATGTCCGCATGGCCGCAGTGCTCACACCGATACCTCTGACACCTTGCCGCACTAAGTGCGGGAGCGCCATAGTTCTTGCGCTCGCTTCCGTTCGTTCGCGTCTGAAGCCACCGCACAAGGATGCGCTCGGCATCATCCAGAAAGGGTTCGGATTTTTTAAGCCGAGGCCTTGGCAAGTTGATTGGCCCGGATGACAAGTACAAATATGTCAGCGTAGTTCGTAGTGATCCGGACGCTTCTTGCGGAGCGGCAGAGACCCGATCTTCGATGTACTCCGAGTTGTCAAAGCGCTCCATCGGAATTAGGTAATTGCGATCAGCCATTTTTCGCTCCAGCAAAATTGAGGGGTTAACGTAATTTAGATGATCCTACCAACACCTCGCGCATCGCCACGCACGTGCGCGCTACATCCGCCTCGTTCATCGCATAGAACATCGGCAGCGAGACGATCTGCCTGCCGACGCGCTCGGCGACCGGGAACATGCCTTCCCTGAAACCACGTGCGCGGTACAGCTTGAACAAATGGATGGGCGCATAATGAAAGCCGACACCGATGTTATGCGCCTTCATCTTTTCCATGAACTCGGGACGGGTGATGCGCTCCGGCAGCACGATCTGGAACAAATGCCAGTTAGTCGACTCGAAGCACCCGCAAGGGGTGGGCCGGTGGGTGCCCGGCGTCTCCGACGCCACCCCTCCGCACTCTTCCGGCGGCAATTGCGCGCCTGTCTGCTTTTCAAAATCCTTGCCCAGCGTCGCGAAATAATGCTTCGCCAGCTTGCGCCGCTGCGCGGTGATGTCGCTCAATTTCGAAAACTGCCCCAGGCCGATCGCGGCGGCGATGTCGGTCATGTTGTACTTGCCGCCCAGCACATCCACTTCGATGCCGTCCCAGCCGCTGCGCACCACACCCTGTAGCCGGTATTTCTCGGCGAGCTTCGCTTCCTCTTCGTTGTTCAACACGAGGCAGCCGCCTTCGGAGGTAGTGACATTCTTGTTGGCCTGAAAGCTGAACGACACGAAATCGCCGAACGAACCTATCGGTTTCCCTTTCCAGCTCGATCCGATCGCCTGCGCGGCATCCTCGATCACGCGCAGTTTGTGCTTGCTAGCGATCGCATACAACCTGTCCATATCCACCGGCTTGCCGGCCAGATACACCGGGATGATAGCCTTGGTGCGCGGAGTGATCGCAGCCTCGACCTTGTCCAGATCGATGTTGCGCGTGATCGGGTCGATGTCGGCGAACACCGGCGTCGCGCCGACTTCGAGGATCACGTTCGCGGTGGCCACCCATGAGATCGGCGTGGTGATGACTTCATCGCCCGCACCGATGCCCGCGATGCGCAGCGCGATCTCCATCGTGCAGGTGCCAGAATTGAAAGTGCGCACCGGACGCCCGCCGAAGTAGGCGGAAAGTTGTTTCTCGAACTCCTGCACCTTGGGGCCGCTGGTGATCCAGCCGGAGCG
>JANXXH010000080.1 GCA_025350705.1 Gallionella sp.
TCCGGCACCTGCAAGATGGGCAGCGACGCGATGGCGGTGGTGGACGCACGACTGCGCGTGCATGGCATCGCCGGGCTGCGCGTGGTGGATGCGTCGATCATGCCGACGATACTCTCGGGCAACACCTGCTCGCCGGTGGTGATGTTCGCCGAGCGGGCTAGTGATATGATTCGGGAAGATCGCAAGCTGGGCAAGATTGCGTAGGGCGGGCAAGTTTCATCTGATGAAACAACTGATATGACTACTAGCCATCTGACTAACCCAGCAAAAGACGCTGGGCAAGTCATTGGTTATAGCCATTCCACTAAGTTGGCTAACAACCCCAACCAAGTCGCTGGTTATGTCCACCGTTATTTTATTGTCCGCGTGGGCAGATGAAACTTGCCCACCCTACAGAATCGTCGTTGTTCTATATCATAGAGACATACCGGAATTGAAATTACCTACAATCTCATGACCGCTACATCCAAAATCGCGCCACTCGCCGACACCCTGCAGCGCCCGCTGCACGACTTGCGCATCTCCGTCACCGACCGCTGCAACCTGCGCTGCACCTACTGCATGCCGCGCGAATTCTTCGACACGCACCACAAGTTCCTGCCGCGTGCCGAGCTGCTCAGCTTCGAGGAGATCGCGCGGCTGGCCAGGTCGTTCATCGCGCTGGGCGTGCAGAAGATACGCCTGACCGGCGGCGAGCCGCTGTTGCGCCGCAACATCGAACAACTGATCGAACAGCTCGCGAAGCTGCACACCCCGCAAGGCAAGCCGGTGGAGATCACGCTCACCACCAACGCGGTGCTGCTGTCGCGGCAGGCGCAGTCGCTCAAGGACGCGGGGTTGGCGCGGCTCTCTGTCAGCCTGGACGGGCTGAGCGATGAGGTCTTCAGGCGCATGAGCGATTCGGATGTGCCGGTCAAGACCGTGCTGGATGGCATCGCCGCAGCACAAGGAGCCGGCCTCGCGCCGGTCAAGGTCAACATGGTAGTCAAGCGCGGTGTGAACGATCACGAGATCATTCCCATGGTTGAATATTTCAGGGCGGCGCACTTTAAAAACAGCGGCATCGTGTTGCGCTTCATCGAATACATGGATGTCGGCAGCACCAACGGCTGGCGCATGGACGATGTAGTCACCGCAAAAGAAATACTGGAGCAGATCGCCGCTCATTATCCGCTACGCCAGATAGCTCCCAATTACACGGGGGAGGTGGCGGAGCGCTGGAGCTATGCGGACGGCAGCGGCGAGATCGGCGTGATCGCTTCCATCACCCAGGCGTTCTGCCAGAGCTGCACCCGCGCCCGGCTCTCCACCGACGGCAAACTCTACACCTGTTTGTTCGCCACGGAGGGCCTGGACTTGCGCGCGCCTTTACGCGAAGGCGCAAGCGATAGCGCCTTGTCCGAGCTGATCGCCGGACGCTGGCAGCAGCGCGCAGACCGCTACTCGCAACTGCGCATGGCAGCGACCACGATGTCCCCCAGTCAAAATAAAAAAATTGAGATGTCATATATCGGCGGATGAATCATGCTGGTTGCGTAAAGTGCAAGAATTACAACACACGCAAAAACTCTTCCGCTGAGACGCCCGCCTGTCGCAAAACGCCCGCCAGTGTGCCAACCTTTATTTCCTTGTGGTTGGGGACAACACAGCCGCTGGTGCCTTTCCGCAAGATAATGTGACTACCGCTTTGGCGCGTTACCACAAATCCCAAACGTTCCAGCGCCCTGACCGCCTGAGCGCCGGAGATATGGGGAAGTTTAGGCATGAACAGGGAGTTCGAATGTTGTCACCCATGGGTGATCTGAGGTAACAAGGGGGAATTCTTCCAGATAGAGGGCGGTTGCTTCTTGCAAGTTGCTCAAGGCTTCGTCGATCGTTTCGCCTTGGGTCGTCGTACCCGTTTCCGGATTTAATGCGATGAAACCGCCTTCCTCTGCGTGCGTGAAAACCGCTGTGAATTGCATGGCGCCTCCTGAAAATGGTCATGAAAAAATGAACTGGCCGCATTCTCCCGCAGTTGCCGGAACCGCGCAACTCTGAGTGCAACGCGCAAGTAACGCGGGGTGCATAGAATGCACTCTGCGAACATCTTCCATCCCTATCAAATGTTCATGACAGTCCCGTTACTGCGTTTGTTGCAAAAATACAACACAATCCATTATTTTTCCTTGCACCCTCGGGGGGGCTATGGATAATGGCCTCTGAATTCTCTGTACCTTGGGGATTTTCAAAGGGTCGGCGGCTTCGGCTGCCGATAAACCTGAATAGCTTGAAAACTTACTTATAAGGAGTTTCATAATGCAAAAGAAAATTATAGTTCTGGCAATCGCCGCTGCGCTGACTGCGCCTGTGCTGGCATTCGCCGAAGCTTCCGTTTCCGGCCAGGCCAATATGTCTGTCGACATGGTCAACCCTGGCGCGACTGGAACAGACAGCGTCTGGCGGCTGGACAGCAACCAGTCGCGCATCATCGTCAAGGGTTCCGACGATCTGGGCGGTGGTATGTCAGCAATGTGGCAAGCGGATGCGCGTTTCAGTATGGATACCGGCAATGCTGCCAACGCTCGTTTGTTCGACGGCAACAGCTTCCTCGGCCTGAAGAGCGACAGCCTGGGTGCTTTGGCGGTGGGCCGTATCGACACCGCTTACAAGTCATCCACCCGCAGGCTGGACGTGTTCTATGACGTCGCCGGCGATAACCGCGCTTCCTTGGGCGGCCTGATGGGCAGGCACGATTCACGTAATGACAACGCGCTGAACTACACCAGCCCGAATCTGGGCGGCGTCACCATCGCGTTCTCCACCGTGTTCGGTAATGAAACTGCAACCACTTCTGGCGCTGCCAAGGGTTCGCTGATCTCCCTGGCCGCGATGTACGAGCAAGGCGGGATCTACGCGACGGTCGCGATCGACAACAAGAAGCTGGGTGATTCTGCTACCGGCGATCTGGCCGGTGCCACTGGCACAACCTCTGGCGATACCGACAATGCCTTCAAAGTGGGCGGCGGCTACAAGATGGATGCCTTCGCGGTCAATGCGATAGTAGAAAGGCAAACTGCCAAGGCAAATCTGACCCAAGTTGAAACGACCAAGACCAATGTGTACGTGGGCGGCAAGTTCAACATCAGCGGCACCGACGCAGTCAGGGCGGCGTTCACCAAGGGCGGCGCAAGCTCGAGTGGCGGTGTTACAGCTACCGATGACGCGACGCAACTCGCGGTTGGTTATGAGCACGGCATGAGCAAGGCTACCTCGGTGTATGCTTCGTACGTCAAGACAACCGCTAACTCTGTAGCGAACGCAAACCCTTCGACTCTGTCGCTCGGTATGAAGCACGCGTTCTAAATAAAGTCGGTGCAGGCTCGGGGTTTGTTACCCGAACCGAGCTGACATTAGCAACACCTAACGGGCATCCTTTCGGGGATGCCCGTTTTTTATTGCCAAAACCGGCGTATTCATTTAATCTGGGCTATCCGTCAGGAGATCACAACATGAGCGAGAGCATCGACAACATTCTCTTGGAGCACTTGAAAGCAATAAGGGGTGACTTGGTAAACATCAAAGCAGACATCTCGGAAATCAAGCTGCGCTTAGGTTCAATAGAAATGAGCGTAGGAAGCATTCATACCGATATCGCGATTCTCCACAGCAGGTCCGACCGGCTGGACGGGAGAATGGAACGCATCGAAAAGAGGTTGGATTTAGCATCTGCGTGAAATAGATTAAACGCAAAGGCGTCAAAGGTAACGCGGGCATCTTCGGATAACCAGCCCTTGGCCCCCGTTCTTTGGTGGCTTAGTGGAGTGGCTATGCAAGGTTGCCCTTTTTTTATGGGTTACTCTTGTCATGGCGTGTCTGCCGTAGAGGTGTCATAATTGCTCGCATGGAATCGTTCCGGTTAACCGATTATTTTCGTGATAACGTACTGCCGAAACGTGCTTATATTCGTCTTGAGTGGTGCGTTGCGGCACTGACCAATCCGATACGGCGTGAGGTGCAGCCCGAAGATGGGCGCATTCGATATTGGGTGTTTGTAACCGAACTTGGTAAATATTTGCGGGTGGTAACACTGGAAGATGGCGTCACCATACATAATGCTTTCCTTGACCGGAGATTTAAACCATGAAACTGAACTATGATGTTGCAACAGATTCGTTGTATATCCACTTGAGTGATACTGTTGCCGCCGATTCGAATGAGGTCGCCGATGGCGTAGTACTGGATTTCGCCGCCGACGGTTCGCTGGTCGGCATAGATGTGCAGCATGCAAGCTCGAAAGCAGACATCCAGTCGCTTTCTCTGTCGCACCTGCCAGTACACGATTTGCAGGCGGCATAGCGAGGCCGGTTTTTTGCCCGGCTGTTCTATCGGTGTGCTTGCTGCCATGCAAGATTGTAGTTATAGCGAGCTACGGATGTAACTACAAAATGAGGTGGCAGATTGTCTATAGTTTCATTGCGATTGCCCGATGAGCTGCTGAAAGAAGCCGAGAACAGGGCCGAGGCATTGCATATCCCGCGTGCCGAATATATCCGGCGCGCCATTGCAGTGATGAATGACGAGGTGCTCGCGCATAAACGGCGCGAGCGTTTGATGACGGTTTCGAAGCGTGTGCGCAGCGAAAGCATGAAAGTCAATGCTGAGTTCGATGCGGTCGAGTGAAGCCCCCGTTAGTCTGGCAACCTGTTGCCAGTAACCGCCATTTTATTTAATCTGGATCGCCGATCAGGAGTGCATCATGCTTACATTAAATATAGATTGTGAAGTCAAACAGGACAGGGTGGTCACGTTCAAGTTGCCCGAAACCGTTCCTCCCGGTCGCCACGAATTGGTGGTCGTCATTGACGAGATTCAGGCAGCCCCGCCCCGTGCAATTTCCGATGCCGGCGCATTGATGCGGTTTGCCGACTCCGTTGCGGCTTTCGATCGGGCCGATGGCGTCTCATATCAGCGCAAAGCCCGTGCAGAGTGGAATTGACCGCACGTTATCTGTTGGACACCAATGCCATTATCTATTTGATGAATGGTCGCCTTGCATCACCTCTGCCAGAAGGTAAATACTGCGTCTCCGTTATTTCTGAAATAGAATTGCTTTCGTTTCCCGGTTTGTCCGGGAACGAGGAACAGCGCATACATGAATTGCTGCAGGTGCTCGAGCGGATTCCGTTGTCCGATGCGGTGTGCGAAAAAGCAATTCGTTTGCGCCGCGACCACAGGTTGAAAATTCCAGATGCCATCATTGTTTCCAGCGCATTGATCCATCAGGCTATCCTGTTGACAAACGACCAGGCCATGTCGGCAATTGACGGACTGAGTAGCCAATCACTGGACTTGAAATGAGCGGGCGTTGCCGCATCGAGTCAGATGCAATATCCATGAACGACCAGCAACTGCTGCGCTATAGCCGCCACATCCTGCTGGACGAGATCGGCATCGAGGGGCAGCAACGCTTGCTGCAAGCAAAGGTGCTGATCATCGGGCTGGGCGGGCTGGGTTCGCCCGCCGCGCTGTATCTCGCCGCCAGCGGGGTCGGGCAATTGACCTTGTGCGATCACGATACCGTGGAACTTGGCAACCTGCAGCGCCAGATCATCCATCGTACTGGGACGGTAGGGCAAAGCAAGGTCGCTTCGGCGCAAACTGCGCTGCATGACATCAATCCCGAAGTCGAGTGTATCGCGCTGGCCGTCCGCGCCGATGAGGAGAAATTGCGCGAGCTGGTCGCGCGCGCCGACGTGGTGCTGGATTGCAGCGACAATTTCGCGACGCGCTATGCGGTCAATCGCGCCTGCATGATGCAACGCAAGCCGCTGGTGTCGGGCGCGGCGATCCAGTTCGACGGGCAGGTCGCGGTGTTCGATTTTCGATCGGCATTTGCGCCCTGCTACAACTGTCTGTTCCCCGAAGACAGCGTGGCCGCAGAATTGCGCTGTGCGAACACTGGCGTGTTTGCGCCGTTGACGGGTATCATCGGTACCTTGCAGGCGGCGGAGACGCTGAAGTTGTTGATCGGCATCGAGCGCGGCTTGAGCGGCAAGCTGTTGACGCTGAATGCGCTGGACATGAATGTCACGCGCAGCACGTTGAGCAAAGATCCGGCGTGCAGTGCGTGCGAGGGGAAGTTGTAGGAGCGGGGCGTGCCTGTCCTGAACTTGTCGAAGCGGCCCGCGATTGTTTTATTGTTCGCGGGCAGCACCCGCAAGGAGTACGCCGTGGTTGTAAGGGGCTGAAGCCCCAACAACACACGCAGGGCCCGCTCCTACAACACCCTACGCCTCTTTATGAATCGATAGGTGTACATATGAACAAGCTAAATCATTTTACCGATACCGGGCGTGCGCGCATGGTGGATGTCATGGACAAGCCCAGCAGTGAACGCGTCGCGGTCGCCAGCGGCATCTTGCGCATGCAGCCGGCGACGCTGGAACATATCCGCAAAGGGCAGGTGAGCAAGGGCGATGTGTTGACGGTGGCGGACGTGGGCGCGGTGATGGCGGCGAAGCACACCGCCGACATCATCCCGATGTGCCATACGCTGGCGCTGGGCGGAGTGGAGGTGGTGTTCAGCGATGTGGCGGAACCCGATGCCAGCGGATGCGTGGGCATCAAGGTGAAGACGACGACCCGTTGCACCGGCCAGACCGGGGTCGAGATGGAAGCCTTGTGCGCAGCCAGCGTGGCGTTGCTGACGATCTACGATATGTGCAAGGCGATCGACAGAGGGATGCGCATCGAGAATATCCAGCTGGAAGAAAAGCGCGGCGGCAAGAGCGGGACGTGGCTTCGACCCTGAAGGATTTCACATGATCCAAAAACCACTGTCCACGAAAGGCACGAAAAACACGAACATATACGTGTATATGCCACAACTTACAACATCACCCATTGGGTGAGTTGTCACAATGAAGCAATCTTTTGATTTCGTGACTTTCGTGTTTTTTGTGGATGAAAAGAGGCTTTAAGGATGATAAAAGTATTATTCTTCGGTCCGGTCGCTGAGCGCGTCGGCACGAGCGAAGCGCAAGTGACGTTCAAGGCCGGGATGCGTTTGCAGGATGTGCGCGACCAATTGCAGGCCAAGTATCCTGCGGCGTTCGAGATCGTTTGCTTCGCGGCGGTGAACGGCGAGCATGTGCGGGATATGTCGCTGCCGCTGAAAGAGGGCAGTGAGTTGGTGTTCATGTCCAAGTTTTCGGGCGGCTGATTATGAAAACAACTACGGGCCCACGAAATTCACGAAAGGCACGAAATAAAATAAACAATTTGTTGAAGCGGAGATTTACCTGTTGGTTAACGAATTTGTCACAGCGGTATTTTGAATATATTTTCGTGTGTTTCGTGGTTTTCGTGGACAAGTGTTTTTTATAGATTGATTATGAAAGAGGCAGTTCGACTCCAACAGGAAGATTTTTCCCAGGATGAGGAGATCGCCGCGCTGCGCGCCGGCTCGAAACGGATGGGCGGCATCGCGACGTTCATCGGTTGCGCGCGCGATTTTTCGGAAGGCCGCGAGGTCACGCAGATCAGTTTCGATGCTTACGGCAGCATGGCGCTGGCGGAAATGAACAAGCTGCGTGAAGATGCAATCGCGAAATTCGCGCTGCTGGATGCGCGCATCGTGCATAGAGTGGGAGCGGTACGCGCGGGCGAGCAGATCGTGTTCATCGCGGCGGGCGCCGAGCATCGCGCGCCTGCGCTGCAAGCCTGCCAGTGGATGATCGATGAATTGAAGCAGCGCGTGCCGATCTGGAAAAAAGAACTTACGCCGGAAGGTGAGGCGTGGGTTACACCTCATCCGTAAACCAAAATAATCCATAAGAACCGTCATTCCCGCCTGCGCGGGAATGACGCGTTTTAGAGTTGGTTGGTAATACCAGATAAGGGTTTTTAAAAATGCCAAAAGTATTTATTTTCGTCGGCCATTCCGGCTCCGGCAAGACCACGCTGATCGAGAAACTGTTGCGCGAGCTGAGCGGCAGGGGGCTGCGCGTTGCGACGATCAAGCACGCGCATCACAAGGTGGTGCTGGATACGCCGGGCAAGGATAGCTGGCGCTACAAGCAGGCGGGTGCGGCGATGAGCATGCTGGTCACGTCCAATGAGTTGCAACTGGTCGCCGACGCGGTAGACCGGCGCGAACCGGAACAGCTGGCGCAGCGTTTTCTGGGTGAGGCCGATATTGTGCTGGCGGAAGGTTTCTCTCATGCGTCCGGCGTGAAGATCGAGGTGCTGCGCCGCGAATGCTCTGCGACTCCGCGCTGCGAAGTCGCAGATGGCTTGATCGCGATGGTCTCCGATATCGACGCGGTCTATCCGCAGTTGCCGCATTTCGCGCTCGACGATATCGGCGGTCTCGTGAAGTTTATGCTGGATCGAAAATGATAGCCGACTGCACCGCGATCATCCTGGCGGGTGGCGATTCGCAGCGCATGGGCAGCGACAAGGCCAGCTTGCTGCTGGGCGAGCAGACGCTGTTGCAGCGCGTGATCGCGACGATGCAGAAAATATTTCCACACGTCATCATCAGCGTCCGCCAGCATCGTCCTGAAATAAAGCTGCCGCAAGTTTGCGACGAACAATTTGCTGGTGGCCCGTTGGCGGGACTGGCCGCCGGTCTGGGTCATATCACCACGCCGTGGGCTTTTGTGGTGGCGTGCGATATGCCGTTCGTCGAAACGGCAGTGGTCGAACTGCTGGGCCAGTATCGCGGGAAGTGCCAGGCGGTCGTGCCCGTCGTTCAGGATCATCCGCAACCGCTCGCGGCTTTTTATGCGCGCAGTGGCCTGGGCGCGATACGCGCGCATCTGGCGGGCGGCGGCAAAAAAAGTTTGCGTGCAGTGCTCGATCAGTTGCAGGTGCGCTATGTGGATGAAGCCGAGCTGTTGCAGGCCGATCCTGCGCTAAGAAGTTTCTTCGATCTGGATACGCCGCAAGATGTCGCGCTCGCGATGAGCGGGAAGGTGGAGGGTTTTTATTTGAAGCGGTAGCTCAGCGCGATGAAGCCATTATCCATGATGCTTTTGTCGACGATGGGGCTGGACCGTATGGCATCGCCCAGCCATTTGCGGCGCAGGTAGAGATTGAGATGGTATTCTTCGGACAACCTGGCATCGACCATCAGTCCGATGAATGGATCGAGTGCGCCGGTCGGCTGGTAGGCGGCGTACGCGCTGGTCGCGGCTTCATGGGCCGAGATGCCGTAGTAGTAGCGCACAAATCCTCCGGACAGATATTCGGCGCCGGCCAGCGGATAGAACGTCACCGGTGAAATTTCCAGTTTGGCGACGTAGATCATTTCCAACAGGTTGCCGTTGGACTTGTGGATATCGTGAAAGGCGTTGATGAAGAACGCGCCCACCGGTGTGATCTGCAAAGTACCGAGGCCCAGCGGCAGCGAGGTCTGTCTATCGTTCAAGCCTTGCAGTGCGGGCACGTCGGCGCTGAATCCATCCTGGCGGATACGGCCTGCGATCTCCAGATACCCATAGCCCATCTTCATCGTTTTGATACCGAGCGTGTCTGTCCGCATGAACATCCTGCCGTAATCGAAATAGCCATAAGGCAGGACCGAGACTTGATCGGCCTTGTCACGGATGATGCTGCGAGTGTAGTAGCTGCCCAGTCCGATATCGCCGTCGATGCGCAGAGGCAGTTCCTCGGCCCGCGCGATGCCGACAAACAATATACTGAGCAGCAGACTGGGCATGACGATGCGAATCAACTCATCTATGTGTGAAGAATCAGAGCGGGTGTCTATCATATAAAATCCATACTCAATCCCAAGCGATAGTAAAATGCCGATTACATTATCGTGCAATGTTCGGCGACTCAAGCTTAATGGTAACTGAAATTTTCGGAACAGAGCGATGGAAAATCTATCAGTAACGAATGCGCAACAGTGCGTCCTGGAAGCTGTAGCCGTGCAAGGCGCAGAGTCGGTGCGGCTCGAACAGTCATTGGGGTGCGTGCTGGCCGAAGATATTCGCGCCAACCGCGACTTGCCGCCTTACGATGTGTCGGCGATGGATGGCTATGCGGTGCGCAGTGTCGATGTGGCAAAGATCCCTGCGACGTTAAAGATCATCGAGGATATCAAGGCGGGCGACATGCCGACCGGGATCGTGATGACCGGGCAGTGTGCGCGCATCATGACCGGCGCTCCGGTGCCGCAGGGGGCGGATGCGGTGATACGGGTCGAAGACACCCAGGCATTGACTGAAAACAAGGTGCAGATCAATGTCGCGGTGAAGTCCGGCAACGACATTCGTTTGCAGGGCGAGGGCATGCGCAACGGCGATGTGGTGCTGACGGCGGGCAGCGAGATCACGCCCGGCGTGATTGGCGTGCTGGCAACGGTGAAATGCGCGCAGGTGCAAGTGGTTCGCCAACCGCGAGTGGCGATCCTGTCCACCGGTAACGAGTTGGAAGACATGGACGAGCCGGTCGATCCGAACAAGATACCCAATTCCAACAGCTATGCGCTGATGGCGCAGGTGCAGGCGTTGGGCATAGAGCCTGCGTTGCTCGGCATCGCGCGCGACGATCCAGAAGAGTTGGCGGAATATTTGCAGCGCGGCCTGCATTTCGACGTGCTGCTGGTTTCGGGCGGCTCTTCGGTCGGTGTGCATGATTACGTGCGCCCGACCATCGAAGCCTTGGGTGTGCAGATGAAATTCTGGCGTGTGGCGATGAAGCCGGGGCATCCGGTCGCGTTCGGTGTGTTGCAACGAAACAGTGACGGTACGCCAAAAGAGACTTTTGTTTTCGGGCTGCCGGGCAATCCTGTTTCAAGTATGGTGTGTTTTGAAGAGTTCGTCGCACCGGCGTTGCGCCGCATGATGGGACATGCGCGCTTGTATCGCCGCACGATAACGGCGCGGCTGACGCACAACGTCAAGCATCAGGCAGGACGCACCGAATTCATCCGCGTGACGCTGGCGAAAGAAGAGGGCGGCTACACGGCAACTTCAACCGGTGCGCAAGGCAGCGGCATGTTGTTGTCGATGGCTCAGGCGGATGGATTGATGGTCGTGCCCGCCGATAGCGTGGGAATTGCAGCGGGCAGTGAGGTGACCGTGCAACTGCTGGACGGCACGGTGTTTCAGGAGGACGCGGGTTTCAAGGAGTAGTGCGTAGGAAAGACAGCTTCCCATTTTTTGTTCCTGCTTTTGTAGGGTGGGCAAACGGTTTTATTGTTTGCCCACGCGGCGGGACGGTGGACACTATAAACGTGCCCACCCTACAACTATTGTAGGTTTTAGATGTTTCTATCGGAGAAAGAGCAAACCATGAACATCGCCCGTATCGGTATATTGACGATCTCCGACCGCGCCAGCCGCGGCGAGTACGAAGACAAAGGCGGCCCCGCGATACACGCGTGGTTCACTCGCGTGCTGACTTCACCGTGGCAGACGGTGGCCAGGGTGATCCCCGACGAGCAGCCGCAGATCGAAGCAGCGTTGCGCGAGTTGAGCGATGTCGAAGGCTGCTGCTTGATCGTCACCACCGGCGGCACCGGCCCGGCATTGCGCGATGTCACGCCGGAAGCTACCGAGGCAGTGTGCAGCAAGATGATGCCGGGCTTCGGCGAGCTGATGCGTGCTGCTTCACTGAAGTTCGTGGCGACTGCGATATTATCAAGGCAAACCGCAGGCATACGCGGCAAAAGTTTGATCGTGAATCTGCCCGGCAAACCTTCGGCGATCGACGACTGCCTGAATGCGGTGTTCCCGGCCATCCCGTATTGCATCGACCTGATCGAGGGGGCGTATCTGGAATCCGATCCCGAGCAATGCAAGGCCTTTCGTCCCGCTCACGCCAAACCAAAGTAACTAAAAATTCATATTTTAGTTCCGGCGTAACCTGAAGATTGGCCTGCTTGGCATCTACTTGTGGGGCATGGGTGTGAACTGAAATTTTAGAGGTCTGGGTAATATAGAGGTCTGGGTAATATAATGGTTATCATGCACCCGCTGATCGAATTTTTTTATATGGAGTCAATTTAGAATGAGTCGGTTGTTATTGCTGAGCGCCATCGCGGTGGTGGTTTACCTGCTGATCAAGTCTTATCGCAAGAATGAGCCCCGGCAAGATGAAACAATTGCCGAGGATATGGTGCGTTGCGCGCATTGCGGTGTGCATTTGCCCAAGGGCGAGAGCATTCAGGCCGATGGGCATTTCTTTTGCAGCGCGGAACATCGCGATGCCCATGGTAAGTAAGATGGCGCAACTGAATAAAGTGGCATAAATTGAGTACGCACTAAATTTATATTGAGACTGATGACTGACAAGCCCGTCGCAGACTTTCCCCCCGTCGATTTTTGGCGTTCCCTGCGCTATTTCAACCTGTACCGGCTGACGCTGGCCGGCATCCTGGTGATTCTCGCCGGCACGTTCGGTCCTTCGCTATCGCAGGGCACAAGCCACTTGCTTCTGTTCTTTGGCACCAGCATGGTGTATCTGCTGGTGGTGTTGCTGTCATTCGTTCCCTTGCAGTTACAGTGGCCGCGTTTCACCTGGCAGTTGGCTGTGCAAATAGGCGGGGATATTGTCGGACTGACCGTGCTTTCTTATGCCAGCGGCGGGATAAAGAGCAATGTCGGTCTTCTTTTGCTGGTTTCGCTGGCGGCTGGCGGCTTGATCAGCCGCGGCAAGATCACCTTGTTCTTTGCGGCGATGGCCAGTATTGCCGCGCTGTTGGAACATACCTATGCCGTACTGCATGACGATGCCGATGTGGCGCAGTATGTCCAGGTCGGATTGTTGTGCATGGCTTATTTTGCGGTGGCCTGGCTGGCGCACACGCTGGCGAAATATGCCGTGGACAGCCAGCAGTTGGCGCAACGCCGCGGCCGTGACCTGGTCAGTCTGGCCGAGGCGAATCGTCTGGTGATGCGCGATATGCAGGACGGCGTGCTGGTGGTGGATGGGCAGGGCACGATCATGCAGATGAATCTTCGCGCCGAACGCCTGCTGCACAAAATCGTCGGTATGGGGAATTCTTTGCCGGAAACCTTTCCGATCCTGTTCGGGCAGTATGCGCTGTGGAAGCAAACCGGAGAAGCGAGCCGGGATATTTTGCAGCTGGATATGGGGCTGCAAGCCAGATTGCGTTTTGTTGCAATCGAACAGGACGCGGCGCGCGGCGCGGTGATCTTTCTGGAAGACATGCAGCGGGTGCGGGCAGAGGCGCAGCAGATCAAACTGGCCGCGCTGGGGCGGTTGACCGCGAATATCGCGCACGAGGTGCGCAACCCGTTGTCGGCGATCAGCTACGCGGCGGAACTGATGCTGGAAGAGCAGGGGGATGCAAACCAGCAGCGCTTGTTGCAGATCGTGCTGGATAATACACAACGCATCAACCAGATCGTGCAGGACGTGATGCAATTGAACCGGCGCGATCGTGCCCAATCCGAGGTGTTCGAGCTGGATGCGATGTTGTGTACCTTTATCGATGAGTTTGATTTGGCGGAGCGGCTCGATCCCGGTGTAGTGGTGCTGGCGGGGATGCCCGGCATCGAGGTTGATTTCGATCGCGGTCATTTGCGGCAAGTACTGTGGAATTTATGCCGCAATGCGCTACGCTATGGGCGCAAGCTGCCGGGCAGCTTGCGGCTGGCGATGGGCGAATGGGACGGTCATGTGGTTTTGGATGTATTGGATGACGGGGAAGGTGTTCCCGCCGAGCAGCAAGGCAAATTGTTCGAGCCTTTTTTTACCACGGCGGCCGAGGGCACTGGTTTGGGTTTGTATATCGCCAAGGAATTGTGCGAGGCAAATGGCTCGCGGCTGGAATATTATCCGAGCGAAGGATCGGGAGCGTGTTTTCGCATAACGTTCGAAAAGTTGAATAGAGACGGCGAGGGGGCTGGGTATGGCGAATAAAAGCCGGGTCACGGCGGATAAATACCGGGAGAAGATTTCCAGTGTGTTGCTGGTGGATGATGAGCCGGACATCCTGGAGTTGCTGGAGCTGGCGCTGCGCAAGATGGGGCTGGAAGTGGATAAGGCCGGCAATGTGCGCGAGGCGCTGGCAAAATTGGCGGCGCGCCGTTATGACTTGTGCCTGACCGATATGCGCTTGCCCGATGGCGACGGCTTGCAGGTAGTGCAGTATATCGCGCAAGGTAATCGGGATGTGCCGGTGGCGGTGATCACCGCGCATGGCAATATGGAAAATGCCGTGATCGCGCTCAAGGCGGGCGCGTTCGATTATCTGAGCAAACCGGTTTCGCTGGATCAGTTGCGTGCGTTGGTGAAATCAGCGCTGAATCTGCCCCAGGCTGCCTTGGCATCCGGCAAGGCTTTGTTGGGCACGGCTCCGGCCATGCAGAAGGTGCGCGACCTGATAGCCCGCGTGGCGCGCAGCCAGGCACCGGTGCATATCAGCGGCGAATCGGGCAGCGGCAAAGAACTGGCGGCACGGCTCATCGTGCAGAGCGGCTCGCGTCATGACCAGGACATGGTGGCGGTGAATTGCGGCGCGATCCCTGAGAATCTGATGGAAAGCGAATTTTTCGGTTACAAGAAAGGCGCATTCACCGGGGCTGACAAAGACCGCGATGGTTTTTTTCAGGCGGCGCACGGCGGGACATTGTTTCTGGACGAAGTCGCAGACTTGCCGCTGACCATGCAGGTAAAGTTGTTGCGCGCGATACAGGAAAAGCGGGTGCGCAAGGTGGGGGCGACCGGCGAGGAGCCTGTAGATGTGCGCATCATCAGTGCGACGCATCACGATCTGGCCGATCGGGTGCAACAGGGCAAATTTCGCCAGGACTTGTATTACCGGCTGAATGTCATCCAGATCCAGATGCCGCCCCTGCGCGAGTTGCGCGAAGATATCGCGTTCATCGCGCAGCAGACGCTGGAGCGGTTGCGCGGTGATGCACAGGTGCATATTCAGGAAGAGGCGATGGTCGCGCTGCAAAATTATGATTTTCCGGGCAATGTACGCGAATTGGAGAACGTCGTCGAGCGTGCCCTGGCGTTATGCTCGAACGGTGTGATAGCGGTACAGGATCTGCAACTGACGCCAGTAGAACAAGGTCAGCCGGATGTCGGGTCTCTCAGCAGCAAATACCCGCTGCCGGAATATCTGGATCGTATCGAGAAACAAACATTGCTGGAAGCGCTGGAGCAGACCGGTTACAACCGCACGGCGGCCGCCAAGTTGCTGGGGGTGACGTTCCGAACCATGCGCTACCGCATGGAGCGGCTCGGGATCAAGGATCCGCATGGAACAAACGATGCGGAATAACACCCCGCCAAAAGTCGATACGCCCCTGCGCGTCGATGACAAGGGCTTGTTGGCCGGTTGCGAATATATCCCTTCCCCGAATTGCGATGACCGTCCCGCCAATGTGGTCGAATTGCTGGTGATACATAACATCAGCCTGCCGCCGGGTGAGTTCGGCGGCGACGGCGTGCAGCGCTTGTTCACCAACACCCTGGATGCGATAGCCCACCCTTATTACGCAACCATCGCCGGAATGAAGGTGTCGGCACACTTCTTCGTGCGCCGCGACGGGGCGGTCATCCAGTTCGTTCCCTGTTTGAAGCGTGCCTGGCATGCCGGCGAGTCCTGCTGGCAGGGGGTGTCCCGCTGCAATGATTTTTCCATCGGTATCGAGCTGGAAGGCAGTGATGACGTGCCGTTCACTGACGAACAATATGCTGCGCTTGGCCGTTTGACCCTGGCGTTGCGCGCAGCCTACCCGATACGCGGCATCGCAGGCCACAGTGACATCGCACCGCAGCGTAAAACCGACCCCGGCTCATGTTTCGACTGGGCGAGATACCTTGCAGGGTTGGGTAAATCATGAAAATTTTTCGGTAATTTTTTGTTCTTGAGTGTGCTCAACAAATTTTGTTGCATTTTTATAAATTGTGTCATTTTTCGCTTGCAATATTTTTGTTACCTACTACAATTAGCTCCGCCGCTAGAAAAAAGTACTAGATATAGTGGTTTTGGTTTTTTGGGGTTAACTAAAGATTTTAAGGGAGCAGTTTATGTTGCATGCCGCTACTGATAGCGTTTCAACCTCTCCGATGCTTGCCAATAATGTTCCAGACCCCGTCCCATCCTCTTCGTTTTCTTCCAATCAGTTCGATCAATACAAAGTGATCCGCCGCAATGGTTCGGTGGTTATCTTTGAACCGGCCAAGATTTCGATCGCGTTGACCAAGGCGTTCATCGCGGTGAACGGTGGTCAGGGTGCGGCATCTGCACGGGTGCGCGAGATGGTCGAGCAGTTGACTAATGGCGTTGTTTCCGCGTTGATGCGCCGCCAGCCGCATGGCGGGACGATGCACATCGAAGATATACAGGATCAGGTCGAGTTGGGGTTGATGCGTTCCGGCGAGCACGACGTTGCGCGAACCTATGTGCTGTACCGCGAAGAGCGATCGCGTTCCCGTGCCAAGTCCAAGACCAAGGAGCAGATTCAGGTCATCAATGTTACCGGCGAAGACGGTGTGGCGCGTCCGCTTGATCTGGATCGTTTTTCCGCGCTGGTGCAGGATGCCTGTCAGGGGCTGGGTGATGTGGTGTCCGCAGATGAGGTCATCAAGCTGACGCTCAAGGATCTATATGATGGTGTGGCTCTGCACGAAGTGCGCAAGTGTCTGGTATTGTCCGCGCGCTCATTGATCGAGAAAGAGCCTGCCTATAATTTCGTCACGGCGCGTTTGTTGCTGAATAATATATGCAGCGATACGCTGGGCGAGGAGATCGCGCCGGGAGATATGGCGACGCGCTATGCGACTTATTTCCCGAAATTCATCAAGCAGGGCATCGCCGCAGAACTGCTGGATACCCGCCTCGGGCAGTTCGACCTGAAGCGTCTGGCCAAGGAGCTGGATGCGAAGCGTGATCTGCAGTTCGGCTATCTTGGACTGCAAACCTTGTATGACCGCTACTTCTTGCACATCGAAGGCAAGCGCATCGAGTTGCCGCAGGCTTTCTTTATGCGCGTCGCGATGGGGCTGGCGCTGAACGAGATCGATCGTGAAGCGCGCGCGGTGGAATTCTATCGCCTGCTGTCCAGTTTTGACTTCATGAGCTCGACACCGACCTTGTTCAATTCCGGATCGTTGCGTTCGCAGCTGTCTTCCTGCTATCTGACCACGGTGGCGGATGATCTGGACGGCATCTACGAGGCCATCAAGGAAAACGCGCTGCTTGCCAAGTATGCGGGCGGGTTGGGCAACGACTGGACGCCGGTGCGCGCGCTGGGCGCGCACATCAAGGGAACCAATGGGCAATCGCAAGGCGTGGTGCCGTTCCTGAAGGTGGTGAACGATACCGCTGTGGCAGTGAACCAGGGCGGCAAGCGCAAGGGCGCGGTGTGCGCCTATCTGGAAACCTGGCATCTGGATGTCGAGGAATTTCTCGATCTGCGCAAGAACACCGGTGATGACCGTCGCCGCACCCACGACATGAATACCGCGAACTGGATTCCGGACCTGTTCATGAAGCGCGTGATGGAAGGCGGCGAGTGGACCTTGTTCTCGCCATCCAATGTACCGGATCTGCACGACAAGTTCGGCGCCGATTTCGAGCGCGCCTATACAGCTTATGAAGCGAAGGCCGCCAGCGGTGAACTCAAGCTGTTCAAGAAAGTTCCGGCGGCCAGCTTGTGGCGCAAGATGCTGACCATGTTGTTCGAGACCGGTCATCCTTGGATCACCTTCAAGGATCCCTGCAACATCCGTTCGCCGCAGCAACACGTCGGCGTAGTGCACAGCTCCAATCTGTGCACCGAGATCACGCTGAACACCAGCGACAGCGAGATCGCCGTGTGCAATCTCGGTTCGATCAATCTGGCTGCGCATCTCTATCCAAAAGGGCATGAGAAAGCCGGGCAGATCGACCATGACAAGTTGCGCCGTTCCATCAACACCGCGATGCGCATGCTGGATAACGTGATCGACATCAACTATTACGCGGTGGACAAGGCGCGCAATTCCAATCTCAAGCACAGGCCTGTCGGTTTGGGCATCATGGGTTTTCAGGATTGCTTGCACGAATTGCGCATCGCCTATTCATCCGATGCGGCGGTCGAGTTTGCCGACCGTTCGATGGAGGCGGTTTGCTACTACGCCTATTGGGCTTCCACTGCGTTGGCCGAAGAGCGCGGTCGTTATGCCACCTATCGCGGCAGCCTGTGGGACCGTGGCATCCTTCCGCAGGATACGCTGGATATGTTGCGTCAGGAGCGCGGCGGCTATGTTGAGGTGGATACATCGGTCAGTATGGACTGGGACGCATTGCGCGCGCGCATCAAGCAACACGGCATGCGTAATTCCAATTGCATCGCGATCGCGCCAACCGCCACCATATCCAACATCATCGGCGTATCGGCTTGCATCGAGCCGACCTACCAGAACATTTTCGTGAAATCGAACCTGTCCGGCGAATTCACTGTCATCAATGAACATCTCGTGGCCGATCTGAAACAGCTCGGTCTGTGGGACGAGGTGATGATCGCCGACTTGAAATATTTCGATGGCACTCTGGCGAAAATCGATCGCATCCCCGCAGAGTTGCGTAACTTGTACGCCACCGCGTTTGAAGTGGAACCAAGCTGGTTGATCGAAGCCGCCTCGCGTCGCCAGAAATGGATAGACCAGGCACAGTCGCTGAACATCTACATGGCCGGCGTGTCGGGCCGCAAGCTGGATGAGACCTACAAGCTGGCGTGGTTGCGCGGACTGAAGACTACTTACTATTTGCGCACCATGGGGGCGACTTCGGCGGAGAAATCCACCGGTCGTGTCGGCGCGCTGAATGCGGTACCGACTAATGGAGGAGTAGTGGAAGAAGCAAAGTTCTGTTCGATTGACAACCCGGACTGCGAAGCCTGCCAGTAGGCGGGCTCGCAGTCCGGGTTGCGGTGCAGGCTAACTTGCGTAGCAAGTTAAACCCCGAAGGGGTGGCCGAAACCACAATCCAGATTTGCAGGCAATAGAGAATTAAAAGATGTACAGATCAAAGGAGAATAACAAGATGTTGAACTTTGAAGAAGACATTAAGGCGGCCGCGATGTCATTGAACATGATGAATGCAGCCTCATTTGATGAAACAACTAGCCATTCGACTAGGCTGCCAAACAACACCAGCCAAGTCGCTGGTTATGGTGAGGACTTTGCTATGCCGTCGCCTGTCGTCAAAATGGGGAATGTGGTGCAGCTTGAGCCTGTCATTCAGGCCAAGAAGGCTGCCGGGCGCATCCGCGTGGAAGACAAGCGCATCATCAATTGCAATGCCGACGTGAATCAGCTGGTGCCGTTCAAGTACAAATGGGCTTGGGAAAAATACCTGGCTGCCTGTGCCAATCACTGGATGCCACAGGAAGTGAACATGACCGCGGACATCGCGCTATGGAAAAGCGACAAGCTGAGCGATGACGAACGCTTGCTGGTCAAGCGCAACCTGGGTTTCTTCACGACGGCGGACAGTCTGGCAGCGAACAACATTGTGCTCGGCACCTATCGCCACATCAGCAATCCGGAGTGCCGCCAATACCTGTTGCGCCAGGCGTTCGAGGAAGCGATCCATACGCATGCCTACCAATACATCGTTGAAAGTCTCGGCCTGGACGAAGGCGAGATATTCAACATGTATCACGAAGTGCCCAGCATCCGCGCCAAGGACGAATTCCTGCTGCCGTTCATCGACAAGCTGACCAATCCGGACTTCAAGACCGGCACGCCGGAAACCGACCGCGACTTGCTGCGCAGCCTGATCGTGTTCGCCTGCATCATGGAAGGGCTGTTCTTCTATGTAGGCTTCGTGCAGATACTGGCGCTGGGTCGCCAGAACAAGATGACCGGCGCGGCGGAGCAATATCAGTACATCCTGCGCGACGAATCCATGCATCTTAATTTCGGCGTGGACGTGATCAACCAGATCAAGATGGAGAACCCGCATTTGTGGACAACTGAATTCCGCGAGGAAGTGCGAGGTTTGATGCAAAAAGGGGTCGAGCTGGAATATGCCTATGCGGAGGACACCATGCCGCGCGGCGTGCTGGGTCTGAACTCCAGTATGTTCAAGGAATATTTGCGCTTCATCGCCAACCGCCGTTGCCAGCAGATCGGCGTGGATGTGTTGTATCAGGGGGCGACCAATCCGTTCCCGTGGATGGCGGAAATGATCGACCTTAAGAAGGAGAAAAACTTTTTTGAAACCCGTGTCACCGAGTATCAGACCGGTGGTGCGTTGTCCTGGGATTAGTGTTGTATATCGCTAATCAGGCTTAAGGTAAAGGCTTTGGCCCACGCTCGAAGTTGAGCGCGGGCTGGAGGTGCAGTAGCAGTAAATGTTGTGTTTTATAACTTTCATTACTGAAGGAGAATCAAAATGGTAGCAAAGAAGAAACCAGCAGCAAAAAAAGCAGCAGCCAAAAAACCGGCGGCTAAAAAGAAAGTAGCGGCGAAGAAGAAGCCGGCAGCAAAGAAAGCCGCTGCCAAGAAGCCAGCTGCTAAAAAGAAAGTAGCAGCGAAGAAGAAGCCGGCAGCAAAGAAAGCCGCTGCTAAAAAGAAGCCGGCAGCTAAGAAAGCCGCTGCTAAGAAGCCTGCTGCTAAGAAGAAGCCAGCTGCCAAGAAGAAGTCGGCAGCAAAACCGGCATCGATGGCTCGTCCATCTTCACCGGCTCCTTCTGCTCCAGCACCAGTACGTCCGGCTGCAACATGGCCTTTTCCTACACCAGGGATCGGTAAGCCGAACTAATCGGGAGTGTTGCTGTGGTGGCGGTCCCTTGATGTCTTGACGGTAGCAGTTGTTACGATAGCAAGGGGCCAACCACAGTCAGGTTAGCTTTTTTGGGCGCACTAATCGGTGCGTGCGCCTTTTTATTTTACCAACGCGAAGTTGGTGCGTTCTTTTGTCCTCATTGCAAACAGAGACAGTTTGCGATGGGCTTTTTGCCCTCTAAATATTCGTACTTGTATATCTGTATGAGGGTGTCTATCTAAGCAATTGATTTTGCGATTGCCGGCTGGTTGAAGGCAAGAGCAAAATATCCGCCGATCACGCAGCGACAAGCAAAACAGCCTGTTAATCGTGCTACGACAGGTTGTGCAGCGTGATTGGCGCGGAGTTCCTCTAATTCCAATTCGCATTAGAAGCGATAACTGTGTTGGCTTCGTCTTCGGCTCCTGATGAAACAACTGATATGACTACTAGCCATCTGACTAACTCAGCAAAAGACGCTGGGCAAGTCATTGGTTATAGCCATTCGACCAGGCAATCAAAATACGATAGCCAAGTCGCTGGTTATAGCCGCACTAAGTGTGCCGTCTTCGTCGCCTCATTCGGGTGCCCGGCCAAAAGTTTTTCGGACACGCCGGCTTGTTCTCCTTTCTAATGCAAATTGGAATAACTCGATGTCAGCTTCCATACCTGATTGCACGATGTCTGAGGTAGTATCGCGGTTGAGTTCCGGCGTGTTTTGAAGTCCCGACAATATTTCCGATCAAGCGATGAGCTTTTATTCTGCCGAAATACCCTACCGATCTGATGCAGCGCATTACTGCGCCGCACTGGCCGACCTGCCGTGGGCGATATGGCTGGATAGCGGCGGTATGGCACGCTATGACATTCTAACCGCAGCGCCGCAGCGCACCTTGGTGCTGGATGATGAAGATACGCAATGCGATCCATTTGCATGGGTGCGCAGCGAGTTGGGTGAGCATGTTGTACCGGTAGAGAACGTGCCGTTCGCCGGTGGTGCGCTGGGCTATTGGGGCTATGAACTGGCGCGGAGCATGTACGCATTGTCGGGTGTTGCAGAAGAAGCCAAACATCAGTCCAATGAGGCATATCTGCCTGGCATGGCAGTCGGCATCTACGACTGGGCGTTGGTGCTGGACCATCAGCAGCACACCGCGCGTCTGGTATCGCATCAGCGATTTGCCGAAACAAAAAAATTATTGCCGCAATATCTGCGGCTTCTGCATAACAATCCGCAGCTGCCTCCAGATACTTTCCGGGTGCAAGGCAAGATTGCATCCAACTTCACTACAGGCAGTTATGCAGCCGCGTTCAAGCGAGTGCAAGACTATTTGCAGGCTGGCGATTGTTACCAGATCAATCTGGCGCAACGCTTCAGCGCAGCTGGAACGGGCGATGCTCTGAACGCTTATCTGACCTTGCGCAGCCTGAGTCCCGCACCGTACTCCGCATTCCTCAACTTGCCGCAAGCCCAGATACTATGCGCTTCACCTGAACGTTTCCTGCGCGTGCAAAATGGCAACGTGGAAACCAAACCGATCAAAGGCACCCGTCCGCGCAGCAGCGATGCGCTGCAAGATCGCCAGTTTGCAGAGGAGCTGCGCAACCATCCCAAGGATCGCGCAGAAAACCTGATGATCGTGGATTTGTTGCGCAACGATCTCGGCAAAAGCTGCGTGCCCGGATCGGTGCGCGTGCCGAAACTGTTCGAGGTTGAAAGTTTCGCCAATGTGCATCACCTGGTCAGCACGGTGGAAGGCAGGCTGGATAAAGGACGCGATGCGCTGCACGTGTTGCGCGACTGCTTCCCCGGCGGCTCGGTCACCGGCGCGCCCAAACTGCGCGCGATGCAGATCATCGAGCAACTGGAGCCGAACCGGCGCGGTATTTATTGCGGCGCGATAGGCTATGTCGGCTTCGACGGCAACATGGACAGCAACATCGTCATCAGGACACTGGTGTATGCTGATAACGAGATTCGCTGCTGGGCGGGCGGCGGCATCGTTGCTGATTCCGATGTGGAGGCGGAGTATCGGGAGACGCTGGATAAAGCATCAGCGATGCTCAAGCTATTGCGACACTATGGAGGTGAATTATGATTGCTTTACGCAAGTCGGGTGAGCGCGTGCACGGGCGTGCAGCATAGCGAGGTGAATCCTTCGCCAGACGAGGCGGTGCATCTGCTGCAAATCTGGATCATGCCGGATAAGCAGGATTTGAAACCGGGTTATCAGCAAAAGAATTTTCCGCTGGAAGACAAGATGGCGCGCTGGTGTATGCTGGATGCGCCCGATGAGGCTGAAGGCTCGCTGTTGATCCATCAGGATGCGCGCGTGTTTGCTTCACGGCTGGATGGCGTGGAAACTTTGGACTACCCGATTGCAGCCAATCGAAAAATCTATTTGCACGTTGCACGTGGCAGTCTGCAAGCCAATGGATATGCTCTGGCTGCGGGGGATGCGTTGATGTTTAGCGATGAAAAGATGGTCGTGCTGTCAGCCGCTGACAATGCCGAGGTGTTGCTGTTCGATATGGGGTGATCACCGAGTTGCCGGGGGTAGCCCGGCAGCGGGTTACTTTCTTTTGCTTCTCCAAAATAAAGTACTGCAATCTCTATATTTCAATTCCAGTGCTAACCCCTGGGCGCAATCTTTGGTAGTGCAATTTAGCAAGGTCGGCAACATTTTCACCGGAAGCCGCAACGATCAGGATTTCTCGTGCCAGTTGGGAAAAATCGGCACGGAAATGCACCGAGCTTTTCAGCACCAGGATATGTTGCCGCGCCGGGTCGATACCGAGATGGCGGAACATCGCTTGATCCGCTGCCTGCTGTTTGTGGCTTGATACCAGTATCTGTATGCCGTCCAGCCGCAAGCGCGCCATAGTACCCAGATCCATTTTGCATCCCAGATAGAACGGGCCGGTTCCGGTGAATCGGCCGTTGCCCAGCGCCTCGACGGTATAACGCCCAGCCAGCGGAGCAGCGCCGATGCCGCTGTGCGCGCCGAGTACCAGTTCAAGCGTGGCACCCACACCTGCGGCGTGCGCCGCTGCTGCGGCAGCCGGATCGCACAGCAAGCCGGCACAGGCATCCGGTGCGCGCTGACGCACCAGCTCGTGCAGGATGTCGGTGGTATCTCCGGCGGCCCCGCCGCCCGGATTGTCCTGCGAGTCCGCCAGAATGATAGTCCCATCACCGCTGCTGGCCAGCGCATGGCTCACTGCATCAGCGGCGCTCCAGAGTCTGCCGCTGAAGGTTGCGCGCTGCGCCAGCATCGCATCATACAAGCGCTGCGCAACTGCTTCGCTAGCAGCCGCATCGGAACCATAGGCAACTACCGTCGGACCGCAATCGTAAATATCGGCGAGCGGAAAACCCGGCACGATAGACGCGCTGACATTGCCATCGCGCTCCAGCTGCTCGACCAGATGCATCAGCGCGGCCAGCGGTTCGATCAAGGTGCACTGCCAGGGCAGTGGAATCAAAAACGGGATTTGGCGGTACGCCTTGTGCAGACGTTCACCGGCCAGTATGCGCTGCAACACTATCGCTGCGCGTCGTCCGGTATCGCTCATGTCCACATGCGGATAGGTACGGTAAACGGTCAGCGCGTCGCTCAGTGCCACCATGCGCGGGCTGATATTGGCGTGAAAATCCAGCGCAGCGACTATCGGCACATCAGGCCCGATGATGGCGCGTATCCGTTCCAGCAACTCCCCTTCCGCATCTTCGATCTGCCCGGCATCGATATGCTCGACCACCATCGCGCCATGCAGATCGAGGAACAGCGCATCGACAGGCATGGCCTGTTCCAGTTCGCGTTTGAGCATCGCCCAGATTTGTTCGTAAGCGTCCTGCGCGACCGGGCCGGAAGGATTCGCCGAAGCCCATAACAACGGTACTAACTGATGGTGATGTGCCGCCGCTTCCTTGATGAAACCGGCGATCGCGATGTTGGTTCCGGCAACCGCGTCGAACAAAGTCGGCCCCTGTACCAGACCGGGCCAGGCGTCCGCAGTAAGGAATGCATCCATGCCGGTAGTCCGTTGCACAAAGGTATTCGTCTCGTGCAAAAAACCGGCTATCGCGATACGTGCCATGGTTGTTATTCGATTTTTAAAATTGTAGGGGCGCGATTCATCGCGCCCCTACAATTTGATTGAGAATCAGAGGACACCTGCAACCGCCTTGCGCAATATCCCTGCGTAATCACTTTCACTGAATTGGATCGGATTGGTCGCGGCCGAGCCGTCAATCACCGCCATGCGCGCTATCAGTTCAGCTTGCGCCGCGTCGATATTAATTGCAGCCAGCGTATGCGGAATACCGATCTTTTCACGCAGCGCCAGCACCCAATCGAGAAATGCGCTGAACGAAGGTTGCGGCAAATCAAGGTAGCGTGCCAGGCTGGTGATGCGCTCGTCTATCGCGGCGCGGTTGGCAAGCAGCACATAAGGCATCAATATCGCGTTGAGCGTGCCGTGATGCGCGTCATACAATGCGCCGAGTGGATGCGCCAGCGCGTGCATCGCACCGAGGCCGCGCTGGAATGCGGTGGCGCCCATACTCGACGCGACCAGCATTTGCAGGCGCGCATCCAGATTGCGGCCATCCTGCACCGCGCTCGGCAACCATTCCTTCACCAATCTTATGCCCTCCAGCGCGATGCCGCTCGCCATCGGATGATAAAACGGCGAGCAATACGCTTCCAGGTTGTGCGACAGCGCATCCATGCCGGTAGCAGCAGTCAGCCGGGGAGGCAAACCGACGGTCAGTTCCGGGTCCAGGATCACCGCTGCCGGCAACATCCGCGCGTGAAAGATGATTCTTTTGACGTGCGCCTGGTCGTCGGTGATCACCGAAGCGCGCCCGACTTCGGAACCGGTGCCCGCCGTGGTCGGCACCGCCACCACCGGCGCCATGCCCGCCACGTTGACGCGCAAATAGTTGTCGCCAACGTCTTCAAAATCCCATAACGGACGATTCTGGCCAACCATCAGCGCGACTGCCTTCGCCGCATCGAGCGCCGAACCTCCCCCGAACGCGATCACGCCATCAAATTTCCCGGCACGGTAGGCATGCACGCCATCGGTCACATTTTGTTCAGTGGGGTTGCCCTTGATGCTGCTGAACACCGCACAACCCAATCCGGCAGACTGACAATCAAGCACAGCTTGCTGCACGATAGGCAGAGCCGCCAGACCCGGATCGGTGATCAGCAGCGCGTTCTTCATTCCCAGCGACTGACACAGGCCGGGTAATTCCTTGATGCGCCCTGCCCCGACTTTGATCGCGGTCGGATAATTCCAGTTAGCGCGGATGATT
>JANXXH010000089.1 GCA_025350705.1 Gallionella sp.
CGAAAACAGTGGCGGATATCGAAGAGCTGATGAGGAAATCGTGAACGCCCAGTTCGATATAGCCATTATAGGTGGCGGTCCGGTCGGTGCCGCGCTGGCGCTTGCGTTGCGCGGCAGCAAGCTGAAGGTCTGCGTGCTGGAGGCACGCCCGGCGCATGCCGCCAGCCAGGATGCGCGCGCACTGGCTTTGTCCTACGGCAGCCGCTTGTTGCTGGCTAGACTCGGTGTCTGGAATTCACTGCAAGGCGTCTCGCCGATACGCACCATCCACATCTCGCAGAAGCAAAGTTTTGGCCGCGCCGTGCTGCGTGCCGCCGAAATGAACGTGCCGGAACTCGGCTACGTGCTGCCCTACACCGCACTGCAAGATGCATTGACCGATGCACTGCAACACAGCGATGTCGCATCTATCTATGGCGCGAGCGTCACCGAGTTGTGCAATTCAGCCGACCACACCGTGATCGGCTATCAACAAGATGGTACCGAACACACCTTGCACGCACGGCTCGCAGTCGTGGCCGACGGCGGAAAATTATTGGCCCAACAATATCCACCCGAAGTGCACGACTACGGACAGAGCGCGCTGATCACCCACATTACCTGCTCTGCTCCACAAACAGCGATGGCCTACGAACGCTTCACCCCGCAAGGGCCGCTGGCGCTGCTGCCGTTCAAGGATGGTTACGAACTGGTATGGACTACATCGCATCAAGTCGCGCAGGACATGCTGGCATGGGACGACACAAAATTTCTGCGCGAACTGCAACGGCACTTCGGTGACCGCGTCGGAGAATTTTTATCTGTCGGCAAACGCACCTGCTTCCCGCTTGGTTTGAGACGCGCGCCGAATCTCACCCCGATGCCGCACACCGTGCTGCTCGGCAATGCCGCCCAAACCATGCATCCAGTGGCAGGGCAGGGTTTCAACATGGGACTGCGCGATGCGTGGGAACTGGCTCAGGAAATACTCGATGCAACGCCGGAAACTTTGGGCACCGAAGCGATGCTCGCCGCCTACCGCAGCCATCGCCGCACCGACCGCGAAGCGGGGATACGTTTTACCGATGGTCTGGTGCGGCTGTTCTCCAACGACCTGCCGGTGTTAAGCGCGGGTCGCGCTGCCGCACTCACCGCGCTGGACTGTTTGCCGTTTGCAAAGAAATTTGTCGCGAAGCGGATGATGTTTGGGGCGAATGGTTAATTAAATTTTTGGCCGTTCGTCCTGAGTGCTGCGCGTAGCACAGTGCATCGAAGGATGGACGACAAAAAAATCAACACCGTCGGGGGTAGCCCGACAGCTAGTCACTTTTTCTTGCGTCGCCAAGAAAAGGTAACCAAAAAGAAGGCAACCCCGGTTTACCGCCCTTCGGGTGCCCTCGATCAGTCGCAAGCAAGCGGGGCTGCGCAACTCGACCTGGCGGGGCGCACACCCCGCGTCCCACTGCGGGACTCGAACAGTGCTCGCCTTAACCTCCGCTTGCTTGCGACTGATCGAGGCAGTGCACAGGGGATAAAAAGCAAAAACCGAAAGTCATAGGATGGGAAAAACATTTTGACTCCAATACATTGCTGCCATTTTACTTACTTGACTTAAGTAAATTACTTAAATATAATAAGTGTTACTTAATCATATTAAGAAAGGAGATTTACATGAAAAACTTCCCTGTTGACGATGATCTTGTTGCTCTTGTCTGGCAACGTGCAAATCCACGGCCATTTGAGAATCTCAATTTTAGCGAAGCTTTGCGCCGAGTACTTACTGGAGAACAACAGAAATCTAAGCTCACTAAAAAAACGCTCGCCCTGTCGGCAGACGAGCTGCTGGCTGAACTAGGTTCTATGGGCGAAGAAGAGCTAAAAAAGCTGAAGATAATCCGCCGCCAGCGGGCACCAAGTCCAAGACCAAATATCTGGTTATCAAAAGTGCCGGAATTGCGCTCCAAATCTAATTTAAGAAGTTGGCAGGACATTTGCGCTCATCTCGGGATAGAGGTAGCAGGTGATTCTGCACGCAGAAAACTAAAAGAGTGGGTGCAGAACAACCGTCCAAAGTGGTCTGCAGTACCGGATGCTTGATAGTGCACAACATACGGTCTTAGGTCTTTGCTTTTCATCCCCTGTGCGCCGCCGAGTGGCGCAGGCTGGTCAGGGGTAGTCCGACGAATATGTTCGAGCACGTGGCAGCGTAGCGGATCGTGCGAGTTTATGAGGAGGCCTGACCGGCCGAGCACACGAGGGCACCCACGAAGTGGGCGGCAAACCGGGGGCGATTTCTTTTGGTTACTTTTCTTGGCAAGACAAGAAAAGTAACTAGCTGCCGGGCTACCCCCGGCGGTGTTGACTTCGCGGGCATGGCCCGCTCCTACAACAACTCCACCACCACCGGCACATGATCCGAAGGCCTCTCCAGTTTCCGCGGTGCCTTGTCAATCACGCAACCTTTGCATTGTCCCACCAGTGGCTCACTGATCAGGATATGGTCGATGCGCAAACCGTGGTTGCGGCGGAACGCCATCATCCGGTAGTCCCACCAAGTGAAAGATTTTTCAGCCTGCTCGAACAGGCGGAAGCTGTCGTGCAGGCCGAGCTTGATCAGGTTCTGAAAATGGATGCGCTCGGCTTCGCTGACCAGCACGTTGCCTTGCCAGAGCACCGGGTCATGCACATCGCGGTCTTCCGGTGCGATGTTGTAATCGCCCAGCACCACTAGCCTCGGGTAGCGCGTCAACTCTTCTTTCAGCCAGTTGCGCAAGGCATTCAGCCAAGCCAGCTTGTAATAATACTTGCCGGAATCGACCGCCTGTCCGTTGGGCACATACACGCACACCACGCGCACATCGCTGAAGGTGGCAGAGATAACACGCTTCTGTTCGTCAACATAATCGGGAATGCCCATCTGCACATCGCTGGCCGGGACGCGGCTCAGGATCGCCACACCGTTATAGGTTTTCTGTCCGCTGAATACGCTGTGATAACCCGCCGCTTGTAATGCTGCCTGTGGAAAATCCTCGTCCTGTTGTTTGGTTTCCTGCAGGCACAGCACATCGACCGGGTTCGCGGCGAGCCAGTCCAGCACATGCGGCAGGCGCACTTTCAGCGAATTGACGTTCCAGGTTGCAATTCTCATATGGGCTATAATCCTTTTGTCAGCAAGGGGAGTACCCTGTTTTTGGTTGCCTAGCTACATACCTAGCTACACTGCACGGCACTGCTACAGAATAACTCAACCCCTATACAAAGAGCATCTGAGCACTCCGTCACAAGGGTAAGGAAGAGAGTGATATTCCCTATTATTTTCCCCGATTCTTTAGTACGGCGCTACTCCATGAAACAGACCGCAGCCAACGCAGCCAATGTACCCATAGTACAAATGGTGGCGGCCTTTGCATTGGCCTTTTTATTCTATCTTGCTATAGAACAGTCACGTACAGATGGCAAATCAGTGGGAGAGTTTCTTTCTTATATTGCAGCCATGATGATGTTGACCTCACCCTTAAAACGCATATAACGGGAGTCAGCGTGTATTTGCAAAATGGATTAGCTGCTGCCGAAAGTGTATTTGCTTTGCTCGATACTCCAAATGAAGTCGATACCGGAACACATGAAATCCAACGTGCTAACGGCACGATTACATTTGAGCATGTC
>JANXXH010000136.1 GCA_025350705.1 Gallionella sp.
AGTCCCGACACCTGCAACATATTTACCTGAGGTAATGCCGGTAACGCCGGTTGAGCTGATATCGAAATTAGCGGAAGACGTATATAACTCGGTCAACGGTGTTTTAAAACCGTCTATCAGCGTAAAAGCTTCCGCGACTTGTGCACGGGCGGTGTAATCGCCGTAAGCAGGGATCGCCACTGCAGCCAGAATACCGATGATCGCTACCACGATCATCAATTCGATCAGGGTAAAACCTTGTTGTATGCTCTTTTGTATGTTTCTCATGTTTACAGCTCCTTATGAATTGGACACACATTATTTGCGTGTCGGTGTGTATTAACGCAATAGCTATGCCAATATCGCAAGGCATTGATTTTTAATCACTGAGGAAAAACATAGCGCATTGCCGATGCGCATATTGGAGCAATCTTCGTCGCCTGACTGACAATTATTGGCAGTTGCTTTCCTTACATACCCATAATGCAACCAAGCGAATATCAAAAAAATAGGGGGCACCGCAGAAAAAAGACCGTCGAAAAGACGGCCTTTCATCAGGATGCCCGGACTCACGCTTTTCGCTGCAACTATATTTCAGGTGTCCTTCAAAAAGGAATATCGTCGTCAAAATTATCGAAGCTGCTCTTGCCTGCCGGTGCGGACTTGGCGGGAGCTGAGCCGCCAGATGATGCAGCGGGCTTGCTTTCCTTGTTCTCCACCACCTCAAAACTGCCGCCGGTGGACTTGCCGCCCAGCATGGTCATTTCGTTGACGATGATCTTGGTGGTGTAACGATCCTTGCCTTCCTTGTCGGTCCACTTCTCTGTAGTGAGCTTGCCTTCGATGTAGATCTGCGAGCCCTTCTTCAGATACTCTCCGGCGATCTCGGCGAGGCGGCGGTAGAACACCAGGTTATGCCATTCTGTTTTTTCCTGCTTCTCGCCGCTCTTGTCCTTCCAGTTTTCGGAAGTCGCCAGCGTCGCGTTGGTCACCGCTTCGCCGCTGGTCATGTAACGGGTTTCCGGGTCTTTGCCGAGGCGGCCTATCAGGATTACTTTGTTCACCGACATGTCATGCTCCTTTCGTCACGAGTTGTTCCACTGCGTCTTTATCAAATCCCTGCATATCCACTTTGAGGCAGGCGATGTTCTCCGCCGCAATCACCATCACTTCGCGCACGCCTCGCACTTGCGCGAGCCGCTTTTGCAATTCTACCGCAGCCGCCTCATTTATTTCGTCCAAATGATACAGCTTGGTGCTCACCGCTGCCGGGGGGTTCATGCCGGATGCGACGATCATCCACAGCAACAGCAGCACGATCGCGAGTACGAACACCGCATTGCCGCCGACATATTGCATCAACGCGCCGCCCACTGCCGCGCCGGAAAATGCGCCGAGGAACTGCACGCTGCTATACACGCCCATCGCGGTGCCCTTGGCGGACAGCGGCGCGATCTTGCTGATCATCGAGGGCAGCGTCGCTTCCAGCACGTTGAACGCGGTGAAGAACACCAGCAGCGCGATGGCCACACCCCATAAACTGTTCTGCCCAAACAGCAGCAGGGCTTGCGCGCACATCGCCAGAAAGATCGCCAGCAGGAATATCTGTTTCATCTTGGCCTTCTTTTCCGCGATGATGATGGGCGGCACCATCAGCGCAAACGCTATCAGCATCACCGGCAGGTAGACATACCAGTGCTGCCCCACTTCCAGCCCGTCGCGCTTGAGCACGAAGGGCACCTGCATGAACACCGACATCAGGATCGCGTGCAGCGAGAAGATGCCAAAGTCGAGACGCAATAATTCCCTGTTGCTCAACACCTCGCCAAAATGTCCCCAACTGGCTTCGGTGTCGCTGTGAAAGCGCGTGATCGCCGGATCGGGGATCACCCACTTCACCACGCCCATCGCCAGCAAGGCCAGCACGCCGGTCATCGCGAAGATGCCGGGCACGCCGATCACGCTGTTGAGCAGCGGCGACAGCACCATCGAAATGGAGAACGTGATGCCGATCGTGATGCCTATCATCGCCATCGCCTTGGTGCGGTGTTCCTCGCGGGTCAGGTCGGCAGTGAGCGCCATCACTGCCGCGTTCAGCGCGCCCGCGCCCTGCACCACGCGCCCGATGATGACCCAATAGATATTGTCCGCAGATGCGGCGACAAAGCTGCCCAGCGCAAACAAGATCAAACTGACGTAAATCACCGGCTTGCGCCCGTAACGGTCAGACAACCAACCGGCGGGGATTTGCAGAATCGCCTGGGTCAGCCCGTAAGCCCCCAGCGCGATACCCATCAGCAGATGGCTCGACCCGCCGGGCAGATGTTCCGCATACAGCGCGAAAACCGGCAGGATGATGAACAGCCCCAGCATGCGCAGCCCATAGATGCTGGCCAAGCCGGTACTGGCGCGGCGTTCCGCCGGGGTCATGGATTCGGATATATGTTGCATGGAAGTTTGGTTTTGAGGTGCGTTGAAAGTCGCGCATTTTAGCAGGTCAGCGCGCTTGCTGACAGGGTTATGCAAATGCAAAAGGATGAGGATAGGCAGAACTGCCTATCCTCATCCTTTGCCCGGTTCAAAGTCCGTTAGGCCACAGTGCGCCCACGCTGCTTGGCTACTCCTTGATCTCAACCTCTTCCTGCTTGCCTTTGCCACACCAGCCACGCATGCCGGTCTGGAATTTCTCGCGCTCTTCCGGCGTCATGTTTTCCAAACGATTGCGATGCCAACGTCCATGACAACCGTGCCCGCGAAAACCGCCGAACAAAATCTTGCTCAACACCAGCACCCCTAACGCCTGCAGGTAGCCGATCTCTTTACCGCCGACGAACAAGGTCGGAATCAGCCAGTTCCACAGCGCCATCACCACCCAGCCCAATGCCGCGATGCCAACCACCACCAACAGTCCGATCTTCCAACAATTCGCTTTACAGCAGTTCATGCCCATCTCACTTCTCCTTTACAAATTAAATTCGTCATAGATTGATTTCAATGTTACGCGCAAATGCAACACCGCATAACGCTTGCGCGCCAGCAAGGTATTCACACCCACACCGCTTTCCGCCGCCAATTCCTTGAAGCTGCGCCCATCCAGTTCGTGGGCGATGAATACGGTGCGCTGTTCCTCCGGCAGTTCGGCCAGCGCGGCATACAACTCCTCCAGCAACACCGACCGCGCATAGGCTGCTTCCGGCCCTGCATCCGCCGGTGGCAGAACCTCATCCAGCCAGGTTCCCTCATCGGCATCGCCCGACACTTCGGGCAGCGGCTCCTCTTTCTTCTTGCGAAAGCGGTCGATGATGCGATTGCGCGCCACGCGGAAAAGCCACGCGCCGACCTGCTCGATGGGTTCCGGCAAACGGTACGCTGCCACAAACTCATAGAACACATCCTGCATAATGTCTTCGGCCTCACTCGCATCGGCCACGCGCCGCCGTATGAAATTCCTCAGCCGCCCACGCTCGCGCGAAACGGTTTCAGCGATACGTTTATCTTGTTCGGCCATCAGCGCATTGTAGGTTAGCGTCGTATCCATACCTGTAAAGACGGTTCAGGGATGGGAATATTGTGGGGATGATTGAAAAATAGTCGTTATGTTGAATTACCTAAACTCAATGTTTTCTTAATTTAGAGCTAGCGATGGGAAAACGTAGCTCACCCTTGATTGTTACTTAGTAATTCATGCAGCGACACCATACTTCTTTAGTAAATTTTCCAATCGAACTAACCGAAGATCATGCTGGTTATATGTAGACATCAGCATAGATATATCTGTCTGACCAGTTAATCTAATAGGCACTTGAACTCGTGCTGGCCCAACAGTATCAAGAGTAGCGAACCATTCAGAATCAGCAGCGCTCACAATTTTAAGAACCGCAATGACTTCATGCATCCATTCAGTTACCCTGCCCGACCAAGCATCCAAATGATTGGTGTACTGAATGTTTGCTGCATCGTTCCTTATCGCTACGCCCTTTCCACGTAATTTAGTTAGACGAAGAATTGCCGCGTCTTTGTTTTTTGCATTGTGCTCAAAAAAACCTTTCTCTGGCCACAATCTTATTGCTTGTTCTTTATTCACCTGCAAATCTCGATATTGAGGCAAGCCAGCATGTTGGCGATAAATACGTGGTACAGCATGCACAAGAAATTGAGCCCCATCTTCATCACTTAAAAACCAGTAAGTAAATTCAGCGAGCTGCCAATAGTCTTGGTTTATTTCACTAAGTGGCATTCGCTCGTTACCATCTACTCGTCCCCATATTTTTAATTGCCCGATAGACAGCTTATCTTTTATTTCAAGGCCCACCTTTTCCCAAGTGTGATCAGTATGATTATCTACAAGGTCTGGACGAATATAAAAAAACAGTTCTCTGATTGGCCAGTCTGGAAATGGAATCGATGACGTAGATTGAGTTATTGCACTAATTTCACCCGCAGAAATTGCCGGCACAGTGCGTTGTGAACGTAGTTCGTACACTAGCCACCCAAACATCATTAAGCCAAGCGGAACGGTAACCCAGTATCCGGAAAATTCTGGTATCGGCATATTCATGGTCTGCAACCAATTTTGGATAACTGGAATTGGTGCATCCGTACGGAAAAGACCCCCACACGCTCTGGAACCATTGGGGAAACCCGCTGATCACTAAACACAGGAAAGCCCACCAATACGGATGCTTTTTTGGGAAATCTGGCAAGTGCATATACATTATTGGTTCAGGCTTGAATGAGCTATAGAAAGAAGTCGGGTTGCATTATTTGCTTAGTCGCTTTTATTCCGTCTTATTAGTTAACTTTCCTACCGATTGTAGTAGCAAACAATAATGTTGCAAGAACAAAAAAGGACTGTCGACAGTCCTTTTTGTGTTGCGCAAAAATGTCCCACCACCAAAGCTGCCTCAAATCCCCGTGAACAATATATCCAGCGCAGCAATGATTTCATCGCGTTTATTTTTCAGCGAGGTAACTTTATCGCCCAACGAACGGGTGGATACACCTGCCAACTCCGCAGTAGACATCACGACCGCAGCCCCCTTGATTTTGAATTGCGGATTGAGGTGTTTGGCTGCCAGCCCCATTTCTTCCGCCAAGATCAGCGGCACGACAACACGAGTTGCCAGTGTATCGAGTAGGTCAGCCTGCACATCCAGCAGGAAAGGGATGGTCTTGCGCGTGGCCGCATTCGGATTCAGGTAGACATCAAACTGCGCCATCAAAACCGCCGCAAGCCGTTACTGAACGCGCCGCGCTTTTCTATACGGCGGTTGTATTCATCCAGCGCGTTTTTATTTTCCGCCAGCCACTGGCTGCGCTGCGCTTGCCGGATGATTTCGGCCAGATGTTGCTCCAGCGTCTGCGAAAGATTGATGTTGAGCTGCTTTGCCTGCTGCAAGAGATCGGCATTGATGCTGAGGTTGGCCGATTTCTTGGGCGCGGCTTGGTCGAAAATGATATTGCTCATTGCCATTCCTTGACATTTGTAATGCGCATAATCTACGCGCATCGATCACGCACGTCAAGAGCCTACCAATCAGTGTACCGCATGGAAGTCTTCCCTCAACAGTGTAGCGGCTTGGGAAAGCTTCAAAAATCGCGTAAACTGTCAGGTCGCCCCAATCAAGATGGATAGCCAAGATGGTTTGCATGGAACAGATAAGAATACGCGGTGCTCGCACCCACAATTTAAAGAACATCAGCCTTGATCTGCCGCGCCACAAGCTGGTGGTGATCACCGGCTTGTCGGGTTCCGGTAAGTCCTCACTTGCCTTTGACACCTTGTATGCCGAGGGGCAGCGGCGCTATGTGGAGTCGCTGTCAGCTTACGCGCGGCAGTTTTTGCAACTGATGGAAAAGCCGGATGTGGATCTGATCGAGGGTTTATCTCCAGCCATCGCAATAGAACAGAAGGCCACTTCGCACAACCCGCGCTCCACGGTCGGCACAGTCACCGAGATTCACGATTACCTGCGCCTGCTGTTCGCGCGCGCGGGCGACCCTTATTGCCCGCAGCATGACCTGGTTCTGCAGGCGCAATCTGTGGGGCAGATGGTGGACCATGTGCTGCAACTGCCGCAGGACACGAAGGTGATGATCTTGTCGCCGCTGGTGGTGGAGCGCAAGGGCGAGCAGCTAGATCTGTTCGACGAGCTGCGCGCGCAGGGCTTTACGCGGCTGCGCATCAACGGCAAGGTGTATGAGATGGATGCATTGCCCACCTTGCAGAAGACCAAGAAGCACACGGTCGAGATCGTGGTGGACAGGCTGAAGGTCAACCCTGAAGCCAAGCAGCGGCTGGCTGAATCGTTCGAGACCGCGTTGCGCCATGCCGATGGTCGCGCGGTTGCTGTGGAAATGGATACCGACAAGGAGCATATGTTCTCGGCGAAATTCGCCTGCTCGATCTGCAACTACTCGCTGCCGGAACTGGAGCCGCGTTTGTTCTCGTTCAACAACCCGATGGGTGCGTGCCCGAAGTGTGACGGGCTGGGCAACATCACCTTTTTCGATCCCAAGCGCATCGTCGCTTTCCCTACACTCAGCCTGAGTTCCGGCGCAATCAAGGGCTGGGACAGGCGCAACCAGTTTTATCACCAGCTGCTTGCCGGACTCGCCAAGCATTACGACTTCGATATCGAGCAATCCTACGAAAGCCTGCCGGAGAAGGTTCAGCAGGTGATTCTGTATGGCAGCGGCAAGACCGAGATCGCGTTTCAATATCTGAACGAGCGCGGCAAGCCGTCGCTGCGTGAGCACGCTTTCGAGGGCGTCGTGAATAATCTGGAGCGCCGCTACAAGGAGACCGACTCGCCCACCGTGCGCGAGGAGCTGTCGAAATTTCTGAACGGCTGTGTGTGCCCGGATTGCAAAGGCACGCGCCTGCGCATCGAGGCGCGCCATGTGCGCGTCGCGGACATGAACATCTACGAGATCAGCGCGCTGCCCTTGAAGCAGGCACTGACTTTCTTCCAGCAGATGAAGCTGCAAGGCCAGAAGCAGGCGATTGCGGAAAAGATCGTGCTGGAGATCGCCAACCGCCTGACCTTTTTGAACAACGTCGGGCTGGAATATCTGTCGCTGGAGCGCTCTGCCGAGACCTTGTCCGGCGGCGAGGCACAGCGCATCCGCCTCGCCTCGCAGATCGGCTCGGGCCTGACCGGCGTGATGTATGTGCTGGATGAGCCTTCCATCGGCCTGCATCAGCGCGACAACGACCGCCTGCTGACCACGCTGAAAAAATTGCGCGACATGGGCAACAGTGTGATCGTGGTGGAACACGATGAAGAAGCGATCCGCGCCGCCGATCATGTGGTGGACATGGGGCCGGGCGCGGGTGAGCACGGCGGACTGATCGTGGCGCAAGGCACGCCGGATGAAATCTTCGAGTGCAAGGAATCGCTCACTGGCGATTACATGACCGGCCGCCGCCGCATCCCGATGCCGGAAAAATTCCGCAAGCCCGACCCGGAACGCATGCTGCAGATCGTCGGCGCTTCCGGCAACAACCTGAAAGAAGTAACGCTGAATCTGCCGGTCGGACTGATGGTGTGCGTGACTGGCGTATCCGGCTCGGGCAAATCCACGCTGATCAACGACACGCTGTATCCCGCAGTGGCGCAGCATCTGTACGGCAGCCACACCGAGCCCGCACCCTATGCCGAGATCAGCGGGATGGAATTTTTCGACAAGGTGATCAACGTCGATCAGTCACCCATCGGCCGCACGCCGCGTTCCAACCCGGCGACTTACACCGGGCTGTTCACGCCGATCCGCGAGCTGTTCGCAGGTGTGCCGTCGTCGCGCGAGCGCGGCTACGGGCCGGGACGTTTTTCGTTCAACGTCAAGGGCGGGCGCTGCGAATCCTGCCAGGGCGACGGCGTAATAAAAGTGGAGATGCACTTTTTGCCGGACGTGTATGTGTCCTGCGATGTATGCCACGGCCAGCGCTACAACCGCGAGACGCTGGAGATCCAATACAAGGCCAAGAACGTCCACCAGATCCTGCAGATGACCGTCGAACAGGCGCATGAATTTTTCAAACCCGTGCCGCTGATCGCGCGCAAACTGCAAACGCTGCTGGATGTCGGCCTGGGCTACATCACGTTGGGGCAATCTGCGACTACACTGTCCGGTGGCGAAGCGCAGCGGGTAAAGCTCTCTCTCGAATTATCCAAACGCGACACCGGACGCACACTGTACATTCTCGACGAACCAACTACCGGGTTACATTTCCATGACATCGCGCTGCTGCTCAAGGTGATCCACAAGCTGCGCGACCAGGGCAACACCGTGGTGGTGATCGAGCACAATCTTGACGTGGTCAAGACCGCTGACTGGGTGATCGACCTTGGCCCGGAAGGCGGCGACGGCGGCGGGCGGATCATCGCCGAAGGTTCGCCTAAAGACATCGCAAAAGACAAGAACAGCGTGACGGGGAAGTATTTGCAGCCAGTGCTCAAAGCTTAGAAATTACTGAATTTGCCATGCTATAGTAAGCAAATTCTAACCACCGGAAAAGCATTCGATCTGGTAGATAGTTATAAAATGTAACGGCAAAACGCAGACCTGACCAACTAATTGTCTACCGACCTGGCCTATCAGAGAATATGACAATTCCGTTGCATGACAAAACGCTTTTGAGATGCTCAGGCCTTGTGTCCACATTATCGAATTTGTACTTAACACTGAAGAGATAGAGCATGCGCAATTCTTTCAATATTCTGTTCAAGTCTCCCAATAATGCTGAAGCCATCCAATCCGCCCCTGCGGAAATGGCCAGCATTAAAACTGCGCAACTAAGGTGGTTATTTCTTGGGCCGGTTATGTTGGTCATTTTCATCATGATCGGCACAATGATCACTGAGGTATATCGCAATGCGAACAAGGAGATCAACCGCGAAATTCAAATACTGCACACTTCGTCAAATGTAGTTTATCAGGACAATTTGGAACACTTGACGGGAATGCTTGCCGGAATCACCGGAACAATGGCCCTAAATGCTGAACTGCGTAATGCGCTTGCAAAAAAGGATCGCACAGAACTATCTAAATTCATTGCGCCTGTTTTCTCCACGCTGCAAAAAGAATATGAAATCACCCACCTCTACTTGATCGGGGCTGACCGGAAGGTATTGCTGCGTGCACACAACCCCGAGTCTTACGGAGATATAGTTAATCGCGTTACGACACTCGATGCACAGCTAACTAAAGCACCCGCGCATGGTGTCGAACTTGGTGCTCACGGTGACTTGGCTTTGCGTTTCGTCATCCCCTTATACAAGGATAATGAGAAGCAGCAACTGATCGGGTTTATCGAATTAGGTGTGAATACCAATCATCTGTTGATGGATATACAAAAATCTCTGGGCATCCAGATGTTCGAGTTCTTATCGAAAAATATTTTGAAACGCGAGGAATGGCAAATGGGTTTATCCGATCCAGCCTTCTCGACTGAATGGGATCGATTTACTGATGTAGCTCCCAGTCCGCAAGCCCTCAAAAGCATGACTCCCGAAATGCACGCGATCATGTCGAAAGGGATTTTTCCGTCTACAGAGACCGCCATGGAAGTAATGCAGGGAAAATCCAGTTTCCGCGCAATCTCTTTCCCTATCCTTGATATTCAGGAGCGCAAGGTGGGCAGCATCGTCATGCTTGTCGATGTCACTTCCAGGGTGTTGAATGTCCGAAACACACTATATCTTGGCCTGCTTCTGGGGGTGGCAGGCGGTGGCTTATTATTCGGATTTTTCTGGTTGCTGACAGGCAGAATAGGCCAATTGATTGAACAACATCAGAATGCTCTGCGCCATCTGGCGACACGCGATGGTCTCACCGGCCTGTTCAACCATATCACCTTTTACACCATGCTGAAGGATGAGATCGCACGGTCGCAACGTTCTGGATCGCCGGTTTCTTTACTCATGCTCGATCTTGATCATTTCAAAATTCTCAACGACAAATTCGGTCACGTCGCGGGAGACAAAGTTCTCAAAGAATTCGCGGAAATCATTCTTCGACTGGCACGTTCTATCGACAAGGTCTGCCGTTATGGGGGGGAGGAAATCACAATCATTCTTCCGGGAACGCACACCGCCGGTGCGATGGTTGCCGCTGAACGTATGCGCACCACCATAGCGGATCATTTATTCAAGTTTACAGATGGCGATAATATCTCAACCACAGTTAGCATCGGGGTGGCTACCGCTCTGGAACACGCAGCTTCGGCACAAGAGCTTGTCATTGTAGCTGACCAGGCTTTGTATATTGCCAAACAACGCGGACGAAATCAGATCTATCAATACAATTCCTGAAATTACAGCATAAGCAAGAAAATTTATAAGTGTGGCAAGAATGGTGAAATCCACTTCAAGAATATTTTCTATTTTTTTGTTATCTGGCTGTAGTGTTCTGGCTCTCATGCCATTTGCTTGTGCCAATGCTGATGAATTGAACATGAGGTCTTACCATTTGGGGCTGATGTATCCCAACGGAGCCGATATTGCCGGGTATACCGTGGAGTCAAATATACTGGGCAATATATATTATTTTTATACTTTCGGATTTCCTGCTGTGGCCTCAGCGGGTATCAGCTATTATGCAAATCATGAAGGAAATGGTTTGGCGGCTTCATTCGGTGTGGGCTTGGGTTATTTATCGATGACACATCTTTCAATATTCTATCAATGGCAAATCAGGGAAACAGATTATTTGAAACTGGGTGCAGGTTTCTCGTCTACCTTGGTATACAACGGCGCGTTTCCAGTGATGTCCTATGAGCATAGGTTTCATTAGATTACCTTGCACTAGTGGCAGAATTTTCAAACAGCAAACTTAAGACACAAGACCTATGACCCGCTGCTGTTGATGCTGAATATAACCACTCATGTTGCCATCCCAGACACCGAGATCGAATTGCATGCAATACGTGCGCAGGGTGCTGGAGGTCAAAATGTCAATAAAGTCTCAACTGCAATTCATCTGCGCTTTGACATCAACGCCTCGTCGCTGCCCGAAATTTATAAAGAGAGGCTCGGACAGCTAAAGGACAGACGCATTTCCAGTGACGGCGTAATCATCATCAAGGCGCAACGCTATCGCAGTCAGGAGAAGAACCGGGAAGATGCGCTGGCCCGCTTGCAGGCGTTGATAAAAAGCTCGGCTATCACGCCCAAGAAGCGGACCGCCACGAAGCCGACCAAAGCTTCGGTAAAAAGGCGGATCGAGAGCAAGACTCAGCGCGGACAACTCAAAACATTACGGAGCAAGATCGACGATTAGCTCTCGGTCTGCTTGATTGAGCTTAGATATGCAAAAAGCCGGACAAGTCCGGCTTTTTTAATACATAAAATACACGGATGTTACTCGACATCAACCGCGGTAGCATCTGCTGGGCGATCCATCAATTCGACCAGTGCCATCGGTGCGTTGTCGCCCTTACGGAAGCCGAACTTCAGGATACGCGAGTAGCCGCCGTTGCGGGCTGCATAGCGCGGACCGAGTTCGTCGAACAGCTTGGTGACCATCTCACGATCACGCAAACGTGCAAATGCCAGGCGGCGATTTGCCAGACTCGGGGTCTTGCCCAATGTCAAAATGGGTTCTGCAACACGACGCAGTTCCTTGGCCTTGGGCAGCGTGGTCTTGATCAGTTCATGGCGGAACAGCGACACGGTCATGTTGCGGAACATCGCCAGACGGTGACTGCTGGTACGGTT
The DNA here is from genome assembly GCA_025350705.1 of Gallionella sp. Taxonomy (GTDB): domain Bacteria; phylum Pseudomonadota; class Gammaproteobacteria; order Burkholderiales; family Gallionellaceae; genus Gallionella. The sequence continues at coordinate 11,700 of JANXXH010000136.1, forward strand.
GAGTTTTCTTAAACCTAAACGGTGACGCATGATTTGCCTCTCTTGACTTCTTTGGTTGCTCTATACGCTGGTGGCGACAGGCCAGTTTTCCAGCTTCATGCCCAGCGACAAATTGTGCTCGGCAAGAACCTGCTTGATTTCGTTAAGCGACTTGCGGCCCAGGTTCGGGGTGCGTAACAGATCGTTTTCGGTGTACTGGATCAGATCGCCGATGTAATGGATGCTCTGTGCCTTGAGGCAGTTCGAGGAGCGCGGCGTGAGTTCCAGATCGTCCACGGGACGCAACAGGATAGGATCGACCTTGGGTGTCTGCACCTTCTCAACGATAGGCTCAGTGCCTTCAAGCGCAGCGAACACGGAGAATTGATCCACCAGAATACGCGCTGCATTGCGGATCGCTTCTTCGGGATCGATCGCACCGTTAGTTTCGATATGCATCACCAGCTTGTCCAGATCAGTACGCTGTTCCACGCGCGCGCTTTCCACGGCATAACTTACACGGCTGACCGGGCTGAACGATGCGTCCAGCGCGATATGGCCGACTGCACGTGTCTCATTCGGTGCAATTCTGGAAATCGCCGACACGTAACCGCGACCCTGTTCAACTTTGATCTGCATGTCCAGCTTGCCACCGGCAGTCAGATGCGCGATCACGTGATCTGGATTGAGAACTTCGACATCCGCATTGCCGCTGATGTCAGCCGCTGTCACCACGCCGTGACCTTCTTTTTTGAGGGTCAGCACGACTTCGGGAGTGTTATGCAAACGCAATACCACGCCCTTGAGGTTCAGCAGGATGTCCACGACGTCTTCCTGCACGCCGTCTATGGTGGCGTATTCATGCAACACACCGGCCATTTTGACTTCAGTCGGCGCTGCACCCTGCATCGAAGACAGCAGGATACGGCGCAATGCATTACCCAATGTGTGGCCGTAGCCGCGCTCAAAGGGCTCCATCACCACTTTGGCTTGGGTGTCGGAAATCTTTTGTACATCGATGATGCGGGGTTTCAAAAAATCATTCTTAGGCATATGCTACTCCGCGTGGATTACTTGGAATACAACTCAACTACGAGGTGCTCATTGATGGTCGCAGGCAATTCGGCACGTTGTGGCTTGGCTTTGAATGTTCCTTTGAATGCCTTGGTGTCCATTTCAATCCATTCCGGAAAACCGCGCTGTTCGGCCGCAGCGATCGCTGCTTTGATGCGCAGTTGCGCCTTGGACTTTTCGACCACTTCAACCACGTCACCGGGACGCACTTGATAGGAAGGAATGTTCACACGTTTTCCATTTACCAGCAAACCGTTGTGACGCACAACCTGGCGCGCTTCGGCACGTGACGCGCCAAAACCCATGCGATAGGAAACATTGTCCAGACGTGACTCCAGGATCTGCAACAAGGCTTCGCCGGTAATACCGCGTTGCTGTTCGGCAGACTTGTATGTCAGGCGGAATTGACGTTCAAGCACGCCGTAGATACGGCGCACTTTTTGCTTTTCGCGCAACTGGCCACCGTACTCGGACAGACGAGTGTTCTTTTTCTGACCGTGCTGGCCGGGCGGATAAGCCCTGCGTTCAACACCGCATTTGTCGGTGAAACATTTTTCGCCCTTCAGAAACAGCTTCTCGCCTTCACGGCGGCACTGACGGCATTTTGCATCAAGATTTCTAGCCAAGATCAACTCCCAATTGTTAGATACGACGCTTTTTAGGCGGACGGCAACCGTTGTGCGGCACCGGCGTAATATCGGAAATGCTGGTGATCTTAAAACCAGCAGCGTTCAATGCGCGCACTGCGGATTCGCGGCCTGGGCCGGGTCCCTTGATGCGCACTTCAAGATTTTTTACACCGCATTCAACGGCAGACTTACCCACTGTTTCAGCAGCGACCTGTGCCGCAAACGGGGTGCTCTTACGCGAACCCTTAAAGCCATTTGCGCCACTGGTAGACCATGCCAGTGCGTTGCCCTGACGATCCGTGATCGTGACGATGGTATTATTAAAAGATGCGTGAACGTGCGCGATACCTTCCGCAACGTTCTTCTTAACTTTCTTACGCACTTTCGTGCTTGGCTTAACCATTATCTAGTCCTCTAAAGCGTTAAAGCAAATTACTTCTTGGCGCCGGCAATCGCCTTGCGCGGTCCCTTGCGGGTACGGGCATTGGTGCGAGTGCGCTGACCGCGACATGGCAAACCGCGACGATGACGCACACCGCGATAGCAACCCAAGTCCATTAGGCGCTTGATGTTCATCGTGGTTTCACGACGCAGGTCACCTTCCACCGTGATTTTGGCGACCTGTTCGCGCAGCTTTTCAACTTCAGCGTCGGTCAGGTCTTTCATCTTGGCGGCGGCGTTCACACCTGCAGCCGCGCAAATAGCTTGCGAGCGTGTGCGCCCGATACCGTAGATTGCCGTTAAAGCAATCACTGCGTGTTGATGGTTGGGGATATTGACCCCTGCTATACGTGCCATGCAGCTACCCTATCTTTTGAAAGTCGAAAATTATAACACTCAAAGCCTGTCTTCTCAATCAGTTATGGTCAACTGACCTTGGTCAATCGGCTCTGGCTCAATTACCCTTGGCGTTGCTTATGGCGTGGCTCTGTGCAAATCACCCGCACCACGCGTTTACGAATAACGATCTTGCAATTGCGGCAGATCTTTTTTACTGATGCTTGAACTCTCATTTTATTCTCCTTACCTGCTTTACTATTTAGCGCGGAACACTATGCGCGCCTTGCTCAAATCATAGGGTGTCAATTCCACAGTCACCTTATCGCCGGGCAGGATACGAATATAGTGCATTCGCATTTTTCCAGAAATATGGCCCAACACCACATGGCCATTTTCCAGCTTGATTCTGAATGTTGCGTTGGGTAGCGACTCTTCAACTTCGCCCGCCATCTGAATCACATCTTCTTTGGACATTAGCGCGTCAACCCGCCTTTGAAGTTTGCTTTCTTCAGCAAACCTTCATACTGGTGGGTCATCAGATAGGACTGCACTTGTGTCATGAAGTCCATCGTTACCACCACCATGATCAACAGCGAAGTCCCACCAAAATAAAACGGCACATTCCACTTAACCACCAAAAATTCCGGCAACAAGCAAACCAGCGAGATATACACCGCGCCAACCATGGTCAGGCGCATCATTATCTTTTCAACGTACTGCGCAGTCTGCTCACCTGGGCGGATACCGGGCAAAAATGCCCCACTCTTCTTCAGGTTTTCCGCCGTTTCTTTGGGGCTGAACACCAGCGCCGTATAGAAGAAACAGAAAAACACGATCGCACCCGCATAAAACAACACATAAATCGGCTGGCCCGGCGACAGCTTGTCGCTGATATCCTTGAGCCAACCCATTCCTTGCCCGCTGCCAAACCATCCGGCTATCGTCGCCGGGAACAAGATGATGCTGGAAGCAAAAATCGGCGGAATTACACCAGCCATATTCAACTTCAGCGGCAAATGCGAACTCTGCCCGCCATAAACCTTGTTGCCAACTTGACGCTTGGCATAGTTCACCAATATCTTGCGTTGGCCGCGCTCAACGAATACCACCAACGCTGTTACTGCAATCGAACCGAAAAACAGCGCCAACACCAGCGGAATGGAAAATGCACCGGTACGGGCCAATTCCAGGGTGCTGCCTATCGCGCGCGGCAAACCTGCCGCAATACCTGCAAAAATAATCAGCGAAATGCCATTACCCAGACCGCGCTCGGTAATCTGCTCGCCCAACCACATCAAAAACATCGTTCCGGTCACCAACGTCACCATCGTGGTCAACTGAAACATCGGGCCCGGATTTAACACCAGCCCCTGTTGCGTTTGCAACGCCACCGAGATACCGAACGCCTGAAACATCGCCAGCCCCAATGTGCCATAGCGGGTGTACTGGGTGATCTTGCGGCGGCCGGATTCGCCTTCTTTCTTCAACTGCTCAAGGTGCGGCACAGCTATCGCAGCCAACTGCATGATGATCGATGCAGAGATATACGGCATGATCCCCAAGGCAAATATGGTGAAGCGGGATAACGCACCGCCCGAGAACATATTGAACATGCCCAGAATGCCGTTTTTTTGCGACTTGAACAAATCCGCCAATACTGTCGGATCGATTCCCGGCACCGGGATATGCGCACCGATTCGGAACACCACCAGCGCACCCAACAGAAACCAAAGACGGCTGCTCAAATCACCGTATTTACCCTTGGTCACACCCTTGGCAACTGTACTCACGAACTAACCTTACTCAGCGATGCTACCGCCAGCGGCTTCGATCGCTGTACGTGCACCCTTGGTTGCCAGCAAACCTTGCAGTTTCACCGCACGGGTGATTTCACCGCACAATATAACTTTCACAGTCATCGCATTTGCATGCACGATGCCCGCTTGTTTCAGCGCCAAAATATCAATATTATCGACCGGCATTTTTTGCAGATCGGACAACCGCACCTGTGCAGTGTCATTGCGCGTCAGGGAAATAAATCCGCGCTTGGGCAACCGGCGTTGCAACGGCATCTGACCACCCTCAAAACCGACCTTATGAAAACCGCCGGTACGGGATTTTTGTCCCTTGTGGCCACGGCCGCAAGTCTTGCCCAGACCGGAGCCGATTCCGCGGCCAACGCGACGCTTGGCGTGTTTGGCGCCTTGTGCAGGATGAATATTATTGAGTTGCATTTGTTATGCCTCGCACTTAACCATGTAAAACACTTTGTTGATCATGCCGCGCACGCAAGGAGTGTCCTCCAGTTGCACAGTGTGGTTGATACGACGCAGACCCAGACCACGGATGGTATCGCGATGCGACTGCTTGGTGCCGATCAGGCTCCTGGTCTGCGTAACTTTTAAAGTCTTTGCTGGAGTCTTTACAGCTTTAGTCTCCGTCTTTGCCGCAGCCTTGGTCGCAGTCTTTGCCGGAGTATTAGTTGCAGTTTTTGCAGCTTTAGACTCAGTCTTTGCTGCAGTCATCTTTGCAGTCTTTGCCGTAGTTGTAGTTGCAGTCTTCTTTGCAGCCTTTGTAACTTCAGTTGTCGCTTTAGTCATGGTTTACCCCAGAATCTCTTCAACGTTCTTGCCGCGCTTGGCTGCAATCTCGGCTGGTGAATTCATCGCCTTCAAACCGTTCAAAGTTGCGCGCACCACATTGTACGGATTGCTCGAACCGATACACTTGGCCAACACATCGCGCACTCCCACCGCCTCGAACACCGCACGCATCGCGCCACCGGCGATAATGCCGGTACCTTCGGATGCGGGCTGCATCAACACTTTAGCCGCGCCATGCTTGCCGATCACGGTGTGGTGCAAAGTGCCGTTCTTCAGGCTGACCTTGGCCAGATTGCGCCGCGCTTCATCCATCGCCTTTTGCACGGCAACCGGGACTTCCTTGGACTTTCCTTTGCCCATCGCCACGCGACCATCGCCATCACCGACCACAGTGAGAGCGGCGAAGCCCATGATACGGCCACCCTTGACCACCTTGGTGACGCGGTTCACGGAGATCATTTTTTCGATCAGACCGTCATCACGCTTTTCCTGTTGTTGCATTTTTCCTTGCGGCTTAGCCATCGCTCAACTCCAATTAGAACTGCAGACCGTGTTCACGCGCGGCTTCAGCCAACGCCTTGACACGACCATGATATCGATTACCGGAACGGTCGAACGCCACTTTGGTGATGCCCGCGCTCTTCGCCTTCTCGGCGATACGCTTGCCCACCACGGCCGCAGCGGCCTTGTTGCCACCATTCGCCAATGACTTGCGCACATCCGCTTCAGCGCTGGACGCGCTGACCAATACCTTGTCGCCGCTGGCTGAAATCACCTGCGCATAGATGTGCAGATTGGTGCGATTGATTGCCAAACGAATCGTTTTCTTTTCAGCAATGCGTGCACGGGTTTTGCGTGCTCTGCGCTGACGCGCTTCTTTTTTGATCAACATATCCGCCTCAATTATTTCTTTTTGGTTTCTTTCAGAATCACCACTTCATCGCTATAGCGCACACCCTTGCCCTTGTATGGCTCGGGCTCGCGGAAAGCGCGAATCTCAGCGGCAACTTGACCGACTTGCTGCCTGCTGGCACCCCTCAACACGATGTCTGTTTGTGTCGGTGTTTCAACTTTCACGCCTGCCGGCATCTTGTAAGCTACCGGATGCGAATAACCCAGAGTCAGGTTCAAGGTGTCACCGGCAGCCTGGGCGCGATAACCCACGCCAACCAAAGTCAGCTTGCGCTCGAAACCCTTGCTCACACCCAGCACCATGTTCGCCAGCAAAGCGCGGATCGTGCCGGACATCGCATCAGCCTGTGTGGAATCATTTTGCGCCTTGCACAACAGGCTGTTGCCTTCACGCGCCACACTCACATCATCCGACAAGGCTTGCTTAAGGGTACCCAACGGGCCCTTGACCGAAATTTCATCTGTCGCCAAAGTGACTTCAACACCGCTAGGCACTATGACAGGATTCTTGGCAACTCTAGACATGTTTACCTCACTATGCGACTACGCACAGCACTTCACCACCAATACCATTGGCGCGCGCTTTGCGGTCGGTCATCAAACCCTTGGAAGTGGAAACGATGGCGATACCAAGCCCGTTCATCACCTTAGGGATATCTTCTGAACCCTTGTAAATACGCAGTCCGGGACGGCTTATACGCTGGATCTTCTCGATCACCGGACGGCCGCTGTAATACTTCAGGCCGATTTCCAGCGTGGCCTTGCCACCGTCAGCGACGACACTGAAGCCATCCACATAGCCTTCGTCTTTCAACACTTCGGCAATCGCCACCTTCAACTTGGAAGAAGGCATTGCAACTGTAGTTTTTTCCGCCAACTGCGCATTGCGAATGCGCGTCAACATGTCGGAGATTGGATCACTCATGCTCATATAATTTCTCCTACCAGCTGGCCTTGACGATACCGGGAATCTCACCGCGCATCGCGAATTCACGCAACTTGATACGCCCCAAACCGAACTTCTTGAAAGTACCGCGAGGACGGCCGGTCAGCGCACAACGATTGCGCAGACGCACCGGACTTGAATCACGCGGCAAGGCCTGCAACTTCAGGCGCGCAGCAGCGCGATTCTCATCGCTCAACTTGGTGTTTTCGATTGTCGCGATCAGCAATGCACGCTTGGCCGCAAACTTCGCAACCATTTTAAGGCGCTTTTCAGCACGGTTTATTACTGCCATCTTAGCCATTAATATTCCCTCATTTCTTTAATGGGAGTTTGAATGCCATCAGAAGAGCTTTCGCTTCTTCATCAGTCTTCGCGGAAGTCGTGATAGTGATATTCATACCACGCAACGCATCGATCTTTTCGTATTCGATTTCCGGGAAGATGATCTGCTCCTTGACGCCCATGTTGTAGTTGCCACGGCCATCAAAGGACTTGCCGGAGATACCACGGAAATCACGAATACGCGGGATCGCCACGGAGATCAGGCGATCCAGGAATTCATACATGCGCTCTTTGCGCAATGTCACCTTGCAGCCGACCGGATAACCCTCGCGAATCTTGAAACCCGCAATGGACTTCTTGGACATCGTGACAACCGGCTTCTGCCCTGCGATCTTTTGCATATCGCCAACCGCAAACTCCATCACCTTCTTGTCTGCCACCGCTTCACCGACACCCATGTTCAGGGTGATCTTTTCGATGCGCGGCACTTCCATGATGGACTTGTAGCCGAACTGCTTCATCAGGTCTTTGGCGACCTTATCTTTATAAACTTCATACAAACGCGCCATGTTCTATACCCCTTAAGCGTCAATCATTTCGCCGCTGGACTTGAACACGCGAACCTTGTGTCCATCTTCCAGCGTTTTGATACCGACTCGATCGGCCTTCTTGGCAGCCGCGTTATAGATCGCCACGTTCGAAATGTGAATAGGCAATTCTTTTTCCACGATACCGCCGGTCATCCCCTTTACCGGGTTAGGTTTCTGGTGCTTCTTTACTTTGTTGATACCGCCAACCAGCAGGTACTCACCCAGCACGCGCTGCACACTGCCGCGATTGCCCTTGTCTTTACCGGTGATGACGATAACGTCATCGTTTTTCTTGATCTTGCGCATGATTTTCCTGACTTGACCTATTTGACTCGATCCGTTCCGCTTAAAGCACTTCTGGTGCCAGAGAAACGATCTTCATGAATTTCTCGGTTCGCAACTCGCGTGTCACCGGACCGAAGATACGCGTGCCGATAGGCTCCAGTTTTGCATTCAGCAACACAGCCGCATTGCCATCGAAACGGACCAGAGAACCATCGGAGCGACGCACGCCCTTGGCAGTGCGAACCACCACGGCGTTGTACACTTCACCCTTCTTTACACGGCCACGCGGAGCTGCATCCCTGATGCTGACCTTGATGACATCACCAACGGAAGCATAACGGCGCTTTGAACCACCCAACACCTTGATGCACATTACGGAACGGGCACCGGTATTGTCAGCCACATCTAAAACAGACTGCATTTGTATCATTATTTAATCTCCAACTTTTTCCGCTCACAGCGGCCAGTTTTGGAACCCGTCAGGGTTAGGTCGCCGCAAGCAGCGATGAAACGAAGCCGCGCATTATATGCAATTTCAGAAAAGACGCAAGCAGTAATTACAACTCCAATTAATGAAGTTAGGCTGCCGCCGCCTTTTCAAGCAACTTTGCAACGCGCCATGTCTTGGTTTTTGCGATCGGACGGCACTCTTCGATCAAGACCACATCACCCGTATGAATCTCGTTGGCTTCATCATGCGCGTGATATTTCTTGGACACGCGAATGATCTTGCCCAGCAATGGGTGTTTCACTTTACGCTCGACCAGAACCGTTACGGTCTTGTTCATCTTGTCGCTGGTCACCGTACCGGTCAGGGTACGTTTCAGCTTGGCTTCGCTCAATACTTTTGAATCGCTCATTTCTGGGCACCTTTCTGTGTCAGCACAGTTTTAACACGGGCAATATCCCGGCGCACTTTGCGCATCTCGCTGGTATTGGTCATCTGCTGTGTCGCAACTTGCATACGCAGGCCAAACTGCGCCTTGGCCAAAGATAATAATTCGGTATGCAGATCTGCTACGGACTTGGTTTTAAGATCGCCAGCTTTTGTTTGATTGGCCTTCATGTTACGTCCCTACCTGTCTAACTACAAAAGTGGTGGCCAGCGGCAGCTTGGCAGAAGCCAAGAGAAACGCTTCGCGTGCCAATGTTTCGCTCACGCCATCCATTTCGTACAGCATCTTGCCGGGTTGAATCTCGGCGACGTAGTACTCTGGGTTGCCCTTACCATTGCCCATGCGGACCTCGGCAGGCTTTTTGGAGATCGGCTTATCCGGGAAGATACGGATCCAGATACGTCCGCCGCGCTTGATGTGACGCGTCATGGCACGACGTGCGGCCTCGATCTGACGTGCCGTCAAACGACCGCGCACGATCGCCTTCAAACCGAACTCGCCAAAGCTTACCTTGTTGCCACGGGTGGCAATACCGGTGTTCCGGCCTTTTTGTTCCTTGCGGTATTTTCTTCTAGCTGGCTGTAGCATGCTTAGCTCCCGACGTCTTTCTAACTTTCTTTTCCGCTTCAGCGGCGACTGGCGCAACGACTTCCTGATCCGATATTTCGCCCTTGAACACCCAGACCTTTACACCGATGATGCCGTAGGTGGTCTTGGCTTCCGAAGTACCGTAGTCGATATCCGCACGCAGGGTATGCAACGGCACACGGCCTTCGCGATACCACTCGGTACGGGCGATCTCTATACCATTCAAACGACCCGCGCTCATGATCTTGATGCCCTGTGCCCCCAGGCGCATAGCATTTTGCATCGCGCGTTTCATCGCGCGACGGAACATGATACGTTTCTCAAGCTGCGCAGTGATGCTCTCGGCAATCAGTTGTGCATCGATTTCCGGTTTGCGAACTTCTTCGATCGCAACGTCAACAGACTGCAGGCCCATGCGCTTGCGCAATTCTGCGCGCAACGATTCGATATCCTCGCCCTTCTTGCCGATCACCATGCCTGGACGCGCGGTGTAGATCGTCACCTTGGCATTCTTGGCCGGACGCTCGATGATCACCTTCGATACACCAGCGGCAACCAGTTTCTTTTTCAGATAGGCACGCACATCGATATCTTTGAGCAACAAGTCAGCAAAATTTTTGCTGTTGGAGTACCACTTGGAATCCCAGTTCTTGCGTATGCACAAGCGGAAACCCGTTGGATGAATTTTCTGTCCCATAATTTGCCTTTAGCTCCCGACGCTGATCGTAATGTGACAAGTCTGTTTTTCGAGGCGATTGCCCTGCCCCTTGGCTTTGGCGATAAACCCTTGACCGGATGCAGCCTTGTCAACGTAAATGGTCTTCACTTTCAACTCATCGATGTCGGCTCCATCATTATGCTCGGCGTTCGCGATTGCTGACTCGAGCGCCTTCTTGATGATGACCGCAGCCTTTTTCTGGCTGAAGGTCAAAACATTAAGCGCCTGCGCAACCGGCAACCCGCGAATCTGGTCGGCCACCAGGCGGCCTTTTTGCGCGGAAAGATGGATCTTTCTTGCAACAGCAGTAGTCGTTGTCATCATGCCCCCGCTTTCTTGACCACTGCTTTTTTATCAGCAGAATGGCCTTTGAAGGTGCGCGTCAGGGAAAACTCACCCAGCTTGTGGCCCACCATATTTTCGGATACGTATACCGGAATGTGCTGCTTGCCGTTGTGCACCGCAATTGTCAGACCGACGAACTCGGGTAACACAGTAGAGCGGCGCGACCAGGTTTTCACCGGGCGCTTATCACTTGTCGCACGCACTGTCTCGATCTTTTTGAGCAAGTGAGCGTCGACAAATGGACCTTTTTTAATTGAACGTGCCATATCTATCTACCCCTTAAACTTGAAAGCGACGGCGTACAATCATGCCGGTAGTACGCTTGTTGCGACGCGTGCGGAAGCCCTTGGCAGGCACACCCCATGGACTGACCGGATGACGGCCCGCAGCAGTTTTACCCTCGCCGCCGCCGTGCGGGTGATCGACCGGGTTCATCACCACACCGCGAACGGTTGGGCGGACACCGCGCCAGCGCATCGCTCCCGCTTTTCCAATTGAACGCAGACTGTGTTCGGAATTGCCCACTTCGCCCAATGTCGCCTTGCAATCGATGTGCACCTTGCGAATTTCACCTGAACGCAAACGCAACTGCGCGTAGGCGCCTTCGCGAGCCAGCAGTTGCACCGAGGTACCGGCAGAACGCGCCAATTGGGCACCCTTGCCCGGCAACATTTCGATGCAATGTATGGTCGAACCAACCGGAACGTTGCGCAACGGCAAAGCATTACCCGGCTTGATCGGCGCTTCCGATCCGCTCACCAGTGATGCACCGGCTGCAATACCTTTAGGTGCAATGATGTAGCGGCGCTCGCCATCGGCGTAGCACAACAGAGCCAGATTCGCACTTCGGTTCGGGTCATATTCCAGGCGCTCTACAGTCGCTGGGATACCGTCCTTGTCGCGCTTGAAATCAACCATACGATAATGCTGCTTGTGACCACCACCCTTATGACGTGTAGTGATGTGTCCGTTATTGTTACGGCCTGCGGTACTGTTTTGCTTTTCCAGCAACGCTGCGACCGGCTTGCCCTTATGCAGGTCTTTATTGACAAGACGCACGACGGCGCGCTGTCCCGGAGTTGTTGGTTTTAGTTTAATCAATGCCATGATGATTATCCTTGCTCATTTGCTGCAAAATTTATTTCCTGACCTGGAGCCAGGCTTACATACGCCTTCTTCCAGTCATTGCGACGGCCCAAGATGCGGCCACTGCGCTTGACCTTGCCCTTGACGCATGCCACTTGCACGCTGTTCACGCTCACCTTGAACATCATTTCCACGGCAGCCTTGATCTCGGGTTTGGTCGCGTCAGTTGCGACACGAAATATCACTTGCTCGTTCTTTTCGGCAACGTAAGTTGCCTTCTCGGAAATTTGCGGCGCGAGCAGCACCTTCATCAAACGTTCCTGGCTGAATTGTTGAGTACTCATGCGAACATCTCCTCGATTTTAGCCACCGCATTGCGTGTCACCAGAACATTGGGGAATCGCACCAGGCTGATCGGATCGGTCTGATCGGCTTCCAGCACCAATACGTTGGCCAGATTGCGCGATGACAGATACAGGTTCTCGTCGATGCTGTCGGTAATGATCAGCAGGCGAAATTTGCTAGTGTCTACGCCCATTCCCTTGATCTTATCCGCCAGCAATTTTGTTTTAGGCGAATCAACGGTCAGGCTGTCAACCACCACCAGGCGATTCTCGCTGACCAGCCTGGACAAGATGGCAGCGAAGCCCGCGCGATACATCTTGCGGTTCACTTTCTGGGTGTAATTCTCTATCCCGGTATTCGGGAAAATCTTGCCGCCGCCGCGCCACAACGGGCTGGATGCCATACCTGCACGCGCGCGGCCAGTGCCTTTTTGCGCAAATGGCTTGCGGGTACTCTTGGCTATCTCGCTGCGGCCTTTTTGCTTGCTGTTGCCTGCACGCGCATTCGCCTGATAGGCAGTAACCATCTGATGAACCAGATCCTCGTTGTATTCGCGACCAAACAGCTCGTCGGAAGCCTTCAAATTCTTGGTTGGCTGGCCTTTATCGTTAATGACTTTAAGTTCCATTACACACCTGCCTTTGCTGCGGGACGCACGATGATCTTGCCGTTGATCGCACCGGGGACAGCCCCTTTGACCAGCAACAACTGACGCGTAGCATCAACACGCACGACTTGCAGATTTTGTACGGTCCTTTGCACATCGCCCAAGTGACCGGTCATGCGCTTTCCCGGGAACACACGACCTGGATCCTGCGCCATACCGATGGAACCAGGTACGTTATGCGACTTGGAGTTGCCGTGCGAAGCACGACCCGATTTGAAATGGTGACGCTTGATGGTGCCGGCGTAACCCTTACCTTTGGTTACACCCGTCACATCAACGAGTTGACCCACCTGAAATATCTCGACACTGACCGTGGAACCCGCTTGCAGGCCGGCCAGCTGTTCAGGGGATACAGTAAATTCTTTAAGTGCACTCCCCGCTTCCACACCCGCCTTGGCGTAATGTCCGGCGGCTGCTTTGCAGACGCGACCGGGACGACGTACTCCGTGTGCCAATTGCACGGCGGTGTAGCCATCGGTAACTGCGGATTTAACCTGAGTGACACGATTGTTGGACACTTCCAGCACAGTCACCGGCAACGAAGAACCGTCATCGGTAAATACGCGGGTCATGCCAATCTTGCGACCGACAATTCCTAAGCTCATTTTTATTTCCTCTTGTTAAGGGGCTGACTACAATTGGTCAGCCGATTTATTTAAACTGGTGAAACAACTACTGACAACAATTACTGCAACCCAACTTACTGAAGCTTAATCTCCACATCCACACCGGCTGGCAGATCCAGCTTCATCAGCGCATCCACCGTCTTATCGGTTGGATCGACGATGTCCATCAAACGCAGATGGGTACGAATCTCAAACTGATCGCGCGAAGTCTTGTTGACGTGCGGGGAACGCAGCACATCGAAACGCTCGATCTTGGTTGGCAACGGCACCGGGCCATTTACCACTGCACCGGTACGCTTTGCTGTTTCAACAATGCGTGCGGCCGACTGGTCGATCAAGCGATAATCAAACGCCTTGAGGCGAATGCGGATTTTTTGACTTTGCATAATCTTCTCTTGCATTTACGCGGCAATGCCGCTAATTAAAGAACGAAATCGCGCGGTCCAGGTTCATACCCAGCCCACGCGAGGGCGCGCATTATATCCTTACTCTATGATCTTTGCAACCACACCCGCACCGACGGTACGACCGCCTTCGCGGATCGCGAAGCGCAAGCCTTCTTCCATCGCGATCGGGTTGATCAGGTTGACCGTGATGCTGACGTTGTCGCCCGGCATGACCATCTCGGTTCCCGCT
>JANXXH010000108.1 GCA_025350705.1 Gallionella sp.
GTCGAATGGCTATAACCAATGACTTGGCTGCCGTATTTGATCAGCCTAGTCAGATGGCTAGTATTTCACAAGTAGTTCCAACAAAAGCTTTTCGGACATCCGGGAAATCGGTTCAACAGGAAGAATGAATTACCCGCGCCCGAACAGCACCAACCCCCACACCACCAGCGCATTCACAATACTCAGCAACACGGCCGCGCTGGCCACATCCTTGGCGCGCTTCGCGAGTGGGTGCTGTTCAAGCGAGGTGTGATCTACTGCGGCTTCGATCGCGGAATTGAGCAGCTCGACGATCAACACCAGAAAGATGCTGGCGATCATCATCGTTTTACCGAGCATGCTGGCGGGCAGAAACAGCGCAACAGGTATCGCAATCGCGGCGACCAGCACCTCCTGACGGAAAGCCTCTTCGTATTGCCACGCAGCGCGCAAACCTTGTAACGCAAGCCCCGTCGCGCGCCAAGCGTGGGTCAAACCGCGCGAGTGTTTGCCAGAATTTTTTATTTCGCGGCTTTCCACGTTAAGCTTCTGTTTCAGGAATCGGCATACGCCTCGATCGGCGGGCAAGAGCAAATCAAATGCTTGTCGCCATACACATTATCCACTCGCGCGACACTAGGCCAGAATTTATTGTCGCGCACCCAGGGCAACGGGAAAGCGGCCTTCTCGCGCGAGTAACTGCGCTTCCAGTCGCTGCTCACTACTGCCTTGGCGGTGTGAGGCGCATGCTTGATGGCATTATCTTTCTTGTCGGCTTTGCCTGAGACGATCTCGGCGATCTCGCCACGGATGGCGATCATCGCGGCACAGAAGCGGTCGAGTTCTGCTTTCGATTCGCTTTCGGTCGGCTCGACCATCAGAGTGTCCACCACCGGAAACGAAGTAGTCGGTGCATGGAAGCCATAGTCCATCAGGCGTTTGGCGATGTCGGCCACTTCGACACCCGCTTCACGCTTGAAGTCGGCGCAAGCCAAGATCATCTCGTGCGCGCAGCGGCCATTCTTGCCGCTGTATAGGGTCGGGTAATGATCCTTCAGAGATTCCTTGATGTAGTTCGCGTTGAGTATCGCCTTGCGTGTGGCTTCGGTCAGCCCCGTGCCGCCCAACATCTTTATGTAGCCGTAGGAGATCAGCAGGATCAGCGCGCTGCCGTAAGGCGCTGCGGATACCGCGTGGATGCCTTGCGCGCCACCGGTCTTTACCACCGGGTGTTTGGGCAGGAAGGGCGCGAGATGTGCCGCCACGCCGATCGGCCCCATGCCGGGTCCGCCGCCGCCATGAGGGATCGCGAAGGTCTTGTGCAGATTGAGGTGGCACACGTCCGCGCCGATGTTACCGGGGCTGGTCAGGCCAACCTGTGCGTTCATGTTTGCGCCGTCCATGTAAACCTGTCCGCCATTGTCATGAATGATGCGGGTGATGTCCTTGATGCCTTCTTCATACACACCGTGCGTACTGGGGTAAGTCACCATCAGGCAGGATAAATCCGCTTTGTGCTGTTCGGCTTTTTCGCGCAGGTCGGGTATGTCGATGTTGCCGTTCTTGTCGCACTTCACCACGATGATGCGCATGCCGCACATCGCCGCACTCGCCGGGTTGGTGCCGTGTGCCGAAGCTGGAATCAATGCCACGTTGCGCTGAGCTTCGCCGCGCGAACGGTGATACGCCTGAATCACCAACAGCCCAGCGAATTCGCCCTGCGCACCGCTGTTAGGCTGGAAGCTCATCTTGGCGAAGCCGGTGATCTCGGACAGATCGGCATCCAGTGCGGCGATGATCTCCTGATAACCTTCGGCTTGCTCAACAGGAACGAAAGGATGCAGATTGGCGAACTCAGGCCAGGTCAGCGGGATCAACTCTGATGCGGCATTCAACTTCATCGTGCATGAACCCAGCGAGATCATCGAGTGAGTCAGCGACAGATCCTTGTTCTCCAGCCGCTTGATGTAGCGCATCATTTCCGATTCGGAATGATAGGTATTGAACACCTGATGGTTCAGGATGGCTGTCTTACGCGCAGTTACGCGCATGGTCTGGGCAAACACCTGTGCTTGAGTGACGGCAGGCGCAGTCTTGCCTGCGGCTTGGGCAAACACGCGCAGCATTGCATTCAGTGCGTCGGCATCGGTGGTTTGGTCCAGTGAAATCGTCAGCCCGCCATCGGTATAACGGAAATTGATCTGTGCGGCTTCCGCCAGCGCATGGATCTTCACGTTGTCGGTGTGGCTAAGCTTGATCGTGTCGAAGAATTTTTCTTCGGCAATGGTGTAGCCCAGTTTCTTCAATTCGTTCGCAAGCATCACAGTGGATAGATGCACTTGTTGCGCGATACCGCGCAAGCCGTCAGAGCCGTGATATACCGCATACATGCTGGCCATGATCGCCAGCAGAGCCTGCGCGGTGCAGATGTTGGAAGTTGCCTTCTCGCGGCGGATGTGTTGCTCGCGCGTCTGCAGTGCCATGCGCAGCGCGGGGTTGCCATCGGCATCGACCGACACGCCGATGATGCGTCCCGGCATCGAGCGCTTGTGCGCATCGCGGCATGCGAAGTAAGCTGCGTGCGGGCCGCCGTAACCCATCGGCACGCCGAAGCGTTGCGTCGAGCCGACCACCACATCCGCGCCCCACTCGCCCGGCGGTGTGAGCAACACCAGACTGAGAATATCGGCTGCGGCCGCGATGGTCATGCCGTTGGCTTTGGCGCGTGTGACGAAGTCGGCATAGTCATGCACCGCGCCGTCGGCGGTTGGATATTGTAGTAACGCTCCATACAACTTGTCATTCAGCGTGACGGTCTTGAAATCACCGATCACCAGATCGATGCCCAGCGGTGTAGCGCGTGTTTTTAACAGCTCGATGGTCTGCGGGAAGCATTCGTGCGAAACAAAAAAGCTGTTCCTGCCCTGCTCTGCCGCTTCGCGCGAGCGCAGTCCATGCAACATGGTCATCGCTTCGGCAGCGGCAGTGGCCTCGTCGAGCAATGAGGCGTTGGCGATCTCCATGCCGGTCAGATCGATCATCATGGTCTGGAAATTCAGCAGCGCTTCCAAACGTCCTTGTGCGATCTCTGCCTGATAAGGCGTGTAGGCGGTGTACCAGCCCGGATTCTCCAGAATGTTGCGCTGGATCACCGGCGGCAGGATGGTGTCGTAATAACCCAGACCGATATAACTCTTGTACAACTTGTTCTTCGCCGCGATGCCGCGCAGGTGCTGGTGGTAGGCATATTCGGTCATGCCTTCAGGCAGGTTCAGCGGTTTTTTCAAACGTATGCCAGCGGGAACGGTCTGGTCTATTAATGCATCCAGCGTAGGCGCATTGATCTTGCGCAGCATGGACTGCACATCTGTTTCAGAGGGGCCGTTGTGGCGATTTACAAATTGGTCGGTCTTGATCATGGCTAGATTTCTATAATATGGGGTAAGCAGGGCATAAAGATTCTGAGTCGATAGACGTTAGTCATTAGTCGTTAGTTAAGCCAGCGCAGCGGACGATGCCAACTAGCGACTAACAACTACCAACTAACAACGGTATTTAATGTGCTTCGCTATCAACTACTGCCTGATAGGCTTTGGCATCCAGCAGTGCAGCGACGTCAGCCGCGTTGTCCGGTTTCATCTTGAAGATCCATGCGGCGTAAGGTTCTTCGTTGATCTTTTCCGGTGTGCTGTCCAGTTCGCTATTCACTGCGGTGACCACTCCGTTCACCGGGGCGTACACATCGGCAGCGGCTTTCACCGATTCAACCACGGTGCACTCTTCTTTGGCCTTCAGCTTGCGCCCGACAGCGGGCGCTTCGACAAATACCATGTCGCCCAGCAACTCCTGTGCGTGTTCAGTGATGCCGATGCTGATCGTGCCGTCAGCTTCGGATTTGACCCACTCGTGGGAGGCGGTGTATTTCAGGTTGGATGGATTGCTCATTTAAATCTCCTTTCAGTCGATAGTTATTAGTCGTTAGTAGCTAGTCATTAGTTGGGTTTGTCGCTGCGCATTATTTTGTTGTTAACTAGCGACTAACGTCTAAAGACTACAAACTGTTTTTCCGTTGCGGGCGAACGGATACTTTACAACTTTTGCATTCAGCAATTTGTCGCGAATTTCGACTTGCACGCTGTCGCCGACCTGAACTTCTTTCGGCACTCGCGCCAGCGCGATGGATTTTTCCAGTGTCGGAGAAAAACTGCCGCTGGTGATCTCCCCTGCCCCATGCGTAGTTTTCACTTGTTGATGGCCGCGCAACACGCCGCGATCCTGCAATACCAGTCCGACCAGTTTGCGCTTTGGAGGATTCGCCAAGAGTGCTGCCTTGCCGATGAAATCTCGCTCGCTCTTTAAGTCTACAGTCCAGGCCAGTCCCGCTTCCAGCGGGTTGATGGTCTCGTCCATATCCTGACCGTAGAGGTTCATCCCTGCTTCCAGGCGCAGCGTGTCGCGCGCACCGAGGCCGATCGGCTTCACGCCTTTTTCGGCCAGCGTCGCCCAGAACATAGGTGCGGACTTGGCGGGGATCATGATCTCGAAACCGTCTTCGCCAGTGTAGCCGGTGCGCGCGATGAACATGGTGCCCATCTCCACGGCACTGAACGGGATCAGGTTTTCAGTCAGCTCCTTGCTGCCGGGCAGCGCGTCCCAAACTTTCGCGCGCGCGTTCGGGCCTTGCACAGCGATCATCGCCAGCTCGGGATGGTCAGCGATAACCATCTCGGGCACATGTTGTGCGGCCTGTTGTTTCATCCACGCAATATCTTTGTCGGCAGTGCCCGCATTCACCACGATGCGGAACCACTCCTCGTTCAAGAAATAAACGATCAGGTCGTCGATCACGCCGCCGTTGTCAAGCAGCATCGTCGAATACAGCGCCTTGCCGGGCATCGTGAGCTTGTCCACATTGTTCGCCAGCAGATAGCGCAGGAAGCCGCGCACCCCTGCTCCCCTCATGTCCACCACACGCATGTGCGACACGTCGAACATGCCGCAGTCATTGCGCACCTGATGGTGTTCGTCGATCTGCGAACCGTAATTCACCGGCATGTCCCAGCCGCCAAAATCGACCATCTTTGCGCCCATGGCGCGGTGTGCCGCATTCAGCGGGGTTTGTTTCAAAGTCATTTTATTCTTTCTATAAATAAAAAAGGCGCAGCACGATCTCGTGCTGCGCCCCATCTGTCCTTGGTACCTGAGAGATTGCGGCAAATGCCGTGTGCCCCTTCGGTGGTCAATAAATTGACGCTCTCCAGATTTGCCTGTGTCTATGGTTCTTTGAGCCTGAGCGGTTGCGGGTGTTGCGCCTTCGGCGGTGCCAGCATCGTTATAGATGCGAGGGACACGCTCTCCCATAGGTCTGAACGGCAGAACGGATTATGCCGGAAATGGCTTGGCCTGACAAACCTGCGTATATCCCATCAGGTTTGGGTAAAGCGTCTGAACGATGTCAATGCAACAAAGCGACAAGCCCTGCTCAGGGGTTATTCGCCAGTGCTGTCTGATTTCGGCCCGCTTCTTTGGCTTTATAAAGTGCCTTGTCAGCCGCTTCGCATAGTTTGGCGCCATTAGGAAACTGTGAAGCATCCGCGATGCCGCAGCTAAACGTAACATGGAACTCCTTCTCTTCCGCCAGATGACGCAATTGGGAAAAGTCTTTGCGAATATTATCCAGCACTTTCATTGCCGTCGTTCTATCGGCATCGATCAGGACTACCGCAAACTCTTCACCGCCATAGCGCCCAACCAAATCGCTTGAGCGTAACCGTTGTTTGAGCAGTCGTGAAAGGCTTTTGATCACACGATCCCCGACCGGGTGGCCATAGTTGTCATTGACCTTCTTGAAGTGGTCAATGTCGATCATTGCAAAGGACAAGGGTTTTTTGTGCCGTACTGCCCAAGCCACTTCACTGTCCAGCATATCCTTGATAACGGTGTGATTGAGCAGGCCGGTAAGGCTGTCGCGCACCATGAATGAACGCAACATAAGTGATCGCCGGATGCGGCTGGTCACAGAAGAAATCAGATGTTGCGGCTGTATCGGCTTGGTAAGAAAATCGTCCCCGCCCAAACCCATAGCAAAAAGCTGCTTGTCGAGATCACTTTCTGCTGAAAGGAACACGATAGGGATGCTGACGAAGGCATCAAGTTGCCGAATAACCCTGGCCAAATCCGTGCCATTGCATTCCGGCATATAAAGATCGATCAGTATCAGATCAGGCGCAAACTCTTGCAGAGCCTCCATCGCTTTGAACGGGTTGTTGACCACTTTCACCGATACTCCGGCTTGTTCCAACACTGAGGCGTGATAGGCGGTGAGGGCTACCGAATCATCAACGATCATGACACGGTATGGGGTTTGAGGCTTGGGCGAAGTTAAGTTATCAAGCTTATCGATCAGATTGCCGATATTTACCGGCTTGCATAAATACGCGCTGCTGCCAGCGCGTGCGGCTTCCAGTCTCTCCTCAAAGTTGTCGTGTGCAGTAAGAAAAACGACAGGCAAAGGAACTTCACGCCCCTGCTGAATTTCTTTCATGGCATTAATTCCCCCCAGATGATCTTCTGGAAAAGAGATATCCATCAGCACAATGACATCTGAGGTTTGTTGCATGGCAGGCATGAAATCTGCCAGTGAGTTGAATATACTGACGTCATAGCCAAAGTAACCCAGTTGGATTTTTAGTTCCAATGCAAGTTCGCGATCATCCTCAACCACAAAAATGCGGCGGGGAGCGCCAGCATCCTGACTTGCCTGAACTACTGCGATCAATCCTGACAGATCAATAAGTGAAACATCTCTGAGAGTTGACGCTTGATGCAGCTCTTGTAGCGACTCCAGTATAAGGTTGCGCTGTTCTTTGTTAAGGGAGACTTTTCTCAGCGCAAGCTGGCGCAGATAGATTTCCAGGTCGCGCGCCAAGTTGCTGAGAGATGCAAATCCGAAGGTCTTCCCCGAGCCGATCAAGCCATGTACCAAACTGAGAAGGTTTTGAAAGCGCTGTTCATCCCATCCTTTAACGGGCAGCTGATTGAACGCTTGTTCGAGTTGATTTAGCTTTTCAGGCAATTGGGCGGAGTATGAATCTCCCAAAGATATTAGCTTTGCCTGCAACTCTCCTGGATTAGCCATGACAGTAATTCCGTATATCCAGCGTCGAACTCGCTGGGGCAATTGGATTGAATAGTTTGGTTGTGACAGTCATGGCAACAATTTCATTCAAGCGCGCTACATTGTTGTAGAACTATTGAAGAAATGATCACCGGAATATTGGAAATATGGACTATGAACATGATAGTGGCGCGTCGGCATAGACCGGTTGAGCAATATCCAAATCATTACCGGCATATAAACATTCTCCGCAACCATTGTCGAATCCGCAACATGTGTAAAGTATACCAAACAATCAAGCGATCAGTTGTTTGAATAAAGCAGCACCAAGCGGTACCCGGATGGTTTGAGGCCTGTAGTGTTCAGGCGTAGTTTGATGCCGAGTTCGTGATTCGGAAGCTGGCCGACGGCTTCGTTTTCTGATGGGGGCAAATAATTTGCCGGTATGAACATGCGACGTGCGATAGGCTTGTCTTGACTGTCGTTGAGCGTGAGCTCCAGATTGGGAAATGCTTGCGCGTAAGGGGCGCGGTTGCGCAACAGTGCATTCAGCGTGATCTGGTTTTCATTCGCGGGGTCGGCATCGAGTTCGGATGATTCAATACCTATCAGGTCGGTGTGTTGTGGCAGCGGGATACTGCATTTCAGAATCCGGCAATAGCTGATAAGCGAATGCTTCAAGCCTGGCACGCGCGCGGCGAGATCGACACGAAAGAAGTAGGCTGCTTGAGCGAGCAAGGCCAGAAACAGCAACAGTGTGGAAACTGTCCATGGCCAAGTTCGGCGGTTTGGTTGGGGTTCGCTGCTATCAGCATCCTGCACGACCGCGACTTGTTCGGCTAGCGTCATGGGTGGCAGAACAGCTATTTTGGAATCG
Organism: Gallionella sp.; assembly: GCA_025350705.1. Classification (GTDB taxonomy): domain Bacteria; phylum Pseudomonadota; class Gammaproteobacteria; order Burkholderiales; family Gallionellaceae; genus Gallionella. The sequence goes on from JANXXH010000108.1 coordinate 7,974, forward strand.
TCCGGCTCAATGGGATCATCCAGCACTTGCAAATCGAGTTGCAGGTCGAGTTGATCCGGGGCGAAATTAGGGTGTATATCGAAGGGCTGCAGACAATGCCCGCAGCGTACCATGCCATGATGCGCTTCCATCTGCGCTTTGGTGATTTTAAAGCGGGTGTCGCAGTGAGGGCAGACTGTTGTTCCTAGCATCTTAACGCTTGCGTCCTGACAGGCACGACCAGCCATCCTCGAAAATCGGGGCGTTCAGGTCGAACCATTGTTGATAGATAGTCATCATTTCTTGCGCCTGTTCTTCAAGTATACCGGACAGCACGATTTGTCCGCCCTGCCGTGTTGCATTCGCTAACACTGGCGCGAGCATACGCAACGGGTTGGTCAGGATGTTCGCCACGACCAGATCATACAGGTGCCCGGCCAAAAGTTCTTCGGAGCTGTTCAGCGGAGCCACATCGGGCAAATAAAATCGCACTTCATTGACCTGGTTGGCAACAGCATTGTCGCGACTGGCAATCACGGCTTGCAAGTCTACATCAACACCGACGGCATGGGCAGCCCCGAGCTTTAGTGCGGCAATGGCAAGGATGCCCGAACCACAGCCATAGTCAAGCACGCTTTCGCCGCCCTGTAAGTTGTTGTCCAGCCAGCGTAAACATAAGCGTGTGGTGGGATGGCTGCCGGTACCGAATGCCAAGCCGGGGTCGAGCACGATGTTGATCGCATTCGGGTCGTTGGGCGTGTGCCAGGTCGGTACGATCCAAAGGCGCGGCGAGATCGGGATAGGCTCGAACTGGGATTGGGTAAGACGCACCCAGTCGTTGTCAGCCAAGGTCTCGATGCGATGCTGAGGGATTTGTTTGATGCCGATGATGGTGGATGCGTTGCGCAAAATCGCACTGACATCTTGATGGCTGTCGAACAATGCGCTAACCCGGTTGTGTTGCCACACCCCCGGCGGTGGTTCACCAGGCTCGCCGAATATCGCCTGCTCATCCGGTGTGTCAGCATCGGCATCCAGCAAGTCCACTGACAACGCGCCGAGTTCGAGCAATGCTTCGCTTAATGCCTCGGCATGCTCGGCGTCGCTATCGACGATCAGGCTTAACCAGGGCATTTATTCCAATTCCATTTCGAAGGGCAAACAAGGCGGCGACGAGCGAACGACGCTGGCAGTGCAATTGGCACGACTAGGAGAGAGCGAGGAAGCCAACGCAGTTTCACCGATGAAATGGGATTGGAATTACTTGCCTTTGGTGCGTTCGGCCAATCGTTCTTCAAGATAATGAATGTTGGTGCCGCCGCGTATGAATGCGGCATCTTGCAACAACTCGCGATGCAACGCGATGTTGGTCTCGATGCCTTCCACCGCCATTTCCGAAAGTGCGGTGCGCATCCGTGCCATGGCTTGCTCACGCGTGTCACCATAGGCAATGATCTTGCCTATCATCGAATCATAATGCGGCGGAACGAAATAATTTGCGTACACATGCGAATCCACGCGGATGCCGGGTCCGCCGGGCGGATGCCAGGTAGTGATGCGTCCGGGTGAGGGAATGAACTTGTAAGGATGTTCGGCATTGATACGGCATTCGATGGCATGCCCACGGAACTGAATGTCGCGCTGTTTGAACGGAAGCTTCTCGTTGGCAGCGATGCGTATTTGCTGCTGTACGATGTCGATGCCGGTGATCATTTCCGTCACCGGATGTTCAACTTGCACGCGCGTGTTCATTTCAATGAAGAAGAATTCGCCTTTTTCATACAAAAACTCGAATGTCCCGGCACCGCGATAGCCGATCTTGCGGCAGGCCTCGGCACAACGCTCTCCAACCTTGTTGCGCATCTTTGCATCGAGCAACGGAGCGGGAGCTTCTTCCAGAATCTTTTGGTGGCGGCGTTGCATCGAACAATCGCGTTCGCCCAAGTACACGGCATTGCCATGTTGGTCGGCGAGCACCTGGATCTCGATGTGGCGTGGGTTCTCCAAAAACTTTTCCATGTATACCATGGGATTGTTGAAGGCAGCCTGAGCTTCGGTCTTGGTCATGGTCACTGCATTCAGCAAAGCCGCCTCGGTATGTACTACACGCATGCCGCGTCCGCCGCCGCCGCCGGAGGCCTTGATGATGACCGGATAACCGATGCTGCGCGCGATCTTGATGATCTCAGCCGGGGTATCCGGCAACGCGCCTTCCACTCCGGGAACGCAAGGTACGCCGGCTTTTTTCATCGCGATCTTGGCGCTTACCTTGTCGCCCATCAAACGAATAGTCTCTGCGCGCGGGCCGATGAAGACGAAACCGCACTTTTCGACGCGCTCGGAAAAATCAGCGTTCTCTGACAGGAAGCCATACCCGGGATGAATAGCCTGCGCATCCGTTACTTCTGCCGCACTGATAATCGCGGGGATATTCAGATAGCTGAGTGTTGAAGAGGCGGGGCCGATACAAACCGATTCATCTGCGAGCTTCACATACTTGGCATCTGCATCTGCCTCTGAATGCACGACGACGGTTTTTATGCCCATCTCACGACAAGCGCGCTGAACTCTGAGGGCGATCTCACCCCGGTTTGCAATTAATATTTTCTCAAACATGCAGTGTCTCCGTGGTGAAACCGCCTTTGCGGTTTTCAGCCGCTGGGCGATTTGGTTGCACTGCTGTGCTGCCTGTCGGCAGCTGGTTAACGTGGTTTGCGATCAGGATTATTTCAAACATTTGGATGGCTCCGAACTTGGGTGTTGCACAAAATCGCGCGCTAACAGTTAGCCGATGACAAACAACGGTTGGCCAAATTCGACGGGCTGGCCATTTTGGCTATGGCCACAGCTGTGCTGCTTAACATTCGCAACGCTTACATTAGCCAGCGCCGAAACGGGCAACAGGATGGCGGTAATTTTTCTCATGACTTATCCAATCACGAAAAGAGGTTGACCGAACTCAACAGGTTGACCGTTTTCAACCAGGATGGCTTTGATGACCCCGCTTTGATCGGCCTCGATTTCGTTGAGCAACTTCATAGCTTCGATGATGCACAAAGTTTCGCCGCTGTTGACAGTTTGACCCACATCCACGAAAGCCTTGGAACCTGGAGATGCCGAGCGATAAAACGTGCCGACCATAGGCGACTTTACAACGTGGCCTTCCGTAACTGCGGGCTTGGCGGGCTCGGCCGCCGGAGCTACGGCTTGCGGTGCAGCAGCAAGGGTGGGTTGCGGGGCAGGCGTGTATGTTTGCTGAATTGACGCGGTGGTGCGGGTGATGCGCACCCGCTCTTCGCCTTCGCTGATTTCCAGTTCGGCAATGCCGGAACTTTCGACCAGCTCAATCAATGTCTTGAGTTTGCGTAAATCCATGGTGACCTCCTTAAGCCTGGTTTTTATGGTGCAGTGCAAATTGCACTGCGAATTCATAGCCTGATGCACCCAAACCGCTGATCACGCCAATTGCGAGATCGGAAAAGAACGATTCCTTGCGGAAGGTTTCGCGAGCGAACACATTGGATAGATGCACCTCAATGAACGGGAGGGCTACCGCCGCCAGCGCATCGCGTAATGCCACGCTGGTGTGGGTGAATGCGGCCGGGTTGATTATGATGAACTGCGTGCCATCAGCACAGGCTTGCTGAACTCGCTCCACCAGTTGATCCTCAGCATTGCTCTGGAAGCAAAATAAGCTTGCTCCGTTTTTCTCGGCTAATTTTGTTAAACGCTCATTAATTTCGTTCAATGTGATGCGGCCATAGACATCAGGCTCGCGACTTCCAAGCAGATTCAGGTTGGGCCCATGCAACACAAGAATGTTTTTCATGTGTTCAGTTTGCCGTAAATTAGGGTGATTTGTCCAGTATTTTGACGAAGATAACCAAAATAAATTAAAGTCCAATACCTTGTAGCGTTTTTAAAAACTGTGTGGCATCTTGGTAGCCGGTCACACGAAAATCACCCAGCTCTTTACCTTGTGCGTCGAAAAACAAGATACCGGGTGGACCGAACAGGTCGTATCGTTTGAGCAAAGCTGTGTCGGCTTCGCTGTTTGCCGTGACATCGGCTTGCAGCAGCAATACCGTTTTGAGTTTGGCTCTTACATCTGCATCCGAGAAAGTAAAGCGTTCCATTTCCTTGCATGAGATACACCAGTCGGCGTAAAAATCAAACATGACTACTTGTCCCCGTGCTTGCGCAATGCGTTGGTCAAGATCCGCAATATCTTTGACGCGCGAAAATTGCAGCGTGGCGGGTGTTTGTGTTTTGGCCTGGCCGATATTGGCGAGCGGTCGGAGAATGTCGCGCGCACCGGACAGCGCGCCGATCAAATAAGCCGCGCCCAATAACAAGGTGAACAGGCCGATGCCTTTGAGCAGTTTGTGCCAGCCGCTGGAATTGTGTGGCAGGCCATCCAATGCGCGCAGGTAAATCGCCGAGAAGATCAGCAGTGCCGACCACAGCAGCATCTGCACACTGACTGGTAACAACGGTTGGATGATCCAGATCGCCAGTGCCAGCAACATCACGCCGAAGAATTGTTTGACCGCTTCCATCCATGCACCCGCCTTGGGCAACAATGTTCCGGCGGATGCACCGATCAGGAGCAACGGTAGCCCCATACCCATCGCCATGGAGAACAGTGCCATACCGCCGAGGAAGGCATCGTGAGTCTTGCCGATATACAACAGCGCGCCGGCCAGTGGTGCGGCTACGCAAGGCCCGACGATGATGGCGGAAAGCGCACCCATCACGAATACGCCGGAGAGATGGCCGCCGTGCAGCTTGTTGCTGGTATCGGTTAATTTGCTTTGCAGCGCGGTGGGTAGTTGCAACTCATAGAAACCGAACATGGAAAACGAAAGGATCACGAATATCGCAGCAAAGCTGCCGAGTGCCCAGGGCGTTTGCAGCGCGTTGGACAGCAACGTGCCGGACAATCCGGCAGCTACGCCAACTGCGGCATAGGTTAGTGCCATGCCCATCACATAGGCCAATGACAGAATGAAGCCGTGCGCATGGGTGATCTTGTGGCCGCGTCCGACGATGATGCCGGAGAGGATAGGCACCATCGGGAACATGCACGGAGTAAAAGCGAGCAACAACCCAGCGCCGAAGAAGAACGAGATGATCACCCAGAAGCTGCCTTGCTTGAACAGTTTGGCGATCTGAGAATTTTCGTTATCGATCACCGGTTGCGATGAAGATGGCATCTCTTGTATCGCCGGAGACAGAGGCGTGACTGTCACAACAGGCGGAGCGGTGGATGCCAAAGGCATTACCGCAGGCAGTGCGAGATTGATGGTCTTGTTGATCGGTGGATAGCAAAGTCCCTGGTCGCTGCATCCCTGATAGGTTACCTGCAAGGCTATGTTCTGCGGTGCTTTGCCGCTACGCTCTAACTTCACTTGCGCCTGGAACGATTGATGAAACACTTCCATGTCGCCGAAATTGGCGTCGTGTTTCATCTCGCCCTTGGGCATCATCACATTGGCGATTTTGACTCCCAAATCGGCAATATTGAAAACGACCTTGTCGCGGTACAGATAATATCCCGGCGTGACGCGAAAACTGGCAAGCAGTGTGTGATCGTCCAATGGGCCGACCTCCAGCCCGAACGCTTGGTCGGGAGGCAAGAAGACAGGCTGCTTGTTACCGCCAAGGCTGGGCAAGCGATCGAAGAACCCGTCCGCGTTTGCAGCGGTAACGTTAAGACATAACAACAGCAAAATAACCAGCGACTTGGTTGTTGTTAACCGGCGGCTTATGTCACCGTATTTTGGTGACTTAGCCGAATGGCTATGCAAAGCCTTGTGACAACCTAGTCGAATGGCTATAACCAATGGCTTGCTGCGGCTTTTGCAGCTTAGCCAGATGGCTAGGGGCTTCATCAGTAGTTTCATCAGTACAAAACGCATAGTCATTCCTTAAATAATTTCGGTTTCCTCGTTTACCCAACTTAAATAAGCAGGAAAACCAACATCAACAGAGACAGCGATGATCTCGGGTAGTTCGTAAGGGTGCGCTTCGCGGATCAATTTTTCAAGGTGCGGATAAGCCGATCTCGTAGTTTTGATTAACAGAGGTACCTCGGTGGCGATCTCGATATTATCCTTCCAGCGATATGTCGATGTGCAGGGAGCAAGCTGGTTCACGCACGCGGCCGCGCGTGCTTCAATGATCTGTCGTGCAAGTTTTTCCGCCGATACTGTATCAGGCAGATTGGTTATCACTAATAAAATGTCGTTCATCTAGTGAAACGCAACCCTAATTGTAGCAATTCATCCCACACGTCGCCCTGGCGCAGCCCCTTGATGGTCTTGTCCAGACGGGCGGCCTGCTGGATGGCGCGCTCTATGTGCGGAATCTTCAAACGGCGTACCGCATTTTCGATCAGCCCCTGTTTGTCTTTGCGCACACGCATGTCGTGCAGGGCATTACCGAGGTTACCGCCGTGTTGTACCGCTTGCAACGCCTTGCCCAGCGTGCGTATATCTTCGCTGACCGCCCATAGTACCAGCACGGTCGCGGTTCCTTCCCCGCGCAAGCCGTCGAGTATGCGTGCGAACCGCACCGCATTGCCGCTCAGCATGGCTTCAGAGAGTTTGAAGATGTCAAAGCGAGCCACGTCCATCACTGCATCTTTGACTTGTTCGAAAGACAATTGCCCGGCAGGGAAAAGCAAAGCGAGTTTCTGGATCTCCTGAAACGCAGCGAGCAAATTTCCCTCGCAACGGTCTGCGAGAAATTCCAGCGTGGCTTCGTCGGTGCTCTGTTCCTGCCGCTTCAAGCGACCGGCGATCCAGCGTGGCAGCGCATTGCGCGTAATGTCGTCGGCAGAGATTATTACGCCGTGCCGTTCCAGTGCGCCAAACCACTGGCTTTTCTGGGTAGTCCCGTCCAGCTTGGGCAGGGAGATCAGTGTCAATATATCCGGGCTCATGTTGGCAACATAATCCTGCAAGGCTTGCCCGCCCTCCACGCCGGGTTTGCCGGAGGGGATGCGCAGGTCGATGATCTTGCGCTCAGCAAACAGCGAAAAGCTCTGCGCACTGTTGCGCAGTTCGCCCCATTTGAAATGCTGCTCGGCAAAAAAGGTTTCGCGCTCGCTGTAACCAGCCGCACGCGCTGCCGCGCGGATGCTGTCCGCCGCCTCGATCGCCAGCAACAGCGCGTCACCAAACACCACATATAACGGTTTTAAACCGGAGGCGAGATGGCGAGGAAGTTCTTCACTGGTGATGGTCATGATCTATCGGGGATCTACTGCGTTTGCGGCTTGGCGCGACTCAGACGGCGCATGATTTGTTGCGCCATCTCCGAGCGCATGCTTTGGTAAAGCAGGGTTTCCTCAGCCTCCTTGGCGAGAACCAGAGTGTCATCGTAAGAAAAATCACGGCGCAACGCCATTTCTTCAGCAGGGATCCACTCTTGTTGCATAGCATCGTATGCGCGCAAGGAAACGCGGTAGCTCAACCGGAACCCATTTACGTGTCCGCTGCTGCTCAGCGATAGTATCTGCTTGTCGGCAATTTCAAAAATGATATTAAGCACTACATCCGCCGTTTCGGGAGTAGCTGCCAGCTTGACCTTGTTGGCCTCCAGGTCGTGCCGCAATTCGGTGAAAAAGAGCGTATTGGGATTGGGCGTATCCAAATATAGCGTGTTGAAGGGCATCCCCGCCTGTCCGCGTAAATGGAAGCCGCATGCGCTTAGCAACAGAGAGGTCAGCAACAAAGTGAATAATTTCGCAGATAAACGCATGGTTTTTTCTAGGCAACGATGTTGATCAAGCGACCCGGTACGACCACGATTTTCTTTGGTGCTGCGCCAGCCAGATGTTTTTGCACGGCCTCGTGCGCCAGCGCCAATTGTTCTAGCGACGCCTTGTCTGCATCTTTCGCCACGCGCAAGTTGCCACGTAATTTGCCGTTCACTTGCAGCACGATCTCGATCTCGTCCTGCTCCAATGCATCTGCCAGCGGCTCAGGCCAAGCTGCGGTGAGGATGTCATCGCCGTAGCCCAGCTCACGCCACAGGGTATGGGTGATGTGCGGACAGATGGGTGACAGCAGGCGCAGTAATATTGAGAGCCCTTCTGCGATTACAAACATAAGAGCCATCATGTCATTATTGCGGTTCCCGTATTTGTCTTCTCTCTCGCCGATATGCTTCTCTAGCGCATTAAGTATTTTCATACAGGCTGAAACAACCGTGTTGAATTGATGCTTGGTGAGATCGTAATTAGCCTGTTTCAGCGCCAGATGAATGTCGCGACGCTGGTCTTTAATTGCTTGCTGTACATTGTTCCAATCAGGTTGTAGGCTTTGGTTGGCATTTTTTGGACTATATGTAAATGCAAAATTCCACATGCGCTTCAGAAAACGGTATGCACCTTCCACGCCAGAATCCGCCCACTCCAGCGTCTGTTCCGGCGGCGAGGCGAACATCATGAACAGGCGTGCAGTATCCGCGCCGTACTGTTCGATCAAGGATTGCGGGTCTACGCCATTGCGTTTGGATTTCGACATGGTGCCCATGCCCTGAAATTCCACCGGTTGACCATCGGCAAGGGCCTTTGCGCCAATCAACTTGCCGCCTGCGTCGTGAATCAATTCCACTTCCTCAGGTGAGAAGTATTCGATACCGCCCTTGTCAGTGCGGCGCGAGAAGATGTGGTTGAGCACCATGCCCTGCGTCAGCAGGTTGGCAAAAGGTTCGTCGTATTTGACCAGGCCGAGGTTGCGCATCACTTTGGTCCAGAAGCGCGAGTAGAGCAAATGCAGAATAGCATGCTCGATGCCGCCAATGTACTGGTCCACCGGCATCCAGTAACTGGTCTCCTCGTCCACCATCGCGTCGGACTTGAACTGGCTCGCATAGCGTGCGTAATACCAGCTCGAATCGACAAAGGTATCCATCGTGTCGGTCTCGCGTTTGGCCGGTTTGCCGCATTTCGGGCAGGTGCAGTTCAGGAAATACATATGCTTGAGCAGCGGATTGCCGGTGCCGTCCGGCACGCAATCAGTTGGCAACACCACTGGCAGTTGATTGTCCGGCACCGGCACCGAACCGCAGCTTGTGCAATGGATGATGGGTATCGGGCAGCCCCAGTAGCGCTGGCGCGAGACACCCCAGTCGCGCAGACGCCACTGCACTTTCTTTTCGCCCAGCCCTTTTGCGGCGAGGTCGGCTGCGATGGCGTTAACTGCTGCTTCGTAATTCAGGCCATCGTATTTGCCGGAATTAATGCAAACACCTTTCTGTTCAAAAATATCACTCCACTTTTCCCAATCCACAAGGTTGGTGTAGTTACCCATTGGTGAGTGGATGTCAGCATCTGTTCCGTTAAGCAAACGTGGTGCCCCCGACTCACTCCTAGTTTCTTCGATTTTGGATAAGTCCCAACTGGCAGGGACAATCACTGGTTTGATTGGAGGCAGTTGATCTTTGTGTTTTTGAGTGAACTCAAAATCCCGCTGGTCGTGCGCAGGCACCGCCATCACCGCGCCATCGCCGTAGCTCATCAGCACATAGTTGGCTACCCACAACGGAACCCGTTGTCCGGTCAGCGGATGCGTGACCTTGAGTCCGGTGTCCATGCCCTCTTTTTCCATGGTCGCCATGTCAGCTTCCATCACGGAGCTGTGTTTGCACTTGTCGATGAAGTCAGCAAGCTTCTTGTTGCTTAGTGCGGCATGAGCGGCAAGCCTATGTTCGGCAGCAACGGCGCAGAATGTCACACCCATGATGGTGTCGGCGCGCGTGGTGAACACCCACAGCTTGCCGTCGTTGATCGTGGCGCCCGATGCATCGCTGATGTCGTGCGTGAACGCGAAGCGCACGCCTATGCTCTTGCCGATCCAGTTGGCCTGCATGGTCTTCACGCGCTCCGGCCAGCCCGGCAATTTGTCGAGATCGGCCAGCAGTTCTTCGGCTAGTTGAGTGATGCCGAGGTAATAGCCGGGTATCTCGCGCTTCTCCACAATCGCGCCGGTGCGCCAGCCGCGTCCGTCGATCACCTGTTCGTTGGCCAGCACGGTCTGATCCACCGGATCCCAGTTCACCACCTGCGTCTTCTTGTAGGCGATGCCTTTCTCGAGCATGCGCAGGAACAGCCACTGGTTCCACTTGTAGTACTCAGGCTTGCAGGTGGCGAGCTCGCGCGACCAGTCGATGGCGAAGCCGAGCGACTTGAGTTGCTGCTTCATGTACGTGATGTTGTCGTCAGTCCATTTGGCGGGCGGCACGTTGTTGGCGATCGCGGCATTTTCGGCGGGCAGGCCGAACGCATCCCAGCCCATCGGCTGAAGTACGTTGTAGCCGCGCATCTTGTGCCAGCGCGACAGCACGTCGCCTATCGTGTAGTTGCGTACATGGCCCATGTGCAATTTGCCGGATGGATAGGGGAACATTGACAGGCAATAGTACTTGGGTTTACCGGCTTCTTTCCTTGCGCGAAAGGATTCTGTCTGATCCCAATATTGCTGCGCGGCAGCTTCGATATTCCTGGGTTGGTAGTCCTGTTGCATTTATCTTCTGCATGGGTTTGATGAGGCCGTCATTATAGCGGCATCGTCAATTCAACACATGGCTGCTATATCAAAGAGAGGCATTCTGCTAGAATTGCCGTCCAAAATTTTATAAATCCCTCCAGGAGAGTCCTACTATGTCCCGCAAACATCCCGTGATTGCCGTGACCGGTTCGTCAGGTGCCGGCACCACTACGGTCAAACGTGCTTTTGAAAACTTGTTTCGCCGTGAAAAAAGAAAGAACAACAACAACCCTCCTCCTATTGCTGAGCGAAGATCTATAAGCCGCGCTGAAAAAGGAATTCAAGCAGCGATCATTGAAGGCGATAGCCTGCATAGCCTGGATCGTATGGCGTTTCGCGCTGCCGCTGCCGCTGCTGCCAAAGCGGGCAACAATACCTTCAGCCATTTCGGCCCGGAAGCCAACCATTTCGACAAGATCGAGGAAATGTTCAAGACCTATGGCGAAACCGGCACGTGCAAGCGCCGTTACTATGTGCATAGCGAAATAGAAGCCGAGCAGCATAACAAGCACTTTGGCGTGACCGACCTGAAGCCCGGCGTATTCACCCCATGGGAAGACATTGAGCCAGGTTCAGACCTGTTGTTCTATGAAGGTCTGCATGGCCTGGCAACGGATGGCAAGTACGATGCAGCCAAATATGTGGATCTGGGTATCGGCGTCGTGCCGGTGGTTAATCTGGAGTGGATCCAGAAGATTCACCGCGATGGTGCCGAGCGAGGTTATTCTGCAGAGGCAACGGTAGATACGATCATGCGTCGTATGCCTGACTACATCAAGTTCATCACCCCGCAGTTCTCGCGCACCGACATCAACTTTCAGCGTGTTGCTACTGTGGATACATCCAATCCGTTCATCGCGCGCGACATCCCGACACCGGATGAGAGCTTCGTGGTGATACGCTTCCGCAACCCAAAGGGCGTGGATTTCCCCTACATGCTCGCGATGATTCCCAACTCGTTCATGTCCCGTGCCAACACGCTGGTCGTGCCCGGTGGAAAAATGAGCCATGCGCTGGAAATCATACTTGCGCCTATCGTGCATGACATGATTGAGAACAAGAATAAATAACGAGTTTTCAGGAAACCAAACGGGGAATCAAACGGCAAGTTTGGTTCCCTGTTTTATTTTGCCATGAGTATTCTCGACGGCCTTAATCCCGAACAACGACAAGCGGTCACCCTGCCCCATCAATCCGCGCTGATCCTCGCGGGCGCGGGCAGCGGCAAGACGCGCGTGCTGACCACGCGCATCGCCTATCTCATCAATTCGGGCGCAGTGAGCCCGCACGGCATACTCGCGGTGACGTTCACCAATAAGGCGGCGAAGGAGATGATCACGCGCTTATCGGCGATGTTGCCGATCAACACGCGGGGCATGTGGATAGGCACGTTCCACGGGCTGTGCAACCGCATGTTGCGCGCGCATCACCGCGAAGCGAACTTGCCGCAGGCGTTCCAGATACTCGACAGCGGCGACCAGTTGTCCGCGATCAAGCGGCTGATGAAAGCGATGAACGTGGACGATGAAAAATATCCGCTGCGCGAGATGCAGTGGTTCATCAGCGGCAGCAAGGAGCAGGGGTTGCGCGCAAACGAAGTCGAGGCTTTCGATCCCTACACGCGGCGCAAGGTGGAAATCTTTGCCGAGTACGATGCGCAATGCCAGCGCGAAGGCGTGGTGGATTTTTCCGAGTTGCTGTTGCGTTGCTACGAACTGCTGTCGCGCAACCAGCAACTGCGCGAACATTATCAGGAGCGCTTCAAGCACATTCTGGTGGACGAGTTTCAGGATACGAATCCGTTGCAATATCGCTGGTTGAAATTATTGGCCGGCAAAGACAATGCGCTGTTCGCAGTGGGCGACGATGACCAGTCCATCTATGGATTTCGCGGCGCGACTGTCGGCAATATGCAGGAGCTGCTGCGCGATTTTCACGTAGAGAACGTCATCAAGCTGGAACAGAACTACCGCTCGCACGGCAATATCCTTGATGCGGCTAACGCGCTGATCAGCAACAACCTCAAGCGCCTCGGCAAGAACCTGTGGACGGCAGAAAGCGGCGGCGAAAAGTTGCGCGTATATGAGGCAGCGACCGACGTGGACGAGGCAGCGTTCATCGTTGATGAAATCAAGCAGTTGAAAACCGAAGGCATCAATCTCAAAGAGATCGCGCTGCTGTATCGTTCCAATGCGCAATCGCGCGTGCTGGAACATGCGCTGGTCTCCGCCGGATTGTCGTATCGCGTGTATGGCGGGCTGCGTTTCTTCGAGCGGCAGGAGATCAAGCATGCGATGGCTTATTTGCGCCTGATGCAAAATACCGACGATGACAATGCGCTGCTGCGCATCATCAACTTCCCGACGCGCGGTATAGGAGCACGCAGCATCGAGCAGTTGCAGGAAGCGGCGAAACAGAACAATACGACGCTATGGGATGCAGCGGCACGCGCGGGTGGTAAGGTGACTGCCTTTGTCGTGCTGATCGAATCGCTGCGCAGCGCGACGCGCGAACTCACGCTCCCGGAAATTATCGATCACGTGCTGGAACACAGCGGACTGATAGCACATTACCAGAACGAGACCGGCGTAAAAAAACGCGAAGCGGAAGAGCGGCTGGAAAACCTGAACGAGCTGGTCAACGCGGCGACGCTATTCGTGCATGAAGCAGAAGACGACAGCCTGACCGCCTTCTTGGCACATGCATCGCTGGAAGCGGGCGAGCACCAAGCAGGAGAACAGGATGATGCATTGCATCTGATGACCGTGCATTCAGCCAAGGGGCTGGAGTTCCACACCGTGTTCGTCACCGGACTGGAAGAAGGTTTGTTTCCGCACCAGAACAGCATCGAATCGGAAGGCGGGCTGGATGAAGAACGCCGCCTGATGTATGTGGCGATCACCCGCGCGCGGCGCAGGCTGTATCTGAGCTTCGCGCAAAGCCGCATGTTGCATGGGCAGGTGAATTACGGGATGGCATCCAGCTTCTTGCGCGAGCTACCTGAAGAATTGTTGCATTGGCTCACGCCGCGCGTTGCGCAGCGGAATGCGTTTGCAGCGAACTACCAAAACGCCAACCCCTTCCAGCCTCCCCTTGTCAGGGGAGGAGCGCCGGCTTCCCCTCTGACAAGGGGGGATCAAGGGGGGTTATGGCAAATCGGCCAAGCAGTAATTCACCTGCCCATGCAACATGCGGCTTTGCGCGAAGCTCAGATACAGCCTGCGGCAGAAAATCGAGGACGAACCCGGCGAGCCGGAGTTTCTGCTGACGGTGCATGGGCTGGGATACCGGCTGGAGGCGTAGCAGGGCTGACGCCGCGCCAAAGTAATTCGCAGCGCGCGAATTCTCTCCCCGCGGGGCTCGAGGCTCCGCTATTCCCAACCCATGACCCCAATGAACATCACCCGCCGCTCCGCCCTGCAACGCACCGCCGTCCTTTCCGTCGGCGCCGCGCTTTCATCCATCCCGAACCTCCGCGCCGCCGACGTCGCGGGCAGGAAAATCAAAGTCGCCGTGGTCGCGCTCGGGCGCGGGCTGGGGCATGTGCAGGCGCTGCTCACGCTGCCGGATGTGGAGATCGCCTACATCGCCGAGACCGACCCGAAGCGGCTCGAACGCGGTGCGAAGCTGATCTCCGAAAAGCAGGCGTCACCGTGCCAGGGCGTGCAGGACTTCCGGAAAATTCTCGAAGACAAGTCGGTGGACGCGATCTTCATCGCGACGCCGAATTTCTGGCACACCCCCGCGGCGCTCCTCGCGATGCAGGCGGGCAAGCACGTGTATGTGGAAAAACCCGGCAGCCAGAATCCGCACGAGGCGGAGATGATCGTCGCCGCGCAGAAAAAATACGGGCGCATCGTGCAGATGGGAAATCAGCGGCGCACATGGATGAAGGACGCGATCGCGGCGCTGCACGGCGGCGCGATCGGGAATGCGAAATTTGCCCGCGCATTTTACTACAACGCGCGCGGCCCCATCGGCAAAGGCACGCTCAAGGCGGCGGACGATCTCGACATGGACATCTGGCAGGGTCCGGTGCCCGACGAGAGAGACATGAAGCCTTATCTGCATTACGACTGGCACTGGCTGTGGCATTGGGGGAATGGCGAACTCGGCAACAACGGCATCCACACGCTCGACATCCTGCGCTGGGGCTTGCAGGTCGAATATCCGCAGCGCGTGACCTACAATGGCGGACGCTACTGGCACGAAGACAAGCAGGAGACGCCCGACACCGGCACCGCCGTGTATGATTTCGGCAAGGTCGGGATGGAATGGGTGCAGAGCAGTTGCCATCCGCGCGCTGCGGAGAAAGCGCCGGGCGAATGCATGTTCTACGGCGACAGCGGCACGATGGCCGTGAACCGCGACTCGTGGACCATCTTTGATCTCGGCGGAAAGGAAACCGGCAAGGGCAAGGGCGCAGGCGGCGGCGATGCGGCGCACATCGGCAATTTCCTCGACACGATCCGCGGCAAGGCGACGCTGAATTCGCCCATCGAGGAAGGTCAGAAAAGCACCATGCTCTGCCATCTCGGCAACATCGCCTACCGCACGAACACGGTCGTCCGCTGCGACCCGAAGACCGGGAAACTCATCGACAATCCTGCCGGCGAAAAACTCTGGCAGCGCGAATCGTATCGCAAGGGCTGGGAGCCGAAAATCTGAGGCGGGTCACTTCCTCAAGCCACCACAGCGCTTCAGCTCACTTCGCCTTCGCGGGCGCGGGCGCGGGCTCCGCGACGTACGGCGGGTTCTTCCACGAACCCGGCGTGATGCTCGTGATGTTCGGAGTGACATCCGCCTTCACGTCGCCGAGCGCCCAGCGGATGCCGCCGGTGAGGATGTCCTGGAAGATCGGGTTCGCCCACACATCATCGCGGTGCCCCATGCTCGTGTAAAATACGCGTCCCTTCCCATGCATCCGCGCCCATGTGGCGGGATAGGGCGGGCGCTGGTAATCGCTGCCCTCCATCGTCTCGGATTCCTGCACGAGCAGCACATGGAGGTCTTCGGAAAAATCCTTCAGCGAATACCACTCCTCGGTGAGATCAAAGCCGGCCGCATACTTTTCCATGCCGGGAAATTTCGGGTCCGCGCAGCGCATTTTCGCGCTCTGCTGTTTGCCGTGCCGGATGAATTCCGCGCCGAGCATCCGCACGTAAGGGTCCGCTTTCGCGCCGTGATTCTCAA
>JANXXH010000116.1 GCA_025350705.1 Gallionella sp.
GCCTCGTTCAGCACCCATTCGCCTATCGGCACGATCATGCCGGTTTCTTCTGCGATCGGGATGAAGTCGGCGGGCGAGATCAATCCGTCTACCGGATGTTGCCAGCGCACCAGCGCCTCTGCTGCGATGATCTCACCCGTGCGCAAATCGACCTTGGGTTGATAGTGCAACAACAACTCGCCCTTCTTCACTGCGTTGCGTAGTTTATTTTCCAGCCCGACGCGTTTGGCGATGGCGCGGTTCATTTCCTGGGTGAAGAAGCGGTAATCGTTGCGCCCCGCATCTTTGGCCTGATACATCGCCGTATCGGCGTTCCTGATCAATGTTTCGATGTCGACGCCATCCTGCGGGTACACGCTCACCCCCACGCTGGTCGTCACATGAATGACGTGCCCGTTCAAATCATAGGGACGGGAGATACTCTCGATCAACTTATCGACCACCAGCATGATGTCGCCGAGGTCACTCAGGTCGGGCAGCATGATGACGAACTCATCGCCACCCTGGCGGCTGATGGTGTCGCTGCTGCGCACACATTGCTGGATGCGCTTCGCCACCTCCTGCAACAACAGATCGCCCAACTGATGCCCCAATACATCGTTCACGTTCTTGAAACGATCCAGATCCATGAACAACAACGCCACGCTGGTCTGTTGCCGTTCGGCATGATTGATCGCCTGCTGCAGGCGATCCCGGAACAGCAGCCGGTTGGGCAGTCCGGTCAACACATCATGCTGGGCGAGGTAGATCATGCGCTCTTCCGCCGCCTTGCGCTCGCTGATATCGGTCATCAACGCGACGTAATGCGTCAGGTTGCCGTTGACATCGCGCAATGAACTGATACTCAGCCACTCTGCAAAAATCTCGCCATCCTTGCGCCGGTCCACCATCTCGCCCTGCCACTTGCCGGTTGCATTGATCTCTGACCACATGCTTTTGTAAAAATCACTGTCCATCAGGCCGGAAGAAAATATGCGCGGATTTTTCCCGGTCACTTCTTCGGTTGTATAACCGCTGATTACCGTGAATGCTGGGTTGACGTCGAGGATGCTGTTGTCAGCATCGGTAATCATAATGGCTTCGTTGGCATTGACGAACACCCTTTCGAACAGGCGAACCTGCTCCTCGGCTTGTTTGCGCGCCGTGATATCAATCTGTTCGGACAGGAAATTCGTGATGTTGCCCCGTTCGTCAAAAATCGGGCTGACGACGGCATCTTCCCAATACATCCTGCCGTGTTTGCTCCTGTTGTACATTTCGCCGCGCCAAACCTGGCCCGACTTTATGGTGTGCCATACTTCGTCGTACATCTCCTTATCCGCTTTTCCTGATTGGTGTAAATGCAAACTTTTTCCGAGCACCTCTTCGGCCTCGTAACCGGTGACCGTGCAAAAGTGCGGATTCACATATTCGGCAATGCCATTGACATCGGCGATGATGATGCTGTTCGGACTCTGCTCGACCGCACCCGAGAGTTTGCGGATCTGCAAGGAAGATCGCGCCATCTTTTGCACCATGCCGTCAAAGGATGTGCCGAGCTGCCCGATCTCGTCCGGGCCGCCCACCCCGGCGGAGATATTCAGGTTTCCCTCGCCGACATATTCTGCGGCATGCAGCAACTTCACCACGCGGCGCGTCACCGTCCAGTGCAATAGAAAACCAATCAAAAGCGCGAGTCCGACCAAACCAAAAAACAGTTGCTGCAATTGTGTTTTGACATGTGAGGATTGCTCTGTTAAAGGGCCTTTCATATCGGTGTAGATGAACAGCATGCCGATTCTGCTCCGCACCAGCGCGCTGCCCGGCGCATCCATGCGCACCGGAGCAACAATCAGAATAGCGTTCCGCTCCCTGTCCACGGTTTGTTTGATGGCCATCTCAGAGATATCCCCTGCCGAGAACGCCTTCAGCCAGTCTGGCAGGGAGAGTTGCAGTGCCGCTTGACTCAGGCTTGCGCCTATCAGGGACATGCGGGTCGACGCGATGATCCGGCCTTGATCATCTGCCAGCATGGCCACGCGCACTTCCGCTTCGGTGCTCAGTTCGGAAAAATATTGCTGGATCCGCTCATCATCACCGATGCGCACATCATGTTCGATGCTGGATTGCAGGTGCAGCACCGTATCCATCTGACCGAACTGATATTCGGCATAGACGAAATCGGCTTCACGCCGCATATCCAGCACGAACTCGAAACTCATCATTACCAGGACAACCAGCAACATCAGCAAAGGGATCAGCACACGCAATGAAATGACTTTGTTGCTGATACTGCCATGCATATAGCTCGGCTCAGTCAAGGCTCGCTCCCCCAAGCAGACGCGGATTGATCAATTGCGAGAGATCATCGCCGCCTGTTGTCATTCCGCTTTCTTTCAGGATACGTTGAATATCCATGCTGATATTCAACAGCGCAGATGGATTGCCGGAAAACTGCCGGAGGTTTTGTTGCTTGTCGAGCAGCAATATACCGGGCATGGTTTGCTCGATCTGGGCGGGCGCCACTTGCTCTTGTCGCGCCATGATCGGATAGGCGCGCGCCTTGTCCTGCTGGATCACACTCAATGCGCGGAACCATGCCCTGATAAATTCATGCAACTGGGCTTTGTGTGTCTCGGCATCCGCCGCTCGCACCACCAGTACGTCCACGATCTTGCCCGGTATTTTGCTGCTATCAAACAACATCTCTGCGCCTTGCTGCAACAACTTGCTGCGTACCGGATCGAAGGTCACGACGGCATCCACCAGGCCCGAATCAAAAGCCCGCACATGTTCATCCAGCGGCAGCGAGACGATCTGTAGGTCCGTCCCGGAAAGATTCGCGGCGCGCAAAATCAGGGTCAGATAGTAAGCCCCCAGCGCGGTCTTTTCCACACCGATGCGCTTACCCCTGAGCTGGCTCAGGTTCCTGATACCGCGACGCACCATCAGCACATCCGCACCGTTGGAAAAATCGGCCATCAGGAATATTTGCAAATCAGGCACGCTGTGCCGCAGACTCAGCGCCTCGTCCAGCGTCAGCCCCGCGACCTGTAGTTGGCCATTGCGGAAGGAGCGCAGCACTTCAGTGGTGTTGGAGAATTCGGCCAGGTGGATCTGCTCTTCCTTCAGATAACCCAGTTCGCGCGCCACATAAGCAGGGGCATATCCGGGCCAGGTCACGGCCCCGAATACCAAAGGTTCGACGTATTTATCGCCGCATGCCGTCAGCAACAACAACATACCCAGCCGGAAAAATAATTTCATCGCACAGGCCTTATCGGTTCGCTCAAGCCAACTATGCCACAAATGCTATGCCAGCGGTAATTGCGCGTTGCTCATACCAATCACCGAAATATCGTCCAGCGCTTTGATAAACTGGTGTTGCTCATAAAGCCGGGGCATCGATTCCGGATGGGATTTTCCGCGCATCTGGGCGAGTCGCGCTTTGCTGGTGGCAGGCATTTCCCAATGCAGTCCTGCCAGCAACTCATCCGCCGATTCCGGCTTGTTGCACACCAGCACCAAATCGCAACCGGCATTCAGCGCCGCCTCAGCGCGCTGCACGATGCCGCCCGCGACGGTCGCGCCTTCCATGCTCAGGTCGTCGCTGAAGATGCAGCCCTCGAAACCCAATTGACCCCGTAAAATATTTTTCAGCCACACCGGCGAGAACCCCGCCGGACGGTTGTCCACCTTGGGATAGATCACATGCGCGGGCATCACGGCGGTCAGGCCGTAATTCACCATCTGCCGGAACGGGATCAGGTCGCACATTTCGATATCAACGAACGCGCGCTCGTCCACCGGAATGTCCAGATGCGAATCAGCTTGAACGTAACCATGACCGGGGAAATGCTTGCCTACTGTCGGCATGCCGCCCTGTTTGAGTCCCAGCAACAGGCTGTGCGCCAGCTCGGCGATCGCTTGCGGATCGTTGTGAAACGCGCGGTCGCCGATCACGCTGCTTTGTCCGTGATCCACGTCCAGCACCGGCGTGAAACTGAAGTCCACGCCGCACGCGCGCAACTCTGCCGCCAGCACATAACCCACTTGCTGAGCCAGATGCCGCGCGCGCTGCGGATGAGTATCCCAGATCTTGCCGAGTTCGCGCATCGCGGGAAGTTTGCAAAATCCTTCGCGGAAGCGTTGCACACGCCCGCCCTCGTGATCCACCGCGATCAGCAACGGCGGCGTGCGCAACGCATGGATCGCCGCAGTAAGCCCGGCAAGCTGGCCTGGCGATTGAAAATTGCGGGCGAACAGGATCACCCCTCCGGCCAGCGGATGACGCAAGCGCGCCTCATCCTCGGCAGTCAGTTGCGTCCCCAACACGTCCAGCATCACCGGCCCCAAACCCATATTCATTCCCCGATCAACTCAATAAAAATAATCCGATATCACCGATCCAATGGACTCACCACACCCCTGCCGCCCTTGTTCAGCACATGGGTGTAGATCATCGTCGTGGAAACATCCGAATGACCGAGCAGCTCCTGCACGGTACGGATGTCATAACCGCTTTCAAGCAGATGTGTCGCAAAAGAATGGCGAAAGGTATGCGGAGTGGCTGGTTTGGAGATACCCGCTGCACGCACCGCCTGCTTCACGGCGCGCTGCACCGCCTGATCCTGAATATGATGCCGGCGTGTTTTTCCTTCACGTGGGTCTTCCGACAAATTGACAGAAGGAAAAATATATTGCCACGCCCAATCCCGGCCCGCACTGGGATATTTCCTGTCCAGCGCATAAGGCAAATACACCTCGCCGAAGCCAGCCGCCAGATCCTGCTGATGCAACTCCTTCACGCGGGCAAGATGCGTCTTGAGCGGGGCAGCCACAGCGGCAGGCAGCATCGTCACCCGATCCTTGAATCCCTTGCCATCACGCACCAGTATTTCACGGCGGGAAAATTCCACATCCTTCACCCGCATAACCAGCGACTTGGCTGAGGTTTCTTGCAGCCTAGTCGAATGGCTAGTAGTTCCATCAGCCGTACCCCTTCCATGATTCGCAGCCCGGCGCCGTAGAGCAGGCTCGCAATCAACCAGTGCGTTCCTTCCAGCCGCGCCAGCACCGCCTGCACTTCCTCCCGAGTCAACACCACCGGCAACCGTTTGGGAGCCTTTGCGCGCTCCACGTTATCCAGCCAAGGCAAATCCATGTCCAACACCGTTTTGTACAAGAACAGCAATGCCGATTTCGCCTGATTCTGCGTAGAAGCGGCAACCCTCCCCTCCACCGCAAGGTAGGTGAGAAACGCCTCGATATCTTGTGCCCCCAAATCCTTCGGATGATGCTTGCCGTGGAAGAGAATATAGCGTTTAATCCAATCCACGTAAGATTGTTCGGTGCGAATACTGTAATGCTTGAGGCGGATTTTGCCACGCACTTGGTCGAGCAACTTAGGCGATGTAACCGATGATGGTTTTCCGGTCATTTTTAGGAAGCCCTAAAAAAACATAACAGATTGAAGCAGAGCGGATTATGTATGAATGAAAATATTTTATCCATCACTTTGACGCAATGTTTTACGTCAAATGGGATGGCTACTTAACGTTAGCCATTTTCACACTCAAGCACAGCCCTTGCCGTTGCATTACAGTGTAGTTATACTGTGCATATGAGCACACTTCGCTTTGAGTGGGATGATCGAAAAGCTGCCGCTAATGCGGAAAAGCACGGCGTGAGATTCGAGGAGGCCAAATCCGTTTTCGTCGATGAGCGCGCCAAACTGATTGACGATCCAGACCACTCCGAAGCCGAAGATCG
>JANXXH010000020.1 GCA_025350705.1 Gallionella sp.
CTGCGCCCGTTTCGCTTCCTTTTGGCTCATCATGATGTCCATTTCAAAATGCCCGCCTCTGGTTTTAACAGGCGCTGAGTCTATTCACTCAGGGGACATTTCTATTTGGGAGACAGGGGACATTACTATTTGGCGCTAACAGGCGGCATTGTGAGCTACGCCCATTCCCCTGTGCGCCGCCGAAGATCAGCCGCAAACAGGCGGAGGTTTAGGCGAGCACTGTTCGAGTCCCGCAGTGGGGCGCGGGGTGTGCGCCCCGCCAGGTCGAGTTGCGCAGCCCCGCTTGCTTGCGGATGATCGAGGGAATACCGTAGGCACGGCGCGCCGGGATCGCATTCTTTTTGGTTACTTTATTCTTGGCGACGCAAGAAAAAGTGACTAGCTGTCGGGCTACCCCCGACGGTTTCGATTTTGACTTTTAGTAAACTGGATTCTGGCGTGTACCGGAATGACGAAGCTACGGCAAATTCACCATCGGCTTGAAACCGAGCTTCTCTCCCAAACTTTCCGCGCTGCTGCGCGCTTCACTCTGATTGGCATATGGCCCGATATGCACGCGCACCAATCCATCCTTGTTGAATAATTTTAATTGCTTGCCGGTGCTGCTCAACTCACCGCGCATCTTCTCCATAAAACTTTCCGCGCTCTCTTGCGATTTAAATGCGCCGAGCTGCAAGTAGACGCTGGTGTCGTTGTTTTCCTGTGATGCCAGTGTTACAGGCGGTAATGCAACAGGCGGTGTGGCAGGCGCAGCAGGGGTAGCTACAGAAATATCGGCAACAGAAGAAACGGGGGGGGCAACGACAGAGGAGGCAGGCGGACTGACTTCCAACGGTTTGCTTTGCGCCGGTTCGATGGGCGCCACTGGGGTGATATGTGTATTGGCAGCCAGGCTTTCCACTTCGACTTCTGCGCTGCCATTGCTGAGGATGCCGAGTTTGTATGCAGCGGTATAGGACAGATCGATCACACGATCATTGATGAACGGACCCCGGTCATTGATGCGCACGATGACGGATTTTTGATTGGCCCTGTTTGTCACGCGTGCGTAGCTGGGAATCGGCAAGGTGGGGTGCGCGGCTGACATGGCGTACATGTCATAGGTTTCGCCGCTGGAGGTGCGCTCACCGTTGAATTTCTTGCCATACCACGAGGCGATGCCGCGTTCCTTGAAATTTCCAACGATGGTCATCGGCCTGTAAGTCTTGCCCAACGCGACATAAGGGCGATTGGCATAGCGGTGCAACGGTTCGATCTTCGGCACGGCATCCGGTGTCGCATCGAGATTGGCCGGAATGTCTGCGCCCGGCCCGTCCCCGGCAAGGTAGCCGCCGCTGCTGGACGTTGCAGCCTTTTTAGGCGCAGTACTGCAAGCCGCGAGCAGCAGCGTTGCCAACACCAGAATTGTTATTTTGTTGCTCATGCAATTTCCTTCTATTTATTCGATCCCTAAACAGGGTATGGAACACACGCAGCACACATCAAGTCTTGACTAGTTTTTTGTGTGTCTCTATGCTCATCAACATACCAAAACCAAGCAGCAGGGTCAGCATGGATGTGCCGCCGTAACTGATCAGCGGCAACGGCACGCCGACCACAGGCAGGATGCCGCTGACCATGCCCATGTTGACGAACGCATAAGTGGCGAAGGTCAGCGTGATGGAACCCGCCATCAAGCGCGTGAAGTAAGTAGAGGCATGCGAGGTGATGATGAAACCGCGCCAGACCACAAAAGCATACAACCCCAACAGGAACAGGTTGCCGATCAAACCGAACTCTTCGGAATACACGGCGAAAATAAAATCGGTGGTGCGCTCCGGCAGGAAGTCGAGGTGTGTCTGAGTACCGTTCAAATAGCCCTTGCCGATGATGCCGCCCGAACCCACGGCAATGGACGCCTGGATAGTGTGATAGCCGTTGCCCAGCGCGTCTTGCGAAGGGTCGAACAACATCATGATGCGGTGGCGCTGGTACTCATGCAACATCTTCCACAACACCGGCGCGCTGGCGAGTGCCGCGACAGTCAATGTGATGATCACACGCCAACTCAGACCTGCCAGGAACAACACGTAAAACCCGCTCGCAGTGATCAACAACGAGGTTCCCAGATCGGGCTGGCGTGCGATCAACGCGATTGGCATCACCAACAGCAGCGCGGCGACAAAGTAATTTTTCAGGGTAAGCGTGGCTTCGTGCTTTTCGAAATACCAGGCCATCATCATCGGCACACCGATCTTCATCAGCTCGGACGGCTGGATGGTTGTCACTCCAAGGTTCAACCAGCGTCGTGCGCCGTGGCTGATGTCGCCGAACAGCGCCACGCCGATCAGCAATATCATGCCCAACACATAGATCGGCATGGCGGTGCGTATCAAATAATGCAAAGGCAGATTGGCGATCAACCACATAAAGGCGAGCGCCACCACGATGTTGCGCACCTGGTTGAGCGGACGATCCCAACTTGCGTTATCGGCGCTATACAACACCAGCAAGCTGGTCAGCAGCAGCAAGCCGATGCCCAGCAACAGCTGCCGGTCGATATGCGCAATGATACGCATCCACAATTGCCGTCTAGTCATTTCCGCCCGCCTTCCTCACTTCGGCCTCAGTCAATGGCTTCGGCACCTTGCCGAGCAGGTAATAGTCCAACACCTTGCGTGCAATGGGCGCCGCTGTGCCGCCGCCGTGCCCGCCGTTTTCGGCCAGCACCACCAGCGCGATCTGCGGTTTTTCGGCAGGAGCGTAAGCGATGAACCAGGCATGATCGCGAAGTCGTTCGTCGACTTTTTTTGCATCATATTTTTCGCCCTGCTTCATGGCTACTACCTGCGCCGTTCCAGTTTTGCCCGCGATGTGATAGGGCGCGCCCAGCGAGGCATATACCGCCGTGCCGCCTGGCTGTGTAACAGCCACCATGGCGCGCCTGACCAGATCCAGATCCTTAGCAGGGATGTTCAAATTAAACAGGGGTTCCGTTGCGATGGAACGATTCTCGCTGCTGCGCGGACTTTGCACTTCTTTTACCAGATGCGGTTTGTAAGCCACGCCATTGTTAGCCAGCGTGGCGGTGGCAAACGCCAGTTGCATCGGGGTGACCAGACTATAGCCTTGCCCGATGCCGACCGATACCGTGTCTCCGGGATACCATATCTGCTGGTAGCGTTTCGTCTTCCATTCCTGCGATGGCAACAGGCCGGATGTTTCACCCTCCAGATCCAGGCCGGTCTTCTGGCCAAAACCAAAGCGCGACAGAAAATTGGCAATGTTGTCTATGCCCAGCTCGGTTGCCAAGCCGTAGAAATAAGTGTCGCAGGACATCTGGATGGCCTTGAACATGTTCACGCTGCCGTGGCCGCCCGCTCTCCAGTCGCGATATTGGCGGCTACTGCCCGGCAGATAATATACGCCCGGATCGTTGATGGTTTGCTCGGGCTTGCGCGTGTGGAAATTCAAACCGGCGAGCGCCATAAAAGGTTTGATGGTCGAGCCGGGCGGATATTGGCCGCGCAGTGCACGATTGTTTAGCGGTACATCGGGGGAATTATTCAGCTCATCCCAACTCTGCGTATCGATGCCGTCGATGAACGGGTTGGGGTCGTAGCCCGGCTTGCTGACAAAAGCCAGAACCTCTCCGGTGTTCGGGTCGATCGCCACCAATGCGCCGCGATAGTTGCCGAACGATTGCTCGGCGATTTCCTGCAGCTTCACATCGATGCTCAATACCAGCGTGTTGCCGGAAACCGGCGCGGAACGGGATACCATACGCACCGCGCGTCCACCCGCATCCACTTCGACTTGTTCTATGCCGGTGGTGCCGTGCAGGTCTCCTTCATAGCTCTGCTCCAATCCGGTCTTGCCGATGTAATCCGAGCCGCGATAATTTGCCGCAAGATCATCTTCTTCAAGCTGGCTCACTTCGGTATCGTTGATGCGCCCGATATAGCCGATCAAATGGGAAGTCTTTGCGCCGAACGGATAATCACGGAATAATCGCGCCTTGATCTCGACAGCCGGAAAGCGATATTGCTGTGCGGCAAAACGCGCCACTTCTTCGTCGCTCAAGCGGTTGCGGATCACCAGCGTTTCAAAGCTGTGACTCTCGGCGAGCAGCTTTTTGAAGCGTTTGCGATCCTTGTTGGTGATCTCGACCAGCTTGGACAGCTCGTTTACCGTGGCTTCGATGTCGGTCGTCTTGGTCTGGTTTATCTCCAGCGTGTAGCCGGAATAATTGCGCGCCAACACCTCGCCGTTGCGGTCGAGTATCAGGCCGCGATTGGGAACGATGGGAACGATGGAAATGCGGTTACTCTCCGACAGCGTCTGGTAATAATTGTGGCGCACCACTTGCAGATAGAAAAAACGCATCAGCAGTATCGCCAGCAACACCGATACAAAACCGATGCCTACAACCAGCCGTAAATGGAAGTGAAAAATCTCGCGTTGATGGTTTTTAAACTCAACGGGTTTCATCATGGACGGCGTTCACGATGGCGGCGCTCGTGGTCCACTCTTTTCTGCCCCATTGTTTGAAGCATGATGCTGAGCGGCATCCACACCAAAGTCGAAGTTAGACAACCGAGAAAATACAGCCACACCATATAGCCATTTATCTGCCAATTCACCAGCGCATACACGGCGTAAGTTACTGCAAATATCCAGAACACCTGGACTGTCTGCTGGCGCAGATCAAACATCTGCAGCCTGCGATGCAGCACCACTCCACCAAAAGCGAGCAGTGTATACGCCAGCGCGTGCTGACCGAACAGGCTGGCATCCGCCACATCGGCAAGTATCCCCACTGCCCACGTCAGGCCGATACCGATGCGCACCGGTTTATGCAAACACCAGTAGAGCATGACCACCGCCACGAAGTCCGGGCGCAGCATCAGCCAAATCCCGCCCCAGGGAAGTCCGTTCATAAACAGCGCAACCAGCACGCTTAACGCGATAAAGGAGTTGCTGACCGGGCCTAGGATTTCCGGCTTGGCTTGTATGGAAGGGTAGGACATCTAATTATTTCTCCTGACCTTCACACGATTGCCGGTCTCTTTCCCTTCAGCCTTTTCATCCGGACGCTCTGGCAACTTGGGCATGCTGGACAATATAAGCATATGGCGGTGTTTATCCACTCCCGCCACCGGAATACATGTAACGTTCGCGAATGGGTAGGCCGGATCGCGTTCGACCTTTACCACCTTGGCGACCGGAATGCCCGGCGGATAGATGCCGTCTATGCCGGAGGTGACCAATATGTCGTCGGCCTGAATATCCGCGCTGGCCGGCATATAGCGTAGCGATAGCTGGCTGATATCGCCCGAGCCGAACAGGATGGTGCGCACTGCGTTGCGCAGCACTTGCACCGGCACTGCATGATCTTTTTCGGTAACCAGGGTGACTTCGGAAAGCCAGGGATAGACGCGAGTAATTTGCCCGACGATACCGATGTCATCCATCACCACTTGTCCGAGCTTCACATCGGCATCGGTACCCTTGTTGATGAGTATTTTGCGCTTGAATACGTCGCGCTCGGCATAAACGATTTCAGCTAATTGGGTAGTAAATTCGTTGCGTATCGGCAGCTCGGCCAGATTGCGCAATTGTTGATTCTCCAACTGTATTGCCTGCAATTGAAGCAATTGCGCGGCATCGCTCTGATGCTGCCGGCTCAATTCATCGTTCTGCTTTATCAGGGCTTGTTGCATACCCTGCGTGATATACAGATCACCGGCCTGTTGCCACAATGAGCCAGGCAATATCTCCAGCATCTGTATCGGTGAGATCAATACCGACAGCGCACTGCGCGTGGATTCCAGATAGCGGTAGCGGGTGTCCACGAACATCAGCAACAACGAAAGCACCGCAAAAAATACCAGTCGCGCCACAGAACTGGGGCCGCGATTGAAAAATCGGAAAGATTGCGTGTTGTCTATCACCGACGTTCCATCGAGACTTTTGGATAATTACGCGGGAGTTAAAATTATTCGGTGGTAAAGATGCTGGTCGACTTGTCCATGTTTTCAAGCGCCATGCCGGAACCGCGCACCACGCAGGTCAACGGGTCGTCCGCAATCAACACCGGCAAACCGGTTTCTTCCATCAATAACCTGTCCAGATCGCGCAGCAACGCTCCACCACCGGTCAACACCATGCCCTTGTTGGCAATATCTGCACCGAGTTCCGGCGGGGTTTGTTCGAGCGCCGTCTTCACCGCGCTGACGATATTATTGAGCGGGTCGGTCATGGCTTCGAGCACTTCATTGCTTGAAATAGTAAAGCTGCGTGGCACACCCTCTGCCAGATTACGCCCGGTCACTTCCATCTCGCGCACCTCAGAACCGGGAAAGGCCGAACCTATCGTCTTCTTGATCTCTTCCGCAGTGGTCTCGCCTATCAACATGCCGTAATTGCGGCGTATGTAATTGATGATCGCCTCGTCGAACTTGTCGCCGCCGACACGCACCGAACCTGAGTACACCGGGCCGCCCAGAGAAATCACGCCTACTTCCGTAGTACCGCCGCCGATGTCCACCACCATCGAACCGGTCGCTTCTTCCACCGGCAGACCGGCACCGATCGCAGCAGCCATCGGCTCCTCGATCAACTCCACGCGACGCGCACCCGCGCCAACCGCGGACTCGCGTATCGCGCGCCGTTCCACTTGGGTTGAACCGCACGGCACACAGATCACGATGCGCGGGCTGGGACTGAAAATGCCGGCCTTGTAAACCTTGCGGATAAAATGCTTGAGCATCAGCTCGGTGACGGTGAAGTCGGCGATCACGCCATCCTTCATCGGGCGGATCACGGTGATGCTGCCCGGCGTGCGCCCCATCATCTGCTTGGCGGCGAGGCCAACCTGCTGAACCACCCTTTTGCCATTCGGCCCACCCTCCTGGCGTATCGCCACCACTGAAGGTTCATTCAGTACGATGCCCTGTCCGCGCACCCAAATCAGCGTGTTCGCTGTGCCGAGGTCAATTGCCAAATCATTTGTAAAATAGCCTTTTAATAATCCCAACATGTCGTGTCCTGTAGTCAAAGAGATGCGCCAATATCAGGGTGTTGAAAAACATAGTGAGTGATGGTAGAACAAGGCGCGAAAGGGCGAAAAAGCGGAGTTTACATAAAGTCTATCGCTTCGCGATCCCGCATTTTTAGTCCTTGCGCACAGCTATGCCAAGCGCATAACCAATGACCGGGCTGCCGTCTTTTGGTAGCCTAGTCAGATGGCTAGTCGTCCCATCAGTAGTTTTTCAACACCCTGAAAAACCCACATATGATACTCTATTAGCCTTATTTGAATAAAGTTTTTGCTATGTCCCTGACCAATGCCGATGTCCAGAAAGTCGCCCGTTTAGCCCGGCTGGCAATGAGTGAAGCGGAAATCGAATCCGCCCGTGCGCAACTGTCCGGTATTTTTGACCTGATCGCCGAAATGCAGGCCGTCGATACCAAAGGCATCGCGCCGATGTCCCACGCCCAGGATGTATCGCAGCGGCTGCGCGAGGATGTGGTGACCGAAACCAATCAGCGCGAGGCTTTCCAGGAGATCGCACCACAAGTCGAAGCGGGTTTATATCTCGTTCCCCAAGTCATCGAATAGTCCGAATCATGCTTAATTCAAGTTTGCAGCAACTCGGCAGCGCGCTGCGCGCCAGGAAAATCAGCAGCGTCGAACTGACGCAACTCTACCTGGACCGCATCGCCGCGCTCAATCCCGCGCTGAATGCCTACATCACCACCAAAGCCGAAACCAGTTTGGCACAAGCCCGCGCCGCGGATGCCCTGCTGGCGGGCGGCAAGGCACAAGCACTCACCGGCATCCCGATCGCCCAGAAGGACATCTTCTGCGCCAAGGGCTGGCGCACCACCTGCGGCTCGAAGATGCTGGAGAATTTCATTGCGCCCTATGATGCGCACGTCATCGAGCAATTCAACAACGCCGGGGCGGTGAATCTGGGCAAGACCAACATGGACGAATTCGCGATGGGCTCATCCAACGAAACCTCGCACTTCGGCACGGTGAAAAATCCCTGGGATAGAAACGCCGTGCCCGGCGGCAGCTCCGGTGGCGCGGCCTGCGCGGTGGCCGCGCGGCTGTGCGCGGCTGCGACCGGCACCGACACTGGCGGCTCGATCCGCCAGCCCGCCGCGCTGTGCGGCATCTCCGGCATCAAGCCGACCTACGGCACGGTGTCGCGCTATGGCATGATCGCC
The DNA here is from genome assembly GCA_025350705.1 of Gallionella sp. GTDB lineage: Bacteria > Pseudomonadota > Gammaproteobacteria > Burkholderiales > Gallionellaceae > Gallionella. Next base: position 8,218 of record JANXXH010000020.1, read on the forward strand.
TTCGCATCCAGTCTGGATCAGGCGGGGCCGATGGGCCGCAGCGCCGAAGACCTCGCGCTGATGATGAACGTAATGGCCGGATTCGACGAACGCGATTCCACTTCGTTGCAGCACGACAAGGAGGACTACGCCCGCGACCTGAACAAGCCGCTGAGCGGCTTGCGCATCGGCCTGCCGAAAGAATTCTTCGCAGAAGGTATGAGCAGCGATGTCGCCAAGGCGATCGAAGCCGCCATCGCAGAATACAAAAAACTCGGAGCGACCATCGTCGATATTTCTCTGCCGAATTCCAAACTATCTGTGCCAGTGTACTACGTGCTGGCTCCGGCAGAAGCGTCGAGCAACCTGTCGCGTTTCGACGGTGTGCGCTATGGTTATCGCGCACCCGAATATACCGACCTCGCCGACATGTACGAGAAGAGCCGCGCGCAAGGCTTCGGCGCGGAGGTGAAGCGCCGCATCATGATCGGCACTTATGTATTGAGCCACGGCTACTACGATGCTTATTACTTGCAGGCGCAAAAGATCCGCCGCCTGATCGCGCAGGACTTCACCGAAGCCTACAAGAAATGTGACGTCATCATGGGGCCGACTTCACCGAGTACTGCATTCAAATTAGGCGAGAAGGGCGACGATCCGGTGCAGATGTATCTGTCCGACATCTACACTATCGCCGTGAACCTCGCGGGCCTGCCCGGCATGTCTATCCCCTGCGGCTTCGGGGCTGCCAGCAATGGTAATCCGGGCATGCCGGTGGGCTTGCAGATCATCGGCAATTATTTCGACGAGGCGCGTATGCTCAACGTGGCGCACCAATATCAACTGGCGACCGACTGGCACAGCCGCGCGCCGCAAGGGATTTGAGCCATGCCTTGGCCAGACGACTACAACCTCTATTTCATTAGTGTGGAAGATGTACGCCGCGTCGCGGAAGAAGAGGGATTCCGCGAACTTACAGATGATGAGATCAAAGCGATTGGTGACAAGATGGGCGATTATATTGAATGGTATGATGCAGTCTTGATGGTAATTCTGGACGTGGCTCCCGATGTTAATGAGGGCTTAGAGGGCAAGGAAGATGAGGCATCCGAGTAATATGTCCGCACTAACTATTTCTGCGTCTTTTTCAACTTCTAAACAAGCAGTCTTACTTGAGGGAGACTGCCTCAAACTGCTATCCAAAATACCTGATGGCAGCATACGCTTGGTAGTCACCTCGCCCCCTTACAATCTTGGGAAATCCTATGAGCGTAAGGGAGATTTCGAGAAATATTTATCTTGGCAAGACAAGGTAATTACAGAATGCATTCGCGTCCTTCATCCAGAGGGCAGTATTTGCTGGCAAGTGGGTAATTATGTGCATGATGGCGCTATCGTTCCTCTTGATATTGCCCTGTATCCCTCCTTTGCTCAGCGTAACTTGAAATTGCGTAACCGAATTGTTTGGCATTTTGAACATGGTCTGCACTGTACGCGCCGTTTGTCTGGCCGATATGAGACCATTTTGTGGTTTACAAAATCGGATAACTACTTATTTGATTTGGACTCCATTCGAGTGCCTCAGAAGTACCCTGGCAAAAAGTATTTCAAAGGCCCCAAGGCAGGGCAATATTCATGTAACCCACTTGGCAAAAACCCGGGGGACGTATGGGTTATACCAAATGTCAAAAATAATCATGTGGAAAAAACATGGGGCTGAAGTAGATTAGCACTAAATATCAGCCCACTCCTTAAGTAATTTCAGTTGTTGTTTTGGCGTTCCATAGTTAAATCTGAACTCACATTCCTTGAGGAATAGTGGGAACGATTCTTTAGGAATGCCGTTGTACT
>JANXXH010000038.1 GCA_025350705.1 Gallionella sp.
CGGGTGCTGGAGTATCTCAACTTCGCTTCCGGCAAACTGCCGCAGGGCATTACGCCGCAGATCGGCCCGGATGCGACCGGCGTCGGCTGGGTGTACCAATACGCGGTGATTGGCGTGAACAAGACGCTGGCCGAACTGCGCACGATTCAGGATTGGTTCCTGCGCTACCAGCTCACCAAGGCGCATGGTGTGGCCGAAGTGGCTTCCGTCGGCGGCTTCGTGCAGGTGTATCAGGTGACGGTAGACCCGGTGAAGTTGCGTGCTTACGGCATCCCGCTGATGAAGGTGACGCAGGTGATCCGCGACTCCAATCGCGATGTGGGCGGGCGCGCATTGGAAATGGCCGAGACAGAATACATGGTGCGCGGCAGGGGCTATTTGCGCGGCAAGGGCGATATCGAAAATCTGGTAGTGAAGTCCGAGCGTGGCACGCCGGTGCTGATACGCGACATCGCGCGCGTCGAGCTCGGCCCGGACGAGCGGCGTGGCCTGACCGAATTGAATGGCGAGGGCGAAGTGGTGTCCGGCATCGTGATGGCGCGCTTTGGCGAGAACGCGCTGGAGGTGATACGCAACGTCAAGGCCAAGATCGCCGAAATTACCCCAGGCTTGCCGGAAGGGGTGACCATACAATCAGTATATGACCGTTCCGACCTGATCAATCGCGCCATCGAAAATCTCAAGGGCACGCTGTTTGAAGAAAGCGTCATCGTCGCGCTGGTGTGCATCGTGTTCCTGATGCATGTGCGCAGTGCGCTGGTCGCCATCGTGATGTTGCCCATCGGCGTGCTGATCGCCTTCATCGCGATGCGCCTGCTCGGCATGAATTCCAACATCATGAGCCTGGGCGGCATTGCGATAGCCATCGGCGCGATGGTGGACGCCGCGATCGTGATGATCGAGAATGCGCATAAACATCTGGAGCGGCTGAAGGAGGGCGAGTCGCGCTTTGAAGCGATGCTGGCGGCGTGCAAGGAAGTTGGCCCGGCATTATTCTTTTCGCTGCTGATCATCACTGTGTCGTTCCTGCCAGTGTTCACGCTGGAGGCGCAGGAGGGCAGGCTGTTCTCGCCGCTGGCCTTTACCAAGACCTTCTCGATGGCCGGTGCGGCACTGTTGTCGGTGACGCTGGTCCCGGTGTTGATGGGGCTGTTCATACGCGGCAAGCTGATGCCGGAACACAAGAATCCGCTGAACCGCTTCCTGATCTGGGCTTATCGCCCGATCATCGCGGCGGTGATGCAGCACAAGAAGACCACGATCGCGGCAGCGCTGGTGCTGCTAGTCCTGACCCTCTATCCGGCGATGCGCCTGGGCAGTGAATTCATGCCGACGCTGAACGAGGGCACGCTGCTCTACATGCCCGCTTCGCTGCCCGCGATGTCGATCACCAAAGCGGCAGAACTGTTGCAGACTCAGGACAAGATCATCAAGAGCTTTCCCGAAGTCGCATCTGTGTATGGCAAGGCGGGACGCGCGCAGACCGCTACCGATCCGGCGCCGCCGGAAATGTTCGAGACCACGATCAATCTTAAGCCGCAAGAAGAATGGCGACCCGGCATGACGACCGACAAGCTGATCGGCGAGATGGACAATGCCTTGCAAATCCCGGGGGTCGCCAACTCGTGGACCATGCCGATCAAGGCGCGTCTCGATATGCTCGCCACCGGCATCCGCACGCCTATCGGGATCAAGGTGTTCGGCAAGGATCTGGAGGGCATAGAACGCGTGGCCAAGGACATCGAAGCAGTGGTCAAAAACGTGCCTGGCACCACCAGTGCTTTTGCCGAGCGTATTACCGGTGGCCTTTACCTCGATATCGTGCCGGATCGCGCAGCACTGGCGCGTTACGGCATGGCAATAGGTGACTTGCAGGATGTGATCTCCACCGCGCTGGGCGGCGAGATGGTGACCACGACAGTGGAGGGGCGCGAACGCTTCGGTGTCATCGTGCGCTATCCGCGCGAGTTGCGCAGCGATCCGCAGCAGATCGCGCGCGAGGTGCTGGTACCCAGTATGGAAGGTGCGATGATCCCGCTAGGCCAACTCGCCAAAGTGGAAGTGGTCAGGGGCGCACCCGCGATCCGCACCGAGAATGCGCTGCTTTCCGCTTATATTTTTGTCGACATCCGCGACCGCGATATCGGTTCATATGTGGCCGATGCGCGTCGTGCGGTATCGGAGAACGTGAAATTCCCGCCCGGCTACTACGCGACCTGGAGCGGGCAGTTTGAATACATGGAGCGCGCTACCGCGAAGATGAAGGTCGTGATACCGATCACCTTGCTGATCATCTTCCTGTTGCTGTATCTCAACTTCATGCGCGTGACCGAAACATTGATCGTGATGCTGTCAGTGCCGTTTGCCACAGTGGGCGGAATATGGTTACTATGGTCGCTGGGCTACAACATGTCGGTCGCGGCGACAGTCGGCTTCATCGCACTGTCTGGCGTGGCTGCAGAGATCGGCGTTATCATGCTGATTTACATAAACCACGCCCATCAGGCACTCAAAGCGCAACGGGAATCGAGCGGCAAGCCATTTTCGGTGGACGACCTGCACGAGGCGGTCACGCAAGGAGCCTTGCTGCGGGTGCGTCCGATCATGATGACGGTATGTGCCATCATCGCCGGATTGCTGCCCATCATGTGGGGCAGCGGTACCGGCTCTGAAGTGATGCGCCGCATCGCCGCGCCGATGGTGGGTGGCATGATCTCGGTCACATTCCTTTCGTTGATCGTGATCCCGGTTTTATATGCCTTGGTCAAGACGCGAGAAGTCAAACATTCATTTACTAAGGAGAGGGTATAGACATGATTGAAAT
>JANXXH010000077.1 GCA_025350705.1 Gallionella sp.
ATCGAAGACCCTCACCCCTAACCCCTCTCCCCCAGCCCCTCTCCCGCAAGCGGGAGAGGGTGGCCAAAGGCCGGGAGAGGGCGGGGTGAACGGGTAGGCGCTCAGCGGCGCATCCAGATTGTTTCGCAACCACTGCCAGCGCATCCGCATCTCCGCCAGCAGTTGCCGCGCTTCCTGCGCGCGATTGCCGAGCAGTTCGGCATCGCCGAGTTGCTTGTCGTCCTGGTAATACAGCGGCAGTTCGCCGGCGAAGAATTCATCCAGCGCATCCAGCAGCTTGAGTTTGTTGTGCAGTGACAACTCGATGTTGATGCGCTCGATGCCGTCGCAATAATCGCCCATGCGCGGCAGCGGGATCACCACGTCCTCGTTGATCTTGAACGCGTTGGTATGCTTGGCGATCGCGGCGGTACGCGCACGGTCCAGCCAGAATTTCTTGCGCGCCTCGGCGGACACCGCGATGAAGCCTTCGCCGCTGCGCAGATTGGCGAGGCGCACAATTTCAGATGCGGCTTGTGCCGCCGCGTTGGCATCGTCGCTGACCACGTCGGCGACCAGCACCATCTTCGGACGCGTGCCGCGCTTGGACTTGGTGGCATAGCCCACCGCCTTCAGATAGCGCTCGTCCAGATGTTCCAGTCCTGCCAGCAACGCGCTGGGGTGCGCATCCAGATAGGATTTTATTTCCACGATCGCGGGAACCGCCTCGCGCACCTGGCCGAAAAATTCCAGGCACACGGTGCGTGTGTGCTTGTGTGCGCGGTGCAGGATGAAGCGCGCCGAGGTGATGATGCCGTCGCAGCCTTCTTTCTGGATGCCGGGCAGGCCGGACAGGAATTTGTCGGTGACGTCCTTGCCCAGACCTTCCTTGCGGAACATGCTGCCGGGGATGGTGAGCATCTCCGGCGTGCCATGGGGTGTTCTGCCGTCAGCCGCAAAGCGGCTGATGCGGAATGTAGCGTTTTCTGCATCGTGTATCTTGCCGAGGTTGTGATCGAGCCGCTCGACGTTCATCCACAAGCCGTCCGGCGTGACCATCTTCCACGAGACGAGATTGTCCAGCGCGGTACCCCACAGCACGGCCTTCTTGCCGCCCGCGTTCATCGCGACGTTGCCGCCGATGCACGATGCATCGGCAGATGTCGGATCGACCGCGAACACCAATCCGTTGTCATCCGCAGCGTCCATCACGCGCCGAGTCACCACGCCTGCGCCGCAATTTATCGTTGCGTAGGTTTTGCTCAGGCCGGGAAATACCTGATGCTCCACCCCCGAGATCACGTCCAGTTTTTCGGTGTTGATCACGGCAGAGAATTTATCCAGCGGTATCGCGCCGCCGGTGTAACCCGTGCCGCCGCCGCGCGGGATGATGGTGAGCTTGAGTGCGATACAGGTGCGCACCAGCTCTGCGATTTCTGCTTCGTTATCCGGGGTTAATACCACGAACGGATATTCCACGCGCCAGTCGGTCGCGTCCGTCACGTGCGAGACGCGCGCCAAGCCATCGAACTGGATGTTGTCGCGGCGGGTGATGCAGCACAACTCGCGCAATGTGCGTTTGCGCAAAGCCAGAATCTGCTCGAATTCGCTGGCGAACTCATTGACTGCTTTGCGTGCAAGTTCAAGCAGCCGTCCAACGGTTTCGTTTGCCTGGCGGCGTTCATCGATGGCGTTCAGGCGATGGTGCAATGCGCCGATCAAGGCTTTGCGCCGTTTGCGGTTTCCGAGCAGATCATCCTGCAAATAAGGATTGCGCGTCACCACCCAGATATCGCCCAGCACCTCGTACAGCATCCGTGCAGAACGTCCGGTGCGGCGCTCTTCGCGCAACATGTTGATGATGTCCCATGCCTCATTGCCGAGTATGCGCAACACGATCTCGCGGTCGGAAAACGAAGTGTAGTTGTAAGGGATTTCGCGCAAACGTGACGTCATGGTTCCTTGCTGCTTTCTGGGGCCGAATTCTTTAGGGATGATTTATGCGGCTAGACAAGGGACGCATTTTACCTGAATGCGGCTCGGTACTCGACCAAGTTGGGGATGGTGATTAAACGATGAGTTTGAAATAAAATGTAATGTTGAAAAAGGATAAACTGATGGCGGGTTGTATGCTTGTGTCAATATATCAGGGTTAAACGTGAACTTCCTCCGTGAAATCCAGTCTTTATTCATTGGCTGGGACTAGCAAGGCTACTCCCACAAGATGGTAGAATCCGACCGTAGCATCCAGTATGCTCATCGTATATCAGTAAAATTTGCCGGTTTTTTGGCATGTAGCGCAGAATTCATTGTTGTCCGATTACGGGTCGTAATGTTTATAGCCCCACGTGTTGAATGAGCGTGGAAAATTTATATAATTTTTTAGTGTGATTATTATGCGCTATACACTTCTGCCATTCTTGTTTTTCCAATTCGGGTTGATATTTTCTCCGGCAAGCCGGGCTGATGGCTATGAGCTTGGCCAGGGTTGGCATAGCGGCAATTATTTCTTGTCGGGATATGCAAACATCGAGATTGTGGATCGTTTCGATGCGCCTACCAGGCTCGACCTGGACGATCTCAGCCTGTTTGCCGGTGGCCGTGTCAACCAGTGGTTTAACCATTTTACTGAAGTCGAACTATCCAAACACACTTTAATCCAGCAAGGCGGCGGCGCTGTCCATGGCGATGTTATCGTCGAGCGGTTTTATAACGACGTAATAGTGTTCGAGCACGACACCTTGCGAGTGGGCAAGACACTGACCCCTTTGGGAAACTGGAACCTGGTGCACGCGGCGCCATTGATTCCCCTGATTACCCGTCCGTATTCGACTGGGCGGGGTTTCGATGCGTACACGAGCGGCATCGGCTGGCTGCATGACTTTGGGGATGTTGCGACAGCCGATATACATCTGTACTGGGAACCGGGCAGGGAGCTATTCAAGCGGCCGTCGACCCAGACGCTGAGGAATTTCAACAATGTCTCGGGTGGACACATCAACATTCCATTGAGCCTGATAGAAAAGATCGGGGTATCTTTCCAGAGCGGCCAACTCGAAGAAACCGGAGAAACATACACGCTTTACGGGTTCAGTGGCAACAAAGTTCTGGGCAAGCTGAAGCTGGAAAGCGAAGCCATTACGGCCCGCTTTTCAGGTGCGCTATTGCCCGCGACGTCAACAATCACCCGGTTTCATGACAATGAATCGGGGATCTTTGGACTTGCCGATTACGCATTTACATCCCAGTGGCACGGCATTCTGGAGGGCGAGTACTATCAGGATCACTTGACCGACATACCCTCGCGAAGCACCTCGGTCGCGGTCAACTATAAACCCAGCGCGCCGATGATCTGGAAGCTGGAGTACATACACCAGGCGGGTGAGTCAGCGTCCTTTGCGCCTATTCACACCGGTTTGAAAGCATCGTTTTCTACTTTATTCTGATGCGCGTCCTGTTATTAATTTTTGGGATTTTAGGGGCTTCGATTGTTGAAGCCAGAGAGCTATTGGTTATCGCGTCCCCCCAGGTGCCGGATGCCACGATTTCGATCAGGCAATTAGCCGACATTTATTCGTTGAAAAAAACTATTTGGAAAGATGAAACTCAGATAGTCCCGGTTAACCGCGAAGCGTTGAGCGATGAGCGCGAAAAATTCTCCGAGGCGGTATTCAAGCTTTCCCCGCTGGAGCTGGCAGAATACTGGAACAGGCAACGTTTTCAGGGCAAGCTTCCTCCGCTTGTTCAAACTTCAGACCAGTCCGTGCTGGGTTTCGTGCGCAGCGTCCCCGGTGCGGTTGGTTACATCAATGCCGACCAGCCACCAACAGGGGTCAAGATTTTGTTGCGGCTCCCGTGAGTTTATTTATATTATGGATTGATCCTGCTTATGCCACGTAATTGGTTTGGGAGAACGATTGGCCGGAAGCTGCTGCTTGCTTTTTTTTCCATATTTATCATTACCTACTTTGTGACTGCGCTGGTGGTGCAAAGTGCCGTCCGGACTGCGGAGACCGATTCGGAACTGGCTACATTGGCACAGCTGGCGCATCTTAAACTCAATAGTTTTAATACAAGGTTCGACCAGCTGTCTACCGATCTGCGTGCCTGGTCCAAGCTGGATGTGATGAATGATATTGTCTCCGGCGATGTGGATAAGCGGGTAGAGCACACGCTGGAGAATTTGCAAAAAGATTATGCCATTCATGGGCAGCTTTATGCTTTTAACGCCGCTGGCCGCTTGGTGGCATCCAGTGAACCGGGTGACAGGGTGCGTAAAGTTGCCATGTTACCGGATGCATGGAAACCGTATGGCCCGATAAACTTTGTCAATAAACATGCCAATCCATTTGATGGCGACGACATCGTGGCTTTGGTCGTTCCCGTGATGGCAAGTTTTTCGGAGCACTATCGGCTTGGCACCCTGGTGATGGCTTATCACTGGAGTGAGATAAACGGCGCCCTGCCTGACAATACACTCCTCTTCTACCATCAGGACTTGCCTGCCGGGACGGAATCTGTGCCAAACATTCAGGCATCTAAAAAACAGCCGTCTAATTTAGCGCATCCTGAAACACTTGTCCTGCTGGGATCTAGGCTGGGTATTCCGGTGCCTGCCGAGTCGCTGTCTGATTTGGCGCATCTCGAAGGATGGGTGCAAGCTGACAGCAAACAATATCTGGTTAACAGCGTTTTGGAAAATACCGGCTTGCTTTCCGGTTGGGAAATCGTGATGTTGCGCGATCCGGTATCGCTAAATAAAACCGTACACTTTGTTATTTTAAAGCTGGCTATCCTGGGCATGATCCTGACCTTGCCATTGATCTTCGCCATTCGTTGGCTGGCCGGGCGGCTGACCGCACCGTTGCGGGCATTGACACAGTTCGTCACTGAAATCACCGGAACTCATGACCTGTCCAGGCAGTTGAAATTGCGCTCCAACGACGAGATCGGTATTTTGGCAGACGACTTCAATCTGATGACCGCAAGACTGGCAAGCGGAACGAAAGCGCACCGCGAAGCCGAGGCGCGACTGCGCGCCACCATCGATAATGCCCTTGATGCGGTAGTGCAGATGAACTCTGAAGGAATCATCACGGGGTGGAACGAACAGGCAAAGAATATCTTTGGGTGGTCTCGCGAGGAAGCGGTCGGTCGATTGCTGCACGAGTTGATCATCCCGCCGCAGTACCGCGAGAATCATGTCCGCGGCATGCAACGTTATCTGGGTAGCGGCAAAGGGAATGTCCTGAATTCACGGATTGAGATTGCAGCATTGCATCGCGACGGCCACGAGTTTCCTGTCGAATTGGCCATCACCTCGATCAAGGTTGAAGGCGAGGAAGAGTTCAGTGCTTTCATCCGCGATATCACTCACAAGAAAGAATCCGAAGAGATCATCTGGAAGCAGGCCAACTTCGACAAGGTGACGAACCTGCCTAACCGCCACATGTTTCATGACCGCCTGGACCAGGAAATCAAGAAGGCGCATCGAGATGGTATGCTGATGGCATTATTGTTTATCGACCTTGACCGCTTCAAAGAGATCAACGATACGCTGGGTCATGAAATGGGCGATATCCTGTTGCTGGAAACATCGCGTCGCATCAGCAGTTGCGTGCGTGAAACGGATACGGTGGCACGTTTGGGCGGCGATGAGTTTACCGTCATTTTGTCAGAGGTTCACGACACAAAAATCATTGAGAGGCTTACCCAGGGCATACTCAAAATAATGACCGAACCGTTCCATCTGGGAGATGAAGTGGTTTATATATCAGCCAGCATCGGCATCACGTTGTATCCGAATGATGCCGGCAATGTTGACGATATGCTCAGGAATGCCGATCAGGCGATGTATGTCGCCAAGAACCAGGGACGCAATCAGGCCAGTTATTTCACTGCTGCTTTGCAGGAGGCTACTCAGGAGCGGCGGAGACTGACGCAAGACTTGCGCAATGCGTTGGCGTCCGATCAGTTGATGGTTTATTTTCAGCCCATCATAGATTTGACAACGGGCTGCGTTCATAAAGCCGAAGCGCTCGTCCGCTGGCAGCACCCGGAACGTGGACTGATCCTGCCAATGGAGTTTATTACGCTTGCGGAAGAAACCGGGCTGATCAATGAGATCGGTGACTGGGTATTCAAAGAGGCAGCCCGCTGGGCAAAACGTTGGTGCAATCAATTTGGCAATGATTTTCAGGTCAGTGTGAATGTATCGCCTGTCCAATTCCTGTCCGAGGAACTCTCTTGCGATGAATGGAGCGCATATCTGCGGGATATTGGCCTTGCCGGGCAAAATATCGTCATCGAGATCACCGAAGGTTTGCTGCTAAAGGCCGCGTCTGGCGTCACCGACAAGCTGCTCAAATTTCGCGACGCGGGCATTCAGGTGGCGATCGACGATTTTGGGACGGGATACTCTTCTCTTTCTTACCTGAAGAAATTCGATATCGATTATTTGAAGATCGACAAATCATTTGTCGATAATCTTGAGTCGGATATAAATGACATGGCCCTATCCGAGGCGATCATCGTGATGGCGCACAAACTGGGTCTGAAAGTGATTGCGGAAGGAGTCGAAACTGAAGCACAGCGCAAGCTGTTGCTCGATGCAGGCTGCGACTATGCGCAGGGCTATCTGTTCTCCATGCCAATTACTCCGGCAGCCTTTGAGGCTTTACTCAAGGCATAGAGTCAATTGAATTTTTCTGGATGAAACACCACTGCATGGGCGATCCATCCGAACCATCATCCATAAAAGTATTTTTCGCACTGTGGCCGACCGTCGAGGAGCGCAGTCATTTGGCCGCGTGGAAGAAATCCTTGCAACAACTATGTGGCGGGCGTGCCATGCGAGACGAGACGTTGCATAACACACTGGTGTTCATTGGAAATGTCGAACAGTCCAGGCTTGAGGCGTTACAGCTGGCTGCGCAGGAAGTCAGTGCGGCGTGTTTCGAGTTGTATTTCGACGAGGCGCGCTATTGGGGGCATAACCACATCGTGTATGCCGCGCCCGGCATTGTGCCTCCGCAAATGGCGCAACTGGTCAGAGCGTTGGAGCAAGGCTTGACGAAGCATTGTTTCGAATTCGAACAGCGCGAATACAAGCCTCACGTCACGCTATTGCACAATGCTCACTGGACCGATGCGCCATTGCCCGCAATGTTTCCGGTGTGCTGGCAGATAAATGATTTTGCGCTGATGCAATCGGCAAAGCAAAAGGGAATTGAGAGTTATAGGGCATTGGCTCGTTTTGCCCTGTCGAAATCCTGATTGACATCCGGGATGCCATCTAGTGGATAATCGCGCCCATTGTGTCGTGCATTTGCAACAGATGTTTTAATGGGAGCCGTTGGATGATTAATATTTTTACGCTGGATCATGGCCGGCTGGTCAATATACAACCGGATGAGATCGCGCTTCGCAAGCCGATCTGGGTGGACGTCAGCGGCCCCAGCGAAGATGAGCGGGCTTGGGTGAACGCAACTTTCTCCATCACCCTGCCGCATCCTGAACATTTGCGCGATATAGAGGCCAGCGCTCGATTTTACGAGGAAAACGAAGAGCTGCATGTGCGCTCGGATTTTTTGCGCGGCAAGGAAATAGATTCGCTCAGCGTGATCGTCGCATTTGTGCTCTCCCGCAATGTGTTGTTCAGCGTGCATGATCAGGATTTGCCGTTGTTCCAGATTTTTCGCCAGCGCACCCTCGGACATCCGGAGCTGGTCGAAGACAGTCTCGATGTGCTGATCGATCTGTACGGTTCCGATGTGGAGTTTTCTGCGGATGCGCTGGAAGAGGTTTATGTCGAGCTTGGCGGCATCGGCAACAGGGTGCTCAACTCGACTTTGGGCGATACGGAAGCGGCCGAAGTATTGGCCAATATTGCGCATAGCGAATACCTGAACGGACGCATACGCCGTAATTTGATGGATACGCGCCGCGCGATTTCGTTTTTGATGCGCAGCAAATTGCTCAAACCGAATCAGCTTGAAGAATCGCACCAGATCATGCGGGACATAGACTCGCTGGATGGGCATACCGCTTTTCTGTTCGACAAGATCAACTTTCTGATGAATACCACCGTCGGCTTCATCAACATCAACCAGAACAAAGTCGTGCGCCTGTTCTCGGTGGCTTCGGTGGCTCTGCTGCCACCTACCCTGATCGCTTCTATCTACGGGATGAACTTCAAGAATATGGCGGAGCTGCAGTGGGAATATGGCTATGAATTCTCATTGCTGCTGATGGCGATGTCCGTCGCACTACCGTTCTGGATTTTCCACCGCAAGGGCTGGCTGCGATAATTATGGTTGTGCTGAGACTGTATGCAGATTTGGCTTGTCAGAGGTGTGTTTGAAAATCACCACAGGTATAGGCCGCAATATTGTTCTGTCGGGCAGTGTTTTGTGCGCGGCTGTATGTTGTCTGGCACTTGCACCATCGGCTTATGCCGACGGCGATACTTTAATGCAGTGCGCGCAAAACTATCCAGACGACAATGCAGAGCGTTTGAAATGCTACGACCAGTTGGTTGTTTCGGAGACAGCGCGTGCATCCGGGACTCAAAACAATGTCATTCCCGACAAGAAGGCTGACGCAAATACTGCCCTTGCTGACATTCCGGCGTTTGGCGCCGAACGTTCATACCTGACCAGAGTGTGGAACCTGGATGACCTGTCCAGTCGGGATATAAGCAAATTAGGCCGGCTCCAGCCATATCGACAAAATTACCTGCTGGTGAAGAAAACCGGTAGTCCAAACCGTCAACCCAGTTCGCCGCTCATTGATCACAATGTGACTACACCTAACGATATTGATGCGGTGGAGACCAAGTTCCAATTGAGCGTCAAGGCTGACATAGGAGATCAGCGCAATGTGGATTTTTGGGGCATTAAAACATTTTGCTTGTGGGGTGCATACACGCAACAATCCAATTGGCAGATGTTCAATACCCGGAATTCATCGCCGTTCCGCGAAACCGTGTACGAGCCGGAACTGATCGCCACCTTTGGGACAGGCTATTCGTCAGGGCTGAAACTCATCAATCTGGGATGGTTGCACCAATCGAATGGCCGCCCCTTGCCTGAGTCACGCAGCTGGAATCGGATCTATCTGCTCGGCGGATGGGAGTGGAACGATATGACATCCATCATGGCGCGTGGCTGGTGGCGAGTCCCTGAGGATACTTCAAAAGACGACAATCCCGACATCAGCGATTACATCGGGCGCGCCGATCTGGTCATACGCTGGGAACCACGGGATAAATCGCAAGCCGTTGCACTGCTGCTGCGCAACAACCTTGGCAGGACGGAGAACCGTGGGTATGCGCAGCTCGACTGGGCGACACCGGCCAGGTTCGGCCACGCGGCGCGCATGCACATACAGATGACTTCCGGCTATGGTGAGAGCTTGATCGACTATAACCATCGCCAGAATACATTCGGCTTGGGATTCTCGTTCCGGGAATGGTAGAGCATGCCTATAAACCTTAAAACCCTTTTCATCCACGAAAGACACGAAAAGCACGAAATAAAACAATTTGCTTAATTGGTTCAGCAACTCACCTAATGGATATCAATTTATAGTAGGGAGTTCTTTAAGTTTTTCGTGTTTTTCGTGGACAACGATTTTTCTAAAATAATATGCAAATCAGCAAGACACAGGACACACATTACCAGCGCATCGGCGGCGAAGAAAAGGTGCGCGCGCTGGTGCAGCGCTTCTATCAGTTGATGGACGGGTTACCGGAGGCCTATGGCATACGCAAGTTGCACGCGGCAGATTTGCAGGGTGCGGCAGACAAGCTGTATAAATTTTTGACCGGCTGGATGGGCGGGCCGCAGTTGTATGTGGAGCAATACGGTCACCCGATGTTGCGCGGCCGTCATCTGCCTTTTTCCATCGGCGATGCCGAGCGCGACCAGTGGTTGCTGTGCATGAACCAGGCGCTAAGAGAAGTGGTGGAAGAGGCGGCGTTGCGCCAGGAGTTGTCTGCCGCATTCGCCAAAGTGGCGGATCACATGCGCAACCGTGATGCTTGAGGACGCGCATGCCCGCAAGCAGACTGGATCACATCGTTAAGATTATTTTTCCCAGCACGCTGCCCTTCTCGATCAGGCGATGAGCTTCAGCGGCTTCCTGCAACGGCAGCGCATAGGAGACCAGCACGCCGATCTTGCCTTCTGAGACGAGCTTGGCGCCCTGCTCGAGTATCTTGCGCTGGCGTATGCGTTCTTCGTGCTGCTTCATCACCTGCGGGGTGAGCATCATCTCGTAGCAGATCGACAGATTGCGCGTGCGCGCCAGTTTCGCGTCTTCTTCGGTGAGCGGCACGGCGAGCAGCGTGACGATCTTGCCGCCGATGCGCGTGACATTCATCGAGCGCCTGAAGATATCGCCGCCTATCGTGTCGAGCACCACGTCCACGCCTTTGTTGCCGGACCATTCCTCTACGTCAACTACGAAGTCCATCTCCTTGTAGCGGACGATCTTGTCGGCTTCGAGACCTTGTGCCAGCCCTTCTTTTTTGTCGTCGCTGACCGTGACCGCCACGTGCGCGCCGATATGCTTGGCCAGTTGCATTGCTATATGTCCCACGCCGCCTGTGCCGCCGTGGATCAAAATGGTTTGTCCGGGTCGTAGATTGGCGCGGTCGACCAGAGCTTCCCACGCAGTGATCAGCACCAGCGGCAATCCGGCAACGTCCTGCAAGCCGATATTGGCGGGCGTGGCGGCGCAATACTCTTCATGCACCGTGGTGTATTCGGCATAGCAGCCCGGCTCGTCGCCGATGCCGCCATTGTAGAAAAACACCGCATCGCCCTCCTTGAAGCGCGTCACCGCACTGCCGATCTTTTCCACGGTGCCTGCGCCATCGCAGCCGAGGATCATGGGTAATTTGTTGGGGTAATAAACCGGATTTGCGCGAAGTTTGGCATCCAGCGGGTTAACCCCGGCGGCAGAAAGTTTTATGCGCATATGATGCGGCGAGGGCAGCTCGGGTTTTTCAGCGTTATACATCACCAGCACATCGGGGCTGCCTGCGGCGGCCATTAGAATTGCTTTCATCAACATATCTCCAGATTCGTCATTCCCGCGCAGGCGGGAATCCAGCGGTTCTATTCAAAATGCTTTTAGGGTGCTCTCTCCGCGTTGCGTAGCACTTTTTATTAACTGGATTCCCGCCTGCGCGGGATAACCAGCGACTTTGCTGGCGTATTTTGCCAGCCTAGTCGAATGGCTAGCAGTTCCAACAATGACGCACTTTTTCATAGGGAGCCCTATGGTAAACTTCGCGCATTGTTTTGGCGAGAGCTATTGTCTATTCAAGGGATGGGCTTATGTCTGGAAACACACTCGGCACTTTGTTCACGGTGACTTCGTTCGGCGAATCGCACGGCGCGGCGATCGGTTGCATCGTTGACGGCTGCCCGCCCGGGATGGCGTTGTGCGAAGCGGACTTGCAGCATGATCTGGACCGGCGCAAACCCGGCACCTCGCGTCACGTCACGCAGCGCCGCGAATCAGACACCGTGGAAATCCTGTCCGGCGTGTT
>JANXXH010000082.1 GCA_025350705.1 Gallionella sp.
GATTGCCCGGCATCCCCATTGTCGTAAAAGATGTTGCCCAGAGATATGGCCGCATCGATATCGTTAACATCCTTATTCAGACGTTCCTTGAGTTCGGCGACAGAATTTGTTGTGCTCATTAGATTGGTTCTCCAAACTGAAAATTGTAAATAAATTCCCGTGCTGTCAAACAGCGCCGAAAATCAAAATAAGAAATCAAAAATGATATAAATCGGCCGCTATTATACCAAACTAGCCGACTTCATTTCCGCCAGACCTCGGTTAATGAAAACCAGCTCACGCACCGGCCTGAAACTCTTGCGGTGCATGTTCGATACGCCATGTTCACGCAACGCGGCGAGATGCGCGGCAGTAGGGTAGCCTTTGTGGTCGGCAAAGCCGTAGTGCGGATACTGTTCGTGCAGTTGCAGCATCAAGGCATCGCGCGCGGTCTTCGCCAAAATCGAAGCGGCTGAAATCGCGGCAACCTTGCTGTCGCCTTTGATGATGGCCTGGCTGGGAATGCCGGTCTGCGGGCAATACAGGCCGTCGACAAGTACTTGTAGCGGCTGGATGTGCAAGGCCAGCACGGCTCGGCGCATCGCCAGCAACGTGGCTTGCAGGATGTTGAGTTGGTCTATTTCATCGACCTCGGCATAGGCCACTGCCCAGGATAGCGCGCGTTCGCGAATGATGGGTGCGAGCCGGTCGCGTTGTTTCTCGGAAAGTTTTTTGGAATCGGCCAAACCGGCGATGGGATTGTCTGGGTCAAGTATCACAGCCGCCGCACTGACCGGACCGGCCAATGGCCCTCGCCCGGCTTCGTCTACACCACACACCAGGATGACATTAGACATTCGGCAGTCAGGTCTTTCCCAGATACGGCAAGATCGCCGCAGCTGCTTTCCGTGCTGTGTTCTGACACAACTGTCGATGCAACCCAGTGAAAGTTTCTTCAAGCTGAGCCACTGCTTCGGCGTTGTTTACCAGATTGAGCAAAGCCTGAGTCAGATTTTCCGGCGTGGCATCTTCCTGTATCAGTTCCGGCACCACAAAGCGCCCGCACAAAATATTGGGCAAGCCCACATACGGTTGGTAACGTTTGCGTTTCATCAACCACCAGGAAAACGCCGGCATACGGTAAGCAATCACCATCGGCCGCTTGAGCAGCGCTGCTTCAAGCGTAGCAGTTCCCGACGCGACCAATACGCCATCTGCGGCAACCATGGCATCCTGCGCATGCCCGAACAGCAGGGTCATCGGCAATTCCTGAGCTTCGCAATCGTAAAGAGCCTGCTCGAAAATCCCGCGCGTTTCGCGGCTCGCCAGCGGCACCAGAAAGCGCGCCTCCGGCAGCCGCTGCAAGATCAGTTTGGCAGTTTCGATATAGGTATGCGCAAGATGTTTTACTTCGCTCTGGCGACTGCCGGGAAGAAATGCGAACACCTTGGCTTTCAGCGGGATGCGCATCGTTTCGCGCATCTCGGCACGCTTCGGATACTCCGGCAACATATCGGCAAGAGGGTGTCCGACATAATCGACCGGCACACCGGCTTGCTGGTAGAGCCTGGGCTCATGCGGAAACAGTGCAAGCATGTGCGTAACCGCACGCTTGATCTTGTGGATACGCTCACCGCGCCACGCCCATATCGACGGACTGGCATAGTGGATGGTTGGAATGCCTTGCTGCTTGAGCGACAACTCCAGATCGAGATTGAAATCCGGCGCATCTATGCCGATAAACAGGTCAGGACGGTTTTTCAGGAAATGCTTGCGCAATTTGCGGCGTATGCCGACGATCTCGAAATAGTGACGCAACACTTCGACGTAACCGCGCACCGCAAGCTTTTCCATCGGGAACAATACTTCCATACCGGCAGACTGCATCTTGGATCCGCCGATACCGACGAACTTTAAATCCGGGCGTGCTTCTTTCAGGGCTGCCATCAAGTGGCCTCCGAGCAGATCGCCCGATGCCTCGCCCGCAACTATACCGATCACATGTGCCATATCAAAAACAAACCTAACGAGTGATGCCGCGCTCTGTGGCGGCGAGGAAATCGACCAATAGCTGCAACTCGGGATGCTCTGCCAATTGTGACTGAATCCCGGCTTTTGCATCCTCCAGGCTGAGGCCTGACTTATACAGCGTTTTGTAAGCACGCTTGATCGCCATGATAGACGGACTGGAAAAACCGCGCCGTTTCAATCCTTCGGCATTTATTCCATGCGGTGCAGCGGGATTGCCGGAAACCAACACATAGGGCGGCACATCCTGCAACAAGATCGTGCCCATGCCGGTGATAATGTGCGCGCCGATCTTGACGAACTGGTGCACCACGGTAAAGCCGCCCAGTATCGCGTAATCCGCGACCTTTACGTGTCCGGCTAATTGCGCATTGTTGGCGAAAATGGTGTGGTCGCCGATCTGGCAATCATGCGCAAAATGCACATAAGCCATGATCCAGTTGTGATTGCCGAGACGCGTCACGCCGGCATCCTGCGCGGTACCAAGATTGAAAGTGCAGAACTCGCGTATGGTGTTGTGGTCGCCGATCTCCAATCGTGTCGGCTCGTTTGCATATTTTTTGTCCTGCGGGATCTCGCCCAGCGAGCAGAACTGGAAAATGCGATTGTGCTGTCCGATACGCGTATGGCCGTTGATCACCACATGCGGGCCGATCACCGTGCCTGCGCCGATCTCGACATGCTCGCCGATAATGGAATATGCGCCCACCTCGACATCGTCGGCGAGTTTGGCGTTCGGGTGAATGATGGCCGTGGGATGACGCACTATGGAACCGCTTTTACTGTGCACATCAACTCCGCCTCAGCCGCCAGCAGACCATCCACTTCGACGGTCCCTTTGAATTTGTATAATCCGCGCATGCTGCGTATGAGCGAGACCTTGATGATCATTTGATCTCCGGGGCTGACCGGACGCTTGAAACGCGCACCGTCGATCCCGGCAAAGTAATACACAGATTTTTCGTCCGGTGTGCTGCCCATGGATTTAAAAGACAACAGGGCGGCAGCCTGCGCCATCGCTTCGACGATCAGCACACCCGGCATCACCGGATAGTGCGGATAATGTCCCGGAAAAAACGGTTCGTTCATCGTCACATTTTTCAGCGCCACAATGCTCTTGTTCGGCTCTATCGACAAAACGCGATCCACCAGCAGAAAGGGGTAGCGGTGCGGCAGATACTTGAGAATTTCATGTATGTCCATCTGAGTTTCCATCAGTCTTTCCTTTTTTACGGTATCCGTTTTAATGATTCCAAATTTAATGAACCCAGCTCTTGCTCCAATGCCTTGACGCGCTTAACAAGGTCGTCCAGATGGCGCAGATGTACCGTGTTCTTGCGCCAGTCTTCGCTCTTGGCAAACGGAAAAATGGCGGCGTAGGAACCTGCTTCGCGGATGGACTTCCCTATCAGCGTGAATGCCGCGATTTCCACATGGTCCGCGATATGCAAATGTCCCAGTATCCCGGCACTGCCGCCGATCCGGCAGTATCGCCCGATGGTGGTGCTGCCCGCAATGCCGACACATCCGGCGATTGCGGTGTGTGCGCCGATGCGCACGTTATGAGCGACTTGAATCTGGTTGTCCAGCTTCACTCCATCCTCGATCACCGTATCGTTTAACGCACCGCGATCGATGGTGGTGTTCGCGCCGATCTCCACGTCATTACCGATCACCACCCGTCCGATTTGCTGGATCTTGATCCAGCGCCCCTCATCCATCGCAAAACCAAATCCATCCGCTCCGATCACCGCTCCGGAATGCGCGATCAGGTTATCTCCTATCACGCAGTCGCGGTAGATCACCACGCGCGGATACAGGCGCGCATGGCTGCCTACTATCGCATTTGCGCCGATGCAACAACCCTCGCCGATCACGCTATGCGCCCCTATCGTTGCACCGTCACCGATCACTGCGGTCGCAGCGATGCTGGCAGTCGCATCTATCTTTGCACCTGCGCCGATGACCGCACTGGGATGGATGCCGGGTTTGGCTTCCGGCAAAGGATTCAGTAAAGCCGAAACTTTGGCGAAATACGCATAAGCATTATCCGAGATGATGCGCGGCAACCCGGTCTCATCCGCGTCAGCTTCAGCAAGGATAACCGCACCGGCTTTGGTAGCGGCAAGCTGAGCGCGATACTTGCTGTTGGTGAGAAAGCTGATTTGATCCGGCTGCGCGTTTTCCAGAGTTGCGATCTGCGTGATGCGCACCCCTGCATCTCCCATTACCCGACCACCCAACTGCGCTACGATTTCGGATAATCGGTAGGAAACGGTCATATGAGCGATACCGCCTATTTGCCGGCCTTGCTATCGGCCTTGCTTTCTGCGAGATGCTTGATCACCATATCGGTGATGTCTATTTTGGGATTACGATACACCGCTTCCTGCAAGATCAGGTCGAACTTCTCCGCCTCGGCGATCGCCTGAATAGCCTTGTTGGCCTGCTCCAGGACGATGGCCAGCTCTTCGTTCTTGCGCAAATTCAAATCCTCGCGAAACTCCCGCTGCATGCGTTGCAGATCCACGTTCATGGCGGTCAATTCGCGTTCTTTGTTGCGACGATCAGCATCTGATAGTTTGCCGTCTTCTTTGTCCAGCGAAGCCTGCAACTCTTTCGCCTGTTTAACTATCTTTTTGATTTCCTGATCGCGTCCGGAAAATTCCTTTTCAATTTTGCTTTCCGCCTTCATCGCAGGAACGGACTCGCGCAACACGCGCTCCGTATCGACCACACCCACCTTAAAATCCGCAGCATGGGCAAAAGCCACACACAGCAACACAACCAAAGTTCCCGCGTTGATCATTTTCTTCATTAAATCTCTCCCTCCACATCATTCCAGTCGAATAATTATAACCAATGACTTGCCCAGCGTTAACCAATGACCTGTTTGGTGCAGTTTACCAACCAAGTCATCAGAACACCGACCCCAAAGTAAATTGGAATCTTTGCAACCTGTCCTCCGGCTGTTTATGGATAGGCACAGCATAGCTAAATTTGAGCGGGCCCACCGGAGATATCCAGGTAACGGCCACACCGGTAGAATAGCGCATTCCGGCATCGCCCATCTGATTACCGGGGCCAAAGACTGTCCCCGCATCGACAAATCCGCTCAAGCGAACAGATTTTTCATTGCCCGTCCCCGGAAATGGCATCAACAACTCGGCTCCGCCCAGTACTCGACGCGTGCCTCCCAATATTGCATTCGCCGAATCGCGTGGACCAAGAGAATTTGCTTCATAGCCACGCACCGAGCCGGGACCACCGGCATAATAATTCTTGAAAAACGGCAATTCCTTGCCGCCATAACCACTTGCTACACCAGCCTCGCCATGCAGCATCAGGGAGACATCTTTGCCCAGCGGATGGAACCATTGATGCTGATAATTCAGCTTGTAGTAACGCATGTCGAACACCGGTAACGAAATTTCCGCAAAGACGCGTTGCAACGTGCCTTCGGTGGTATAAATTGCGCTGTCCAGACTATCTCTGCCCCAACCTATCGTTGCCAACATATCGCTGCTGGTCGAACCGGAAACATTGATATATTCCAGTAATCGCGCCGAGCTGGTTGAGAAATACCCCAATTTTGTATTCTCGATAGCCAAGCCAAAGCTGACTGTCTGGTCCTCGGCCATCGGCACTCCCAAACGCACACCAGCACCCAAAGTATGCGATGAATATTGACTGATCGCCGTACTTTGCGAATCGGTGTTGCGCTTATAAATATCAAAGCCGCGGCTCACACCATGATCGGTGTAGTAAGGGTTGGTGTAGGAAACCGAGTAGACCTGATTGACTTTTCCGGTGTTGACCTGCGTAGAAAGGTAATTGCCGGTGCCGAACAGATTAGCCTGCGACACACTCCCCGTCAGCACGAGTCCTTCGCCGCTTGAATAGCCCGCGCCTACCGAAATATTTCCGGTTGATTTCTCCTTGACCGACATGTTCACATCCACCTGGTCTGCCGCGCCTTGTACTGCCGGCGTTTCAATATTGACCTCTGAAAAATAATCCAGCTTGTCGACACGCTGCTTGGATTTCTTGATCTTGTCCACATCGAACCATTCGCCTTCGGTCTGACGGAATTCGCGGCGTATGACCTCATCGCGGGTTTTGTTATTTCCCGCAATGTTGATGCGGTGAATATACACGCGCTGACCATGATCTACCACAAAATTAAAAGAGACCTGGTGTTTTTCCTTGTCGATCTCCGGGATCGCATTCACATTGGCAAAGGCATAACCATCCTGGCCCAAACGTTCTGCGATTTTCTTGCTGGTTTCGGTCATAGCCTTGCGCGAAAAAGTGTCCCCCGCCTTCACCTGCAGCAGCTTCTCAATTTCTGCTTTTGGTATCAACATGTCACCGGACACACTCACATCAGCGATAGTATATTTTTCGCCCTCGGTGAGATTGATCGTGATGTAAATATCCTTTTTGTCCGGCGTGATCGAGACCTGTGTGGAATCGATATTAAATTCCATATAACCATTATCCATATAAAACGAACGTATCGCCTCGATGTCGGCGGACAATTTTTGTTTGGAATACTGATCGCTGCTGCTGAACCAGCTGAACCATCCCGGCGTTTCGAGTTTCATCAGATCAAGCAACTCGTATTCCGGATAGGCGTGATTGCCGATCAGATTGATCTGCTTGATCTTGGAAATTTCGCCTTCCACCACATTGAACACGATGCTGACCCGATTGCGCTCCAGCTCGGTCACAGTGGTCGTCACCTTGACGGCATATTTGCCACGGGCAACATATTGGCGTTTCAGTTCCTGGGTGGCTTTGTCCAGCACGCCTTTGTCGAAAATGCGCGCTTCGGCAAGCCCCGCATATTTCATGCTTTCCTTGAGCTGATCCTTGGGGAAATCCTTAACGCCGTTAACCTCGATACTGGCGATCGAAGGCCGCTCCTGCACCTGCACGATCAACACGCCCTGCTCGACTTTCAGGCGCACATCCTTAAAAAATCCGGTGGCATACAAGGCGTGGATCGCCTCAGCGGATTTTTCATTATCCATCGTGTCACCGACCTTGATGGGCAGATAACTGAATACCGTCCCGGCTTCGGTACGCTGGATGCCCTCGACGCGAATGTCCTTGACCGTAAATGGTTCGATTGCCCAAACAGGAGAGATATAGCCAGGCAAGGTACAAAGCAGGAAGATCATCCCTGCCAGATTTTTTTTGTTCATTATTTAGCCTGAAACAAAGCGATTAATGTCGTTGTATATTGCAAAGACCATCAGTGTACCGAGTAACGCGATGCCGATCTTCTGGCCGACTTCCCATGCCTGATCGGAAAGGGGACTACCCTTGAGCAATTCGGCGACATAATACAGCAAGTGCCCACCATCCAATAAAGGGATGGGCAACAAATTCAACACGCCCAGACTGATGCTGATCAATGCAAGGAAGCTCAGGTAAGACACCACACCCATTTTGGCGGACTGTCCGGCGTAATCGGCGATCGTGATCGGGCCGCTCAGATTTTTCATCGATATCTCCCCCATCACCATCTTGCCCATCATCTTCAGGCTGATGGCGGAGGTTTCCCAGGTCTTGCGCAGCGAATGCGTCATCGCTTCCAGCGGGCCATAACTCACCTCGGTGATCATCGCTTTCCATTCCGCCTCATCCGTTTTCGGTCCCGCACCGATCTTGCCCACTGTTTTGCCGGACTCCACATCCGAGCGCGGAACCACCGATAGGGTTAGCGTCATGTCCCCGCGCCGCCCGTCTTTGCGAAGTATCTCAAATTGAATGGCTTGTCCGGGGTGCGCGCGTATCACCTCCACCACCTCCATCCAGCGTTGCATCGTCATCCCATTGGCACGCAGGATACGGTCTCCCGCTTGCAGACCGGCACGTTGCGCCACATCGCCTTCAGTCAGGCTGCCGATGACGGGCAAGACAACCGGTTGATAGAGATGCAGGCCGAGCTTATCGAGAAAATCGCCGTCCAGATCCTTCACCGCAAGGCCGCTCATATCCAGCACATGGATAGCCGATGCACCGTCGGCAGCTTGCGTTTCTATCCTTACCTCGTCTTGCTTCAATGCCAGATCCAGCAACTGCCAATGCAGTTCCTGCCAACTCGGAACAGGGTCTCCGTTGATGCTGAGTATCGTCTCGCCGGGTTTTATCTGCGCAATGGCTGCGGATGTGCCTGGGGGCACATCACCCAGTGTCGGCTTCAATCCCGGCACACCGTGCATGAATACAACCCAGTACAGAACGATGGCCAGCATTAAATTCGCCAGCGGCCCTGCCGCGACGATCGCCATGCGTTGCCACACCGGCTTGCGATTGAAAGCATAGGGCAAATCCCCGGGCGCGACTTCCTCTTCACGCTCGTCCACCATCTTGACGTAGCCGCCCAGAGGAATCGAGCAAATCACCCATTCGGTATCGTTGCCGGCAAAGCGTTTGCTGTAAATCACATTGCCGAAGCCCAGCGAAAAACGCAGCACTTTCACACCGCAACGGCGCGCCACCCAATAGTGTCCATATTCATGGAACAGAACCAACACCGCGATTGCACCTACAAAAGCCAATAAGGTAATCATATTTAGTCGTTAGTCGTTAGTCGTTAGTTTGTAGTCGTTAGTTGGTGTTGTCCGCTACGCGGGTTTGTTTTACCTACCTGCTAACGACTAACGACTGGATTTGCTGTTGCGCAGTACGGCGCGCTTCGGCATCCGCGCCCAGTACATCGTCCAGGCAGTTGACCGTGCTGACAGGCAACGAATTCAGAACCGCCTCGATGATGCGCGGAATATGCAGGAAAGAAATCTTCTTATCGAGAAATGCCGCCACCGCCACTTCGTTTGCGGCGTTCAATACCGCCGGGGCCGTGCCTGCCGCACGCAAAGCCTGATAGGCCAATGCCAGGCAAGGGAAACGCTCGAAATCGGGTGCGGTGAAATTCATTGTCGCCACTTCGAACAGATCCAGCGGAGTCACACCGGCATCGATACGTTCCGGATACGCCAAGCCATAAGCGATAGGTGTGCGCATATCCGGATTGCCGAGTTGCGCCAGCACCGAGCCGTCCACATACTCGACCAGCGAATGAATCACGCTCTGCGGATGCACCACCACCTGGATGTCATCGGCACTCGCATTGAACAGCCAGTGAGCCTCGATGACCTCCAGACCTTTATTCATCATGCTGGCCGAGTCCACCGATATCTTGCGCCCCATCACCCAGTTGGGATGCGCGCAGGCTTGCTCGGGCGTGACATTATGCAGGTCGCTCAACGGTGTGTCGCGGAACGGACCACCGGATGCGGTCAGCAGAATGCGGCGTACGCCACTCGCTGCAAGATCGCCGTTATAGCCGCGCGGCAAGGACTGGAAAATCGCGTTGTGTTCACTGTCGATCGGCAGCAGCGTAGCGCCGCTGGCATGCACCGCATCCATGAACACATTGCCCGCCATCACCAGCGTCTCTTTGTTAGCCAGCAAAATCTTCTTGCCCGCTTTTGCCGCTGCAAGCGTGGGACGCAAGCCAGCTGCTCCAACGATGGCCGCCATCACCGCATCCACTTCCGGCAACACCACGACCTGCTCCAGCGCGGCATCGCCGCTCAACACTTCGGTGTTCAAACCCGATACACTTACACGCTGGCGCAACAGTTTAGCCGCAGCTTCATCCAGCATCACCGCATAGCGCGGTTTGAATTGCTGACATTGCCGGAACAGCAGATCGACTTGGCTGTTCGCCGTCAACGCAACGATCTGGAATTTATCGGGATGGCGTGCGACCACGTCCAGCGTGCTGGTGCCGATGCTGCCGGTGGAGCCCAATATGGCGATGTGCTGCATGGCCTGGTGTTGCAAGGACAAGTGTTGCATGGATTATTTGCTAAGGTGCTGCAACAAAACCGCAAGCGCAGCAAGCGGCAGCGTTGAGGTTAATGCATCGCCGCGATCCAGCAACCCACCGTGGCCGGGCAGCAACGCACCGCTGTCTTTTACCCCGGCCTGTCGCTTGATCGCGGATTCGAACAAATCACCGAACACGGCCAATGCTACCCAGCACCAGGAAGCCACCAGCAAGACCGGCAATATCGCGAGGCTGTATCCGCTAAAGCTCCATGCCACCAGCACATATGCCGCCACTCCAAGCATCGCGCCCGCCACGCCTTCCCATGTCTTGCCAGGACTGATGCTGGGAGCAAGCTTGTGCTTGCCGAATTTTCGCCCGGTGAAGTAAGCCGCAATATCGGCCACCCAAACCAGGCCCATCATGCCCAGCAACCACATCGGATGGCCATCGCGCAGATCCTGCATCGCCAGACCCGTCGGGATCAACACAGCCCATCCGACCAGGGCCATCAGTATCGACGGCATGACACGGCGTTGCGTAGCATCCGGGGCGGGAATGCCGTCCCCCGCCTCCTCCCGTACCAGAGGGCTGCGCCCCACCGTGTCGGAGGCGGGCAGCTCGACTTTCCATCCCGCCATCAACCAGGCGGGCACGATGGCCAGCCAGAGTACGGCAGACACGGCATAAACCAGCACATGCGGCAAGGCTTGCTGTTCGGGTGTGTGGTCAGCATCGAACCAAACCAGGCCCAGCAACATCGCCAGCGTCAGCCCCCAGAATATCTTTGCTTTACTGTTGTCGAGCTTGGCCAATCTCGCCCATTCAGACGCACCCTGCATCATCAACACGATCACCAGCGCAGCCCATCCGGCATCGGGCAGCTCGAACAGTGCCAATAAAAACAGCACCAGCAAAATAAGCGCCGTGATCACCCGCTGCTTAAGCATTCTGCTCTCCTTCAGGCTGGCCAAACAGTTGTTCGCTGGTCAATTGCTCCCGGGTTAACTGTTCACTGGTCCGGCCAAAACGACGCTCGCGCTTTTGATATGAGGCGATCGCCTTGTCCAATTCTTTGCGATCAAAGGACGGCCACAACGTGTCGGTAAAATACAATTCGGTATAAGCCAATTGCCACAACATGAAATTGCTGATGCGCTGTTCGCCCCCGGTGCGGATGAACAGATCCGGCTCGGGCGCATCGCTCATCGAGAGATAAGGTTGCAGGTCTTCTTCGGTAAAAGTTTGCGCAAGGTGCGGATGATCATTGAGCATGGCTTTAACCGCATACATCACATCCCAACGTCCGCCATAGTTTGCGGCGATGGTCAGTGTCAGCGCAGTATTGTTTGCAGTCAGTTGCTCACCTTCCTGCATGGATTTTTTGAGCTTGTCGTCGAAGCGGCTGCGATCGCCGATGATTTTCAGGCGGATGTTGTTTTCGTGCAGTTTAACGACTTCGCGTTCCAGCATTTTCAGGAACAGCGACATCAGGAAGGAAACTTCATCGGCAGGGCGCCGCCAGTTTTCGCTGCTGAATGCGAACACGGTCAGGTATTCCACATTCAGCTCACGGCAGGCTTTCACCACGTCGCGCAATGTTTCCACCCCGCGCTGATGCCCCATGACACGCGGCATGAAACGCTGTTTCGCCCAGCGCCCATTACCATCCATGATGATAGCGATATGGCGCGGCACACAGGCAATGTCCGGAATGATGCGGGTGGAACTGGGCGGGAAGCGAGTCATTGATTTCAGAGGCCGATATTCCAGGTTAAGTTGGAACTAAACGGCCATCAGATCGGCTTCTTTGGCGGCCAGCGCCTTGTCGATTTCAGTAACGAAGCGATCAGTTAACTTCTGAATCTCGTCCTGAGTACGACGCTCTTCGTCTTCCGCAATTTCCTTATTCTTGAGCGCTTCTTTCAGTGTGTGATTGGCATCGCGACGGATGTTGCGCACCGCGATCTTGGTAGTCTCGCCTTCAGACTTGATCACCTTGATCAAATCGCGGCGGCGTTCTTCGGTCAGCATCGGCATCGGCACGCGGATCATGTCGCCGCTGGTAGCGGGATTCAGTCCCAGGTCAGAATCACGGATCGCGCGCTCGACCGGGCCGACCATGTTTTTTTCCCAAGGCTGCACGCCGATCGTGCGCGCATCGACCAGTGTGACGTTGGCGACCTGCGTGATCAGAGTCGGGTTGCCGTAGTATTCCACCATCACATGGTCCAGCAGACCGGTGTGAGCACGTCCGGTGCGCACCTTTCCCAGGTCTGCTTTCAACGCATCCAGCGACTTTTGCATTTTTTGTTCGGTAGTTTTTTTGATGTCAGCAATCACAGCTTATCTCCTGAATCAGTCAACACGCACCAATGTACCTTCGCCCTCGCCCATCACCACGCGCTTCAACCCGCCAGGCTTGAAAATACTGAACACGATGATCGGCAATTTCTGGTCGCGGCACAAGGTCAGCGCCGTCGCATCCATGATCTTGAGATTCTTGCCGATCGCCTCGTCAAAGCTCAGGCTCTGATAGCGGGTCGCCTTGGGATCCAGCTTGGGGTCGGCAGTATAAACACCATCCACTTTGGTCGCCTTGATCACCACTTCTGCGCACATTTCCACGCCGCGCAACGCGGCAGCCGTATCGGTGGTGAAAAACGGACTGCCAATGCCTGCCGCGAAGATCACCACTTTGCCGTCTTCCAGATAGCGCAGTGCTTTGTTGCGGATGAAAGGCTCGGCGACCTGCTCCAAGTTCAATGCGGATTGCACACGGCAATCCAGACCCGCGCGCGTCATCGCATCCTGCAACGCCATCGAGTTCATCACCGTGGCCAACATGCCCATGTAGTCGGCAGTAGCGCGATCCATCCCCGCCGCAGCCGGAGCCACGCCGCGGAAGATGTTGCCGCCGCCGATCACGATCGCCACCTGCACGCCCATACCCGCCACTTCCGCGATCTCGGCGACGATGCGCTCGATCACCTCGGGGTTGATGCCATAGCTGTCATCACCCATCAGGGCTTCGCCGCTGAGTTTGAGCAAGATGCGTTTATAGGCGGGTTTGCTCATGGCAATTATCCTTTGGCTGCTGCGGCAGCGGCTGCAACTTCTGCCGCGTAATCTTCGACTTTCTTCTCGATACCCTCACCCACCACGAACATCTGGAACGCGGTCACCGAGGCGCCTTTGCTCTTCAACAGTTGCTCGATGGTTTGCTTGCCATCTTCGGCCTTGACGAACACCTGACCCAGCAGCGTCACCTCCTTGAGGAATTTCTGCACCGTACCATCGGCGATCTTTTCCAGCATCGCTTCCGGCTTGCCGCCTTCGCGCGCCTTTTCGATCGCGATGCGGCGTTCGGTCTCGATGTCGGCCGGGTTCACGCCGGAAGCATCGACAGACTTGGGCTTGCTTGCCGCGATATGCATGCACAGGTCACGGCCCAGCACATCGTCACCGCCGGTGAAATTCAGCAGCACACCGATCTTGCTGCCATGCAGATAGCTGGACAACTTGCCGGTCGTGGTCGCATAACGCTCGATGCGGCGGACGCTGACATTCTCGCCCAGTTTCATGATCAGCGCCTTGCGGGTTTCTTCCACCGTGCCCGAACCATTGACGATCGCCATACCGGACAACGCAGCGATGTCAGCCGGATTATTCTTCGCCACGGTCTCCGCCACATTCTTTGCGAACGCAACAAAGTCATCGTTCTTCGCAACGAAATCCGTTTCGCAATTCACTTCCGCCACCGCACCGGTCTTGCCGTCATTTGCGATAAACGTGCTGACCACGCCCTCGGCAGTCACGCGGCTAGCCGCCTTGCTGGCTTTGGCGCCGCTCTTGATACGCAACTGTTCTTCAGCAGCCTTGATATCGCCATTGGACTCGACCAATGCCTTCTTGCATTCCATCATGCCGAGACCCGTCATCTCGCGCAGTTCCTTGACCATACTTGCTGTAATTTCCGACATCTTCTACTCCGTAATAAATATTCTAAAAAATTTAATCCCTGACATTAGGCATTTGTCCACTAAACACCCTTGTCCACGAAAAACACGAAAGGCACGAAAGAAACACACTGCACATAACTTTTCTATACATTCCCTATTACACTTCAAACACGTCATCCGGAATTTAATTACCCACTAATCCGAATTTTCCTTTTTCGTGCCTTTCGTGTTTTTCGTGGACAGTTTTTTGTTAATCCGTCACAGCACCCTTGCTTGCCGTCGACACCAGCTTGGCATATTTCGCCAGCACCCCTCGCGTGTAACGCGGCGCGGGCGCTTTCCATGCTTTGCGGCGGCGCGCCAGCTCGGCATCGCTCACGTTCAGTTGCAGCAAACGTGCATCAGCATCGATAGTAATGGAATCGCCTTCTTTCACCAGCGCGATCGCACCGCCCACCGCAGCTTCCGGTGCGACATGCCCTACCACCATGCCGTAAGTGCCTCCGGAAAAACGGCCATCGGTGATCAGGCCGACCGAGTCGCCCAAACCTTCACCGATGATCGCCGACGTCGGCGACAACATCTCGCGCATACCGGGGCCGCCCTTGGGGCCTTCGTAACGGACGATGACCACATCTCCCGCTTTGATCTTGCGCGCGAGGATGGCTTCCATACACGCCTCTTCGGAATCGAACACGCGCGCCGGGCCGGTGATCTTCGCCAGCTTGACGCCGGTGATCTTCGCCACCGCGCCTTCAGTCGCGAGATTGCCCTTCAGGATCGCGAGGTGCCCTTGAGCATAGATCGGGTTGCTCCACGGGCGGATCACATCCTGGTCCTTGCGCGGTTCGGCTGGCACATCCCGCAAGACTTCCGCGATGGTCTGGCCAGTGATGGTCAGCGCATCGCCGTGCAGCGCACCGTGCGCAAGCAAGATCTTCATCACCTGAGGAATGCCACCGGCTGTATGCAGATCGGTTGCGACATATTTTCCGGACGGCTTCAGGTCGCACAACACCGGAACGCGCGCGCGTATGGTTTCAAAGTCATCGATGGTCAGCGTTACCTGCGTTGCATGGGCGATGGCAAGCAGGTGCAACACTGCATTGGTGGAGCCGCCTACCGCCATGGTCACCGCAATCGCGTTCTCGAACGCCTTGCGCGTCAATATCTGGCGCGGCAGTATCTGCTTCCTGATCGCGTTCACCAACACCTCGGCGGATTTCGCGGTGCTCTCCGCTTTCTCCAGATCTTCCGCTGCCATTGTCGATGAATACATCAGGCTTAGCCCCATCGCCTCGATGACGGAAGACATCGTGTTCGCGGTGTACATGCCGCCGCACGAACCGGCACCGGGGCAAGCATGGCGCTCGATCTCCATCAGTTCTTTTTCATCGATCTTGTGCGCGGTGTATTGCCCCACTGCTTCGAACGAGCTCACAATGGTGAGATCGTTGCCTTTGTGGTGTCCGGGCTTGATCGTGCCGCCGTATACGAAGATGGAAGGGATGTTCATGCGCGCGATCGCGATCATAGCGCCTGGCATGTTCTTGTCGCAGCCGCCGATCGCGAGCACACCGTCCATGCTCTGGCCGCTGCACACGGTCTCGATTGAATCCGCGATCACCTCGCGCGACACCAGCGAGAACTTCATGCCCTCGGTACCCATCGAGATGCCGTCCGAGATCGTGATCGTGCCGAACACCTGCGGCATCGCGCCGGCTTTTTTCAGCGCGGCTTCGGCACGCAAGGCCAATGCGCCTATGCCCATGTTGCACGGCGTGATGGTGCTGTGCGCGTTCGAAATACCAACGATAGGCTTGTCAAAATCCTTGTCGCCAAACCCTACCGCGCGCAGCATCGCGCGATTGGGTGAGCGTTGCACGCCCTGTGTAACGACTTTGCTTCTGCGGTTGTCAGACATGATGGTCTCTAAAAAATTTACAGCTTAAAAATCGCTTATAAAAAAAGGGGCTCGCGCCCCTTGATTGCGGCTTATTTAAAATTAGGCCGCTTGTTCGGCCGCGTCGGCTACCTGCTCGACCAATTCGTTCATCGCTTGCGAACGGCCTTCCAGCACTGCATCGGCAATAGCACGGGCGTAAAGACGAATCGCCTGAGTAGAGTCATCGTTGCCGGGAATGATGTAATCCACACCCAGCGGCGAGTTGTTGGTATCGACGATGCCGATCACCGGGATGCCCAGCTTCTGAGCTTCGACGATGGCACCCTTCTGGTAGCCGACGTCGATCACGAACAGCGCATCCGGCAAACCCTTCATGTCCTTGATGCCGCCCAGGCTGCGATCCAGCTTTTCCAATTCGCGCTTCATCATCAGCGCTTCTTTCTTGGAAACTTTTTCATTCGCGCCATCGGCAGTCATCTGCTCCAGCTCGCGCAGGCGCTTGATGGATTCCTGTACGGTCTTGTAGTTGGTCAGCATGCCGCCCAGCCAGCGATGGTTCACGAACGGGGATTCCGCTCGCACGGCTTCCTCCTGCAAAATGTCGCGTGCCTGACGCTTGGTCGCCACGAACAGGATAGAGCCCTTCTTCGCGGACAATTTGCGCACGAAGTTTTCCGCCTCGGCGAACATCGAGACGGTCTTTTCCAGATTGATGATGTGGATCTTGTTGCGATGCCCGAAGATGAACGGTGCCATCTTGGGATTCCAGAAACGTGTCTGGTGTCCGAAATGCACACCAGCTTCCAGCATTTGACGCATAGTTACAGCCATGATTAATACTCCAATGTTAAGGGTTATGAACTACCGCTCGCTAGCCTGACCCAAACGGGGTTTGAAAAACTACTGCGGGCCGATGATGCTGCGTTGGAAGCTGGCTCAAAATGCTCATTTACTGTGTGTAAACTCCGCTTTATCGCCAGTTTCCGCCTTGCCTGATCGCCCCTCGCTACGTTTTTCAATACCCCGTTATGAGCACCCCAACTTGTGCGAACGGGAAATTTGCTACGGACTATTCCGAAGCGGCGCGCATTCTATCATCAATGCGGCATTTTGCTCAACTTAAACTGACACTTAAATTAAGCAGGTTGATTTACTCGCGCAATATCGCCAAAGGCGGCATGCTCACCACTTGCCGTGTAGCCAGCCACCCCGCCAGCGTCACCACCGACATCCCGCCCAG
>JANXXH010000107.1 GCA_025350705.1 Gallionella sp.
AATGCGGCATTTTGCTCAACTTAAACTGACACTTAAATTAAGCAGGTTGATTTACTCGCGCAATATCGCCAAAGGCGGCATGCTCACCACTTGCCGTGTAGCCAGCCACCCCGCCAGCGTCACCACCGACATCCCGCCCAGACAACCGATCAGCCATATCGCAATTCCCGGATGATAAGGAATCTCCAGTACGAAGCGCGCCAGCACCCATCCCAGCATCTCTGCACCTGCGGCGGAGAACAGGCCGCTCAATAATCCCAGCACCGCGAATTCGCTCAGGTGCAACCGCCGCAGATAATGACTGTCCGCCCCCAGCGTGCGCAGGATCGCGGCTTCGTGGATGCGCTCGTCCTGGGTCGCGAGCAGCGCCGCATACAGCACAGCCAAGCCACTCAGCAGCGTGAACATGAACACTGCGCTCATCGTCTGCGAGATCTGATCCATGATGTGGCGCACCTGCTCGATCATCGCCTCGGTATCTATCATCAGCAGATTGGTGAAACTCTTGATCAGAGCATTCGCCGCCGACGCCTTATCCGTAGGCAGATGAAAGCTCGTGATGAAACTGGCCGGATAATCTTCCAGTATGCCGGGCGCGGCGACCACGAAAAAATTCACCTGCATCGAATCCCACTGCACCTTGCGCAAATTCGTCACCTGCGCGCTGAACCGGTTGCCCGCCACATCGTAGGTCAGCATGTCGCCCAGGTGTATGTTCAGCGTTTTGGCGATGCCCTCTTCCACCGACAACTGCCCTCCGCCTTTCAGCCCTAAA
The DNA here is from genome assembly GCA_025350705.1 of Gallionella sp. GTDB lineage: Bacteria > Pseudomonadota > Gammaproteobacteria > Burkholderiales > Gallionellaceae > Gallionella. The sequence goes on from JANXXH010000107.1 coordinate 776, forward strand.
TCCTGAGTCCCCAGTCCTCTGCTGTCCCACCATTCTCCCTGCACCAATTCATTACCTTTAGGCAAGCTATCCGACCACGACAGATTGAACTCACGCTCCACCAGCCCGCGCGCGCGCGGGTCGGGATAATCGTCGCCGCTGACCGGGTGTTGGTTGATCGCCACCAGGCGGCCGCGCACCATCGGGAATAATTCCGGCGGTGGCAATTTTTGCCGCGCGAAAAAATCCAGTACCGCCGCGCGCTGGTCGGGCTGGATGTTGACGATGAAACGGTTGGGCGCATCCGGCGGCAGGCGCGAACGCCAGCTGTCCATCAGGTCGGCGCGCACGAAGGTCAGCATCAGCAAGGCCATGCCACCGAGGCTGAGCGCGACGATCTGCACCGCGTTGCTGCGCGAATGCCGTGCCAGATTGGAGAAGGCCAGATTAAATATAGTAGCGCTGCCGAATCTCGCCAACGCGCGCACCATCAGCCACGCCAGCAAGCCGAACACCAGCAAGCCCGCTATCAGACCACCCAACACGGTGAACCCAAGCTTGAGCGAACCGGCCTGCCACAGGAACAGCGCGCACAGTACTATTCCACCGGAGGCATACAGCAATCCGATACTTGCCTGAGGCACACCAAGTTCGCGGCGGATCACGCGCAACGGCGACACACTCTTCAACTGCCACAGCGGCAGAAAAGCAAAGCCCAGCAGCAGCGCCATGCCGCTCGCGGCGGCCTGCCACATCGGTGTCCAGCCGGGTGCGGGCAACGCCGCCGCGCGCATCGCTGCGATGGATTCCACCAATATTGATTGAGAAGCATAGCCGAGCAACTCACCCAGCAGTACCGCTGCGAAGCCCAGCAGCAAAAACTGATAGAGAAAGATGCGCAACACCTGCGACTGATCCGCGCCCAGGCAACGCATCATCGCGCAGCTATCCAGGTGGCGCGCAATAAAATGCCGCGCGGCCAAGGCGAGTGCCACGCCAGCCAGCACCACGGCGGTCAGCGCAGCGAGGCCAAGGAAATGTTCAGCACGTTCCAGTGCGATGCGTATCTCAGGGCGCGCGTCGCGCACATCCTCCAGCCTCTCGCCCACACCCAATTGCTTTTGCAACCATGAACGCAGATTGGCCACCTGCTTCGCCTCGCCCGCAATCATCAGGCGATAAGTAATGCGGCTGCCCTCCTGCACTAATCCGCTAGCAGGCAAATCTTCTGCATTCAAAATCACGCGCGGCGCGAAACTGGCAAAGCCGACCGACTGGTCTACAAAGCGTACCACCCGCGCCGCCACCCGCACATGCAGCGCGCCGATGCCCACCACATCGCCCAGTTGCAAACCCAGACGCTGCATCAGGCGCTCATCCGCCCACAGCGTGCCGCGCGCAGGGATGGCGCTGTTCTCAAAGCGGATGACATGCTGCGCGCCATCGTCGATGATGATCTTGCCGCGCAGCGGATACCCTTGTTCCACCGACATGATGTCCGCCAGCAGGTTCTCATGCTGGCCAGCCACCATGCTGGGAAACGCATCCGACTCTATCACGCGCAACCCGCGCTGCAACGCAGCATCGCGGTATTCTTTTGGCAACGGCCGTGTCGAAGTGATGCGCAGGTCTGCACCGATCAGGCTGGTCGCCTCCTGCTGCAATGCCAGCCGAACGCGGTCGGCGAACAGCCCGACAGTGGAGATGCTGCCCACCGCCAGCACCAGCGCGACCAGCAGCACGCGCCATTCTCCCGCGCGCCAGTCGCGGCGCAGCAGATTGAGGGAGAGGTGGAGGAGGTTCATTTGCGCGTTACACTCAAAAACCTTGTGCATCAAGAAAGTTTTTTATGTGAAGTCGAGCGAGAGAGAGCGAATTGGCGTAACGCGTAACATTTTCCGGCACCATATCAGTCATAAAATATTCTCTGAAATAATTGTCCGAGAACTCTTGGTTTCTTATTCTGCCGATTTCTCTTATTTGCTCCATCGATATTTCTTTTCCTTCCGCTATGGCTTGAGCTCGTATGGTGGATGCTCGCTGCTCCATTACCTCTTTTGTGCATTTTGTTTCGACATAACCAACTACTACTTTCATAAACCAAGCTTCAGCAGTTTGTACAAGAAAGCCGCCTGTATTCAAATCATTCTGCAACAAAGCAGTAACAGCAGCACTTACATCCAATGTCAGAAACAACTGCCTATAAAAATCACGGAATCGACCAAGTAACTCTGAGCCATCTGTACTATCAGTGGGGCCAATGATTGCGTAGCATGGGGCGGGGCTAGTTGGGTTGAGTTCCCCAAGAAAGTGCGCACCGAAGCAGGCGACCACACAAACCAATAAGTTGAACTGCATTTCACGATTTAGAGGAACCAGGAGAGTTCCAAGGTCTTCCCATAAAATATAGCTATCATCAGCAAAGACGATTCCAGCCATATCCTCTAATCCATGCGTTTCGATGTGCAGGATATATTGCTCGCCATTCGTACGCGCCACTGTCGTGAGCATGCAGATTAATTTACTGAACTGGCCTGCACTCTGAACAGAATGATATTCAACCGGTGGCATCTGTTCGTTATTTTCAGCCAAGCCAACCAAGTAGGCATGTAGGTGAGCCCCCGACTTAAAATCAGAAGAAGAAAGAGACTCGATTACGACGACTCGGGTAAAACTAAAGCCAGACACAATGGATATTCCTGTCAAATTTTCTTATGAAAATGGGGGGCATTGCACCCCATCTACAATTCCACACGCCCCGCCGCCAGATGCAACTGCCTGTTGCAACGCCGCGCCAGCGCTTCGTCGTGGGTGACGAGGATCAGCGTGGTGTCCTGCGCGCGGTTGAGCTCCAGCAATAGTTCGATGATCTGTGCGCCAGTGGCGGCGTCGAGATTGCCGGTCGGCTCATCGGCGAACAATATCTTGGGCTGCACGACGAAGGCGCGAGCGATGGCGACGCGCTGCTGCTCGCCGCCGGAGAGGTGCTTGGGCAAATGAGTCATGCGCTGCGCGAGCCCGACGCGCTGCAACACCTGCACTGCGCGCTCGCGCGCATCGGTTACGCCGTGCAGCTCCAGCGGCAGCATCACGTTTTCCAGCGCGGTCAACGCGGGCAGCAACTGGAACGACTGGAACACGAAGCCCGCGAGGCGTCCGCGCAGGCGCGCGCGGCTGTCTTCGTCGTGTGAGAAGATGTCCGTGCCGTCGAGGTAAACCGTGCCGCTGCTGGGCACATCCAGCCCGGCCAGCAGGCCGAGCAACGTGGACTTGCCGGAACCTGATGCGCCGAGTATCGCGAGGCTGTCGCCCGCCTCCACACTGAAATTGACCTCGTGCAGGATAACCAGCGGCGGCGCGTCACCTTCCAACGAGGGACTTGCCACTTGCTTGGTTAGACCTTCTGCCTGCACAATCACTGTCATGAAAAACTTGTCCTTAAAAATTATTTTGCTGGTCGCAATATTATTGCTGCCACATTTCGCTTATGCCGCAAAAAACATACTGGTGTTCGGCGACAGTCTATCAGCCGGATATGGCATCGCAATAGAAAAAAGTTGGCCGAGTCTGCTGCAACAGGAATTGGTGCGCACGCAATCCATATTCACTGCCGTAAACGTCAGCATCAGCGGCGAGACCACCACCGGCGGGCGGCAGCGCATCGCCAAGGCATTAAAGCAACATCGTCCGGCTATTGTGATCGTGGAGCTCGGTGCGAACGATGGATTGCGAGGCGCGCCGATCAAGGATATCGAAACTAACTTAAACTACATCATCGAACAATCGCAGCTTTCTGGCGCGAAAGTGCTGCTCGCCGGCATGAAGCTGCCGCCGAATTACGGGGGGCCTTACACCACGGAATTCGATAATATCTTCCCGCGCGTCGCGAAAAATCGCGGCATCCTGGCAGTGCCATTTCTGCTCGAAGGTGTTGCCCCGGATCAATTCCAGTCCGACAACCTGCATCCTCTTGCCACCGCACAGCAACGCATCATGCTCAATGTGATGCAGGAGTTGAAGCACCTGCTACATTAACAGTCATTCGGCGTTTCTTCTATCGGTGGGTTACGCTACGCTAACCCACCCTACGAGAGCTGCGGGAAGCTTTGCGTTCCGGCATGCTCAACGCGATCACGCCCAACCCTACGGCGAACCACAGCGTTGCGAGCCGGATCAGCACGGTCGCGGCGACCGCTTGCGGTTGGGCGACATGGTTCAGCATCAGCAGCGCAACCATGGTTGCTTCCGCGCCGCCGAGCCCGCCGGGCAGAAAGCTGACCGCGCCGACCAGCATCGAGAAGGCATAGATAAACAGTGCGGTCGGTAGCGCCAGGTCACTGCCGAGTGTGTGCATGATGTAATAAAAAGCCACCGCCTCCGCACCCCAGGCGACCGTCCCCAACACAATTCCGTACAACAACATCGGCAGGCTGAAGCAACGACCGGAATGCAGCACGATCTCGATGGTGTGCCCGACCAGTTTGCCCAGCCGTGCAGGCAGCCTGTTCAGCGCAACTAACTCGATCGCTTGCAGCCATCCCGTTTGCTGCACCACCACCAGGACAACCAGGATCAATACCGCCAGAACCATCACCATAGGCTGTGCCTGCGGATAGACCCACAGGCCGACCGCGACCAGCAACAGCATGACGATGAGGTTGGTAAAATGCTCCGCAAAGAATGCGGCCAGGCTTTCCGGATAAGACACACCATGCTGCTTGAGGAACACGCTGCGTATGCTTTCGCCCACCTTGCCGGGCAAGATAGTCAGGCCGAATCCGGCGATGTAGATGCGCAGGCTTTCGGACGTGTGGACGCGATGGCCGAGCAGTGCCAGATATTTTTGCCAGCGTATGAAACGCACCCCGTAATTGACCAGCGATAATGCCAGAGCGATGGCTGTGCCAACGAAGCCCACGCGGACGAGAGCCGCCACGACCTCATGCCAGCCGCCCCATATAGAAAATGCCAGATAGCCGATTGCGCTGAGCAGCACGATCAGCAGCAGCGCGCGGAAGCGCCAGCCGCTCAGGACAGTATGCGGCTTATGATTTGTCATATCCAAATAAGGTTATGTTCAGGCGATCAGCAGGAAGGTCGTTACCGCCCACGCGCCGACCACGATGATCAAGTGCGGGTCGCGTACCAGGTCATGCGCCGTATCGCCGCCACGGTTCTGGTGATGCAGCAAGTAGATGTAACGGAACACGCCGTACATCACGAACGGCACGGTGTAGATCAGGTTGGGCGTGTTGTGGATGCGTATCGTGTCGGCGTTCATCGTGTACAAGCTGTAGCTCATGATCAGCCCGGCGGCGGTCACCCCTATCATCTTGTCCAGCAGCACCGGGCTGTAATGTTCCAGCACTTTGCGATGCGTGGTTTTATCTTCGCTCAGCGCGATGATCTCCGCGCGGCGCTTGGTAAAACCGAGGAACAGCGTCACCATCAAGCCGCACAGCAGCAGCCACTGCGAAGGCGGAATGCCGATCCCCAGCGTGCCGGCGAGGATGCGCAGCATGAAGCCGGTGGCGATGATGAACACATCCAGAATCACCACATGCTTGAGGCGGAGCGAATAGGCGATGTTTATCAACGCATAACCGATCAGGATCAAGAGCACGATCTGCGATGCGTTATATGCCAGCGCCAGACCCAGCCCGCCCAGCAGCACCGCGAGAATAACGGCAGCAGGAACGGATACCGATCCGGACGCCAGTGGGCGCTTGCATTTTTTGGGATGCTGCCTGTCCTGCTCGATATCAACGATGTCGTTGATCGTGTAGATCGCGCTGGACACCAGGCAGAATGCGACGAAAGCGATCACCGCCTGGGTGACCAGATGCGGATCATGCCATGCGTGGCCGAACAACAGCCCGACGAACACGAATGCATTTTTCACCCACTGGTGCGGGCGCATCAGGCGCAATAACTCAATCAATTTTTTCATCTCCACCCACTCGAAGTATCCTGATCAGGTTCATCAATTGGAAAGCGCCAAAAATTTCCGTGAAAAATACTGCTGCTTCGCGACATCTCCAAGATGACCGTAGGCAGTGGCAAGAGACCGGTAGGTTTCCTTGCTATCCGGATTAAGCGCCATTGTGCCATTTAATTCTTCGATGGCTTGATGCCATATTACATTTTTCGGCAGAACCAGAACTTCCTCTAGCACAGGGTTCCTCAAGAATAACAACCCGGCCTTTTCTTGCCCGACAAGAATCCAATCGGGATCACTTTCAAGAGCAACGACAAGAGGGATGATTTCGCCGGAGAAATCCAGGGTAGCCGGTGTAACAATGGCCTGGATATTAAACCTGCGGATAATATCCTGCCATCCCGGATCAGCCCTGAATATTTCATCGTGCAGTTTCACTGCCGTGTTGTTTTCATAATTCCGTCCATCCACAAAAACAGGACGGTCAAGATCCCACGCCAGATAATTACCCAGATGAAAAAAGTTGAGTATATTCCCCGTCACGGCATATTTCTTTATCAGTGCTGCACTTTTGTAAGGCGTGTTCCCTTCGTAAATCCCCGTTCCCCACGACGGGCCAATCCCTGTCGCAGCAATCCCCGCCATTACCGCGACAACCGAACACAGCATGATAAGTTTGCGCGACTTCATCTTCGATACTGGCTCCATCCAAAACTCAAGCGCACGCATGATCGGGACAAACATGACTATGCCCAGCAACGCGGTGTTCCTGGCATATTTGAAAGCCAGTATCGCAAACGAGCAAGCCAGCATGACATCGACCCAGCGTCTTCCCGGACCCAATACGATGGCCAGCAATCCGATAACGGAAATAGCAATGAAGTGCGGAGCATATTCGGTCTGCAAAGCCGGCAGGAACTCGGTCAGGGTGCTGATCAGTTCATCGCTCTGAAAAGAAAATGGCAACAGCAGCTGCCGCAAACCATACGGGTTTAACGTCGCCGCCACAGCCATTGCGAGCGCAACGCCGCCAAGTTCTGCGGCAACTTTAAATTTATTCGCTGCTGCCGAAATAACGGCTTGCAATGCATACATCCCGAACACGCCGATCAGAAAGATCGCCGATGGATGCGCCAGACTGAGCAGCCATGCAAGAAATGGCAGGGGAACAAGCCACGATATCTTCCTGTGCTGAAGATATCTCTCTAGCAGGAATATCTCGACCGCGAGCAGCAAATACAGCAACGTTTCCGGCCTGAAATTAAGGCGCGGCTCGATCACCCATAACACCAGTGCAATGACCGGCAGGGATAGCCACCATTCCGTTTTCGCCTTGACGCGTGCGGCCAGATAAAGCAACAGCAGGATGCCGCAACCGATCGCAGCATTGGCGATCGCCATCCCAACATAACCGGAATACTGGTTGATCAAGTAGTAAAGGACACCAAAACCCCATTCATGAAACTCACCCGGCTCGCCCAATCTGGGCAGGATGTAAAACTCGACAGCGGGAACCTGCATCTGGCGAAGCACCTCTCGTCCGACGACCATGTGAAACCAGATGTCTGAATCAAAAATCTTGCGTAACAAACTGATGCCAACAAAGCCAAATATAATCGTCACCGGGAGCGATCCACGCCAGGCACGAATAAAGTTCTGCACAGCAGACATCAGGCCGCCGTCTCCAACACAGGTTGCATGGCAATAATGGCTATACGCAAGAACAAGGGGAACAGCAGTTCAGCCGAGTTTGTTTCACGATTCATTGCGCCATTTCCTCCCCGGGTGCACGGCTGCGGCAATCAGTCTCGGCACGCGCGGCTTCCTCAAATCGGCCAGTTCGCTTATACACATCCGCAAGCGCGCAATACGCGCGGAAGTCAGGTGGTGTCTGCGTCAATGCGGCACGTAAAGGGACCTCCGCTTCAGCAACATTACCCGAGCCCAACAGGGCAAGACCGAGATTCTTGAGGGCTGTCCCGCGCGCGGATTCTGGCAGGTGTTGAGATTCGGCTGCAGCACGCAAATGAACGGCTGCTTCTTTATATTTACGAACCTTCAACAGCCATAGACCGGCGTTGTAGTGCACCGGCGCCGCATCAGGAAATTGTTTGGACAGAGACTCCCATTCGCCGATGAGCGAGAATCCCATGATCGACCAAAAATTCTTCATGGCCGAATTCCACTTTGCTTGTTCGGGCAACCTGATATCCTGCTCGAGTTTCCAGAGTATCGTCATTGCCTCCTGGGGATTGGCGGCCAGAGTCATGCCCCGAACGATTGAATCAGCCTGGATCAGCTCGATCAAAATATTCCGCGCATCCTGATCCGATATGCTATTGGCGGTCTCAATAGCCTCCCTGCGCAATCCTCTTTTCAACTGCACATAGATGATTTTATGTGCGGCGGGCAAATAGTATCCGGGATAAGCGCGGATATCGGCATCTGTTAGCGCTTCCAAACTGCGCCAGTCACTTGGCCGCTCTATGGTTTGGACGCTCCACGACAAAGCCAATACGAGCAACAGCGCCGCGCGCGGCACCGGTTTCAAACGCCATGCCAACGCGACGATCAACATCACGGCCGGCCACACCGCGAGCGCCAACCAGCGGTCGGAAACCAGCGAAGGCGGCTGATAGGGGATCAGTTGAATGCTGGGCGTGCAGAGCAGAAAAAACACAATGATCGAAAATGTTTCCAGCGATGGTCGCTTGCGCAACATCACTACAAAACTGGCCACAGCTACCGCAAAAACCACCAACCCGAAAATGACCATGGCAGGAAAGTTCGTATCTTCCAATACCGGATAAAAGAAGTGACGGCTCTCCGGGCTGACGGCAAGACGGGCCAGCCAGCCCAGCACAGCTAATGATCGCGTGATCGCCTCAACACCAAAATAGAACGGGATCCTTGTCGGGATAATGATTGCGAACACCAGGGCGAGACACGCCGCCAGTAGCAAGCTGGCTAAAGGCCATAACAGTTGGGGACGGCGTCGGCTATGCGTTGGAATATCGCGCCAGAACATCACCCAAAGTATGGCGATGACCGGCGCCACGGCAAAAGCCGATGCCTTTGAAAGCATCGCCGCCAGCAGCGCCACCAGCGCTGCGGTTGCATGCGGCACCGAAAGTCCCTGCGCACGTTTTGCACTGATGGCAAACCATAACGCAAGCAATGAGAACAAGGTTGAAAGCACATCTTTACGCCCGCTGATCCATACCACAGCTTCGGCATGCGAGGGTTGCAGCGCAAACAATGCAGTGACTGCCGCCGCTGCCCATGTCGCACTGGCAATATCCGCCGGGCGGAAATATCGCCACAAGCTCGAGGTGATGACATAGACCAAGGGCAGGCAAAGCAGATAAAGAATGATGCTGTCCGCCCGAAACGCGGCCGAGTTCAGGCCGAACAACGTGAAGTCTAACCAGTAGGAAAGCTCGCGCAGCGGAAGGAATTCAGAATAACGATTAAATGGTTCGACAAAGAGACGCCACAGTTCGGTGAAAGGCAATCCCAACAGCTTGGTATTTTCAGTGATGTATACCGTGTCGTCGGAAATAAAAATATAATTGATCGCCTGCAAGTAGGCGCCGACCGCTATTGCGGTGCTGACCAATACCAGCGCCAAAGGGGCAAGTTGCCACACCCGGTCAGCAGCGTCTGATTTCATTTCTTTGCACCATAAACATCCGTCTCATAAATCCGGGACATACCCAAAAAAATGGCTGTCTTAATCAGCTTCGCCATCCATAAAAAAATTTGCATCATGGTTAATCTATACATGGCAAATGACCGGCGTTTCTGCATTTCAGTTTGGGATTTTTCGATAATAAGCATAGTCTGCGCCGGACAATAATTCCTTGTCGCCCCGGCTGTCGCCATAAGCGTATAAAGTGTAGCCGTTCCTTGCGCCCAGTAATGCTTCTAGCCTGCGGACCTTTTCGATACCAAAACAATTATTTCCCAGCAAGTTTCCGGTGATGATCCCGTCTTCGAGCGTTTCCAGACGCGAGGCTAGCACATCATCGAATCCCGCCTTCAGTGCCCAAGGTTGAACATAGAGTTCCAGTGATGCGCTGACCACTACGCAACGGTGTCCCAGCTGTTTGTGCCATTCGAGGCGTTGCAGTGCCTCTTGGCGTAGCAGCCCCGGCATGACATACGATGCGAACCGTTCGCCCTCCTGTTGCAGTTCATCCATGCGCATCCCGGCCAGACATTGGATGAATACCCTCTCCTTCGCAACATCATTGCGGATCAAGCCCAGACCGTAACCCGCCAATGTCGGCGACAACACGATCGCATGGCGCACAACTGTCGCCGCACCGAGCTTATACAACAGGAACGGCAGCAACGTGTCGCGCCGCGTCAGTGTGCCGTCGAAATCGAAGGCGGCCACCACTGGTTTATTTGCCGGCTTTTCCGCTTGCGGCGAATTCACAATTTCATCCGTTTGAAGATCGGTTCCGGGATGTGCCTGATGATCTGCATGATGTAACGCCAGAACCACGGCAGGTAAACCACGTCCGCCGATTTGCCCAACGCATGCACGATGCGCTCGCCGATGGCTTGCGGCGAAGCGACCAGGAACAAGCCGGGCAAGCCATACGTCATCGCTGTGTCCACGAAACCGGGCTTGACGGTGATGACGCGCACGCCGCTGGGATGCAGGCGGTTACGCAAGCCTTGCAGATACAGACTGAGCGCACCTTTTGCGGCACCATATACATAGTTGCTCTGCCTGCCGCGATCGCCCGCCACTGAAGAGATGCCGATGATGAATCCGCTCTTCATCGGTTCGAAATAGTTCGCGCAGTGGCTGAGAATTGAAGCCGCGCCGGTAAAGTTAGCTGCAATGACTTTTGCACCCACGCTGAAATCGCGCGCCGCCTGCTGGTCGCCGAGGTAACCGAAGGCCAGTACCACGCCGGAAATTTTGGGCATGGCCGTCACCACGGATTTTAAAAATGCCCCGTGGCTATCAGTCGCTTCTGCGTCGAATAAACCGTGATGCACCTCGACACCGTAGCGCAGATGAATATCCGCAGCGATGCGCCGCAATTCATCTGCGTCGCGCGAGGCCAGATACAAGGCGTTGCCTCGCGCGGCAAAGGCGTTCGCAGTGGCGCGTGCAATGGCCGAGGTAGCACCGAGTATCAACACCGCTTCACTCACGAGTGCCTCCTATCCCAATTTGACCAACCCCAAGGCGCCGCGACAAACTGGAGCTGAACCGGTTTTGCGGATCAACGGAATTCTTGATCTTGAGCCACTCGTCATAGCGCGGATACATGGCGCGGAACGACTCGGCGGAAAGCCGCGCATCCTTGGCGAGATATACCCGTCCGCCGTACTGCAAAACGACCTCGTCCAGTTTGTTCAGCAAAGTAAACAATCCCTCGTCGCGGATCGGCATATCCAGCGCCAGGGTGTAGCCCGCCATCGGAAAGGACAGCAGCCCCTTGCCCTGCGCGCCAAAACGTTTCAACACTGCAAGGAAAGAAGGGCGGCGGCTATCTGACAATTCCTGCAATAATCTTTTGATACCCTCAAACGCGGCCGCCTCCGGAATCACGCACTGGTATTGCACGAAGCCACGCTTGCCATACATGCGGTTCCAGTTGCCGATCGCATCCAGCGGATAGAAGTACGGAGCGTAGCCGCTCAGGAACGGCTCTCGCTTGCCGCCCGCCCGCCGGTAATACAACGCATTGAATGCGGAGATGCTCATAGGATTCAGCATCAAAGCAGGGAAATTGAACGGGATGGAACGGCTGCGTTTGGGCTTGCCGGGATTTCGAAAACCAGGCCGAAACTCTTCCTCTGTCGCATGATGGCCGCACATGGCGATGCCGCGTCCCAGTTGTGCGCCACGAGCCATGCTGTCTATCCACGCGACGGTGTAGCGGTCATCGAAGGCCGAGTCCTGCATCAGACGAAACAATTGTTCGAGGTTGTCGGCGACATGATGGCGCACCTGCACATAATCGCTGAATATCGGAATGAGCTTGAGCTTCACTTCGCCGATGATACCGGTCAGCCCCATGCCGCCCACGGTAGCCCAGAACAGTTCCGGTTTTTCGGCGGGTGTACACATCACGTGGCTGCCATCAGCCAGGATCAATTCGATGCCAAGGACATGGTCGCCGAATGAACCATCGTGATGGTGGTTCTTGCCATGCACATCAGCCGCGACGCAGCCGCCCAGCGAGACGAATCTCGTTCCCGGCGTAACCGGCAGGAACCAGCCCCTGGGGACGATCACTTCCAGGATTTCTGCCAGCGTCATCCCGGCCTCGGCGCGCAGGATACCTTTTTGCATATCGAATTCCAGCAGGCGATTGACGCGCTCGGTCAGCAGCACGCGGCCATTCTCATTCAGCGCCGCATCACCATAGCTGCGACCCTGACCACGCGCGATCAGCCTGGCAACGTCGGAGCGAAGATCGGCGTAGCGCTCAGGGCGCTCCAGTTCGCAGGTTTGCACCGGGTAACGTCCCCATCCAGAGAGCGGTGTAATGAGCGTGTGCATATCGGTTCGGCAAGCGTTAGTCGCTTTCTCCCTGAAAATATTTTTCGGTAGAACAGCCAGATGCTTGCGGGAGACAGTCTGGGGTTTTGCAGTATTGTTGTTTGGCAGACTTTAACACGTGTTCTTCAGTAATTGACGTGACTGGCTGGGTAACATAGCACGAAATAAAAAGTGATGTCGCGCAAAACAAACTGCCTGCCGGCCTTGGCGAAAATCCATTCTTCTCAGATGTTCAAATAAGCCCGGCCAAGCACTCATCACTTCCGCACCAAAGCGTTTTGCCAGACTATCCGCGATTATCTTCCTGATGAAGAGAACATGGCAACCCAACTGTATTCACTGCGCAGTTGTTTTGCTTGATATGTGACTGCGGCATTCGGCCTCGGCACGCGTGGCCTCCTCGAACCGGCTAGTCTGCTTATACAACTCCGAGAGCAAGCAATACGCCCGGAAGTCAGGTGGTGATTGTTGCAATGCGGAACGGAGCCGGTCTTCCGATTCTGCAAGATTTCCGATGTTCAGCAAAGCCTCACCAAGACTCTTGAAGGCTGTCCCTCGCACAGCTTCCGGGAGACGTTGCGATTCAATCGAAGTACGCAAATGATCTGCCGCGTCTATGTAATTATGGACTTCCATCTTCCACAAGCCAAAGTTGTAACTCACCGATGCGTCGTTGGTAAATTGCTTGATCAGCAACCCCCATTCGTTTTCAAATGACTCCTGGCTTCTTGTCCAGAAAATATTTACCGGCGAATTCCATTGGGCTTGAACGGGCTCTTGCCTGAGGTCATGCCCTAATTTCCAAAGTAGATGCATGGCTTCCTCGGGTTTGCCCGTTTCCAGTGTTTTGACGCGAACGACATAGTCCGCCTGAACGATCTCAATCATGATATTTCGAAACTCGGGAGATGCGATGGTGTTTGCCGTATCAACCGCATCGCGAAACATCCCCTGTTTCAATTGAACAGTACCGATTTTATACATCGCTGGCATAAAATAGCCGGGGAAACCGCGCATATCAGCGTCTATTATCGCGTCGAAACTCCGCCAGTCGCTGACACGCACTACTGTTTGGAAACCCCATGAGAATGAGACGACAACCAATATGACCATACGAGGCACAGGTTTCAATCGCCATAGCAGAGCAACGATCAACAGCATGGCCGGCCACACCGCAACAGTTAAAAAGCGGTCTGAAACGAGCGAAGTCGTATAGAAGGAGATCAACTGGGTGTAGGGCATGCACTGAAGCAAAATTGCAAGCAAAGCAAATCCCTCCAGAGAGCGTCTGCGCAGGACCAACATCAAGCCGGACAAACCTGCCAGCAAAACCACTATCCCGCAGATAACCATGACCGGAATGTATGTGACATCAAGCACTGGGTAAAAGAAATGGCGGCTTTCCGGGCTGACAGCAAGACGGGCCAGCCAGCCCAACACGGCCAGTGCCCGGGTTATTACCTCAACCCCGAAATATGCGGGCGCCTTAACTGTGGGCACGCTATTTGATGCAAAGATCAGAACGGCGCTCGCCGCTAAAAATAATATAGCGAAAGGCCACAGCAGCTGTGTGCGGCGCCTGTGCTGTTCCGGCATATCGCGCCAGAAGATGATCCACAGCATGGCGATGACCGGCGCCACCGCAACCGCTGTTGCTTTCGAGAGCATCGCAGCCAGCAATGCCAGCAAAGTTGCAGCAGCATATCGTGAGGAGAATCCATGCTCCCGTTTTGCATTCACGGCCAGCCACAGCGCGAACAAGGAGAACAAACCAGAAAGAACATCTTTGCGGCCGCTGATCCAAACCACGGCTTCTACGTGCGCAGGATGCAGTGCAAACAATACGGTGACTGCCGCCGCGGCCCAGGGCGTGCTCGCCGCATCCGCCGGGCGGAAATATCGCCACAAGCCCAGCGTGGTAGCATAGACCAACGGCAGGCAAAGCAGATACAGAATGATGTTGTGCAACCGGAACGCTGAAGGTGTCAGGCCGAACAGTGCGATGTCGAACCAGTAGGAAAGATCGCGCAGCGGCAAAAACTCAACCGGATTGTATGGCTCGGCAAAAAGCCGCCATAGTTCGCTCAGATGCAGCCCCAGCAGTTTAGAATTCTCAGGGATGTAATAGAGGTCATCAGAAACCAATGGAAAATTCAGCGCCTGCAAGTAAGCTGCGACAGCAACCACCGCACCGAGCAGCACTAGAATGCTTGGTACATGGTGCCTCATGCGTGCAGATAAAGGGATTGAATTCATTTTCTCAAGTCACTAAGAGCGCCACTGTTTTCACTGCGCTTGCTTTTCATTTTCGGCAACACGTCCGCTGCCGAGTAAAGCCAGGCCGAGATTCTTGAAGGCCGCCTCGCGCAACGATTCCGGAAGTTGCTGCGATTCGGTCGCGGCTCGCAAATGAACTATTGCGTCCTCGTATTTCCTGATACTTAACAGCGCTGACCCGGCGTGATAGCGCACCAGCACATCATCCGGAAAACGTTTCGCCAGGTTCTGCCATTCGTATCCCAGATAATTCCGGTTAATGCGCCAAATGATAGCGATAGGTGCATTCCACTGAGCCTGCACAGGCGTCTGTTTCAAGTCGAGAGCAAAATCCAGAAGGATGTTCATCGCATCACGAGGATCACCAAGCGAAGTCGAATCGGTCACGGCCTGATGCGCGTTGACCAGCATGATCATGTTATCTCTGACTTCGGGAACCGTTATGCCGCTGGCCGTTCTACCTGCTTCGTGTAACAATCCTTGCGACAACTGTATATCCGCTTTATACATCGCAGGCATGCTGTATCCGGGGAAAGCATGGAAATCGGAATCCACCAATACTTCATAACTTCGCCAGTCGCGTGTCCGCTCAGCGGCTTGAAAGCCCCATGCCAAAACGATGATGAGCAATATGACCACGCGGGGCACGGGCTTCAAACGCCAAGACAGGGCGGCTATCAACAACACCGCAGGCCACACCGCGAGGAACACAAATCGGTCTGAAGCGAGCGAAGGCGGAGAATATGGGATCAGTTGCATGGATGGTCCGCAGATCAGTAGAAAAGTGACCAAGGCAAAACCCTCCAGCGACCGGCGGCGCAGGATCATCACCATGCCAGCCACAGCCGCTGCCAGAACGACCACACCGAGTGCGACCATCGCGGACAAGTGGGGATCCTCTAATACCGGATAAAAGAAATGACGGCTTTCCGGGCTGACGACAAGACGTGCCAGCCACCCCAGCACGGCTAATGATCGGGTGACCGATTCAATCCCGATATAGAGAGGGATCCTTGTCGTAATGATCGTTGCAAAAACCAGGGCAATACTCCCTGCCAGCAACAGACTGGCGAGAGGCCAAAGCAGTTTTATGCGGCGCCTGTAAGGTGCCGGTATGTCATGCCAGAAAAATATCCACAGCATCGCGATGACCGGCGCCACTGCAACCGCCGTTGCCTTCGAGAGCATCGCCGCCAATAACGCGATCAGGGCGGCGGTGGCATACCGCGCAGAAAATCCCTGCTCCCGTTTAACCCTCACGGCAAGCCATAACGCAAGCAGCGAGAGCATGCCCGAAAGCACATCTTTGCGGCCTGCGATCCACACCACCGCTTCGGTGTGTGAAGGATGCAACGCGAATAATGCAGTGACTGCAGCCGCAGCCCATGGCGCGCTTGCGGCATCTGCCGGACGGAAATATTTCCAGACGCCCAATGTCGCGCCATAGACCAACGGCAGGCAAAGCAGATACAACAAGATGCTGTGCATCCTTATCGCGGAGGAATTCAGGCCGAACAGAGTGATGTCGAACCAGTAGGAAAGATCGCGCAGCGGAAGAAACTCGGAAAAATCGTTATAAGGCCCGGTAAAAAGCCGCCACAGTTCGATCAGGCGCAGCGCGGCCAATTTCGAGTTCTCGGTAACGTAACCTGTATCGTCGGAAATGAACGGGTAATGAAGAGCCGGGATGTAGAAAGCAACGGCAACCACTGCGCTTGCCAATACAAGCGCCAGCGGTGCAAATTGCTTTATACGGGCAAGAGAAGGAAGCGGATTCATTTTCTTGTCCAGTGTCCTAAAGACGAAGTACCTAAAGACAAAATACCCAAAGTCGAAATACTGGGGAAGCCAAGGCAGCGCATCACTTCAAATTACTGACTGGCGAACGCTCCTCAGCGCAAGCTCACCCCGTTTGTCTGCGAAGAAAAACCAAGTGCGCTCATCGCACCCATGCCGAAGCGTTTTGCCAAACGATCTGTAAAGTTTTCCTTTGTGGTGTAGTCCACGATCTTCTCCGCCTTGATGACATCGCGCGCTACCGACTCCAGGCTGCCGTAGCCGTCAGCCAAACCCAACTCCACGCCTTTCTGTCCGTTCCATACCAGGCCGCTGAAAGTGTCCGGTGTTTCCTTGAGACGTGTGCCGCGTCCCTGCTTCACCACATCGATGAATTGCTGGTGGATTTCCGCGAGCATCTGTTTGACATAGGCTTGTTGCGCAGGATTGGTTGGCAAGAACGGATCGAGGAAACCCTTGTTGGCTCCGGCCGTTATCAGGCGGCGCTCAACACCGAGCTTGGCCATCGCGCCGGTGAAACCGAAGCCATCCATCAGCACACCGATCGAGCCGATCAGACTCGCCTTGTCCACGAATATCTTGTCCGCTGCCGCGGCCACGTAATAGCCGCCCGACGCGCAGATGTCATCCACCACCACATATAGCGGGATCTTCGGATACTTCGAACGCAGACGGCGAATCTCGTCGTTTATTTGCCCCGCCTGCACCGGGCTTCCGCCGGGACTGTTGATACGGAGGACGACTCCCTGCGTACCCTTGTTCTCGAACGCATCCTGCAAACTCGGAATGATATTGTCCGCACCCGCTGCGCTATCCGCCGCGATCACTCCATGCATTTCCACCAGCGCTGTGTGCTTTCCAACGCCCAATGTTGTTTCGCTTTTGCCCATCCAGCCCATGAAAATGAACAGAATGATGAACAGATAGCCGAATGTCAGCACCTTGAAGAATATCCCCCAGTGCCGCGCGAGTCGTTGTTCCTGCAAGGCCGACACCGCCAGCTTCTCGATAACGCCGCGTTCCCAATTGTTGTTTTCGTCTGACATCACAATTCCTTTATAAAATTTGTTACGCGTAAGATTTCAACCACACCCTCAGCTCGGCAAAATCCTCAACCAGCGCTAGCGGATTCAACTCCCGCAACTGCTCCGGGGGATGTGCACCGTGACCCATTGCAACCGCGTCCACCCTGGCATTCAGCGCCATCTGCAAATCGTGCGTGGTATCGCCCACCATCAGCGTGCGCTCCGCGCTGGCCCCCAACTCATCCATCAATTCGAACAGCATGGCCGGATTGGGTTTGGAAAAAGTGACATCCGCCGTGCGCATCGCATGAAAATATTCCCTCAGCCCGGATGAATCCAATGCCCTGTTCAAGCCGTTGCTGTTCTTGCCGGTCGCCACCCCCAGCCAATAACCCGCGCCGTGCAGTTCCGCTATTGTCTCACGCGCGCCTTCGAACAACGGGATCGCTGCATCCTGTGACAAAAAATGATAACGGTAACGCACCACCAGATCGGGGTACATCGCCACCGGCAAATCCGGCACCGCATAACGCAACGCCTGCTCCAACCCCAGACCGATCACGTGACGCGCAGTTTCATCATCGGGAACATTCAAACCCAGATCGCGGCACGCAGCCTGTATCGAACCCGATATCACCGCAGTCGAATCCATCACCGTGCCGTCCCAATCGAACACGATCAAATCATAGCGCTTGCTCATTACATACCAACCAAAAATAAGGCGCGGATATTACCACCTTCTGGCTAGTCCCCCAACCTGTGCCACAATGCGCGGATGCAAAAACCTTTATTACAAAGCTGGCTGTTATATTGCCGCCCCGGCTTCGAACAGGATTGCGCGCAAGAAGCACTGCGCCAGGCGAAACAACAAAAGCCCATCATTGGTACAGAGCAACCCGCCATCATTTCCGACAGTGGTTATGTCGTCGTCTCACTCAACGAACAGAAACTTTCCTGGCGCGAACTCATCTTCACGCGCCAGCTGGTCCGCTTGCATCACAATATCGACACATTGCCGGAGCGCGACCGTTTGACACCGATACTCGATGCCATTGCCACGCTGCCCGGCACATTCGGCACACTATGGCTGGAAGCACCGGACACCAACGAGGGCAAACTGCTGGCTACCTTTACGCGACGCTTCCAGCCTTTGTTGGAGACTGCGTTGCGCGAACAAGGCCGCTTGAAAGACGACATTAAATTACCGCGCCTGCATATCTTTTTCCCCGACAAGAATTCAGTCCTGATCGGCAGCAGCGATCCGCACAACAGCGCGGACGCCATCATGGGCATCGTCCGCCAGTCCATGCCACCCGAAGCGCCGAGCCGCTCGACGATGAAACTCGCGGAGGCGATCGAGGTGTTCATGGATCGCAGCGAGCAGACGCGTCTGTTGCGGCAAGGGATGCAGGCGGTGGACTTGGGCGCCGCACCCGGCGGCTGGACTTGGCAACTGGTCAAGCGCGGCATCCGCGTCACAGCGGTAGACAACGGCCCGATGAAGGGCGCGCTGGACAATCATCCGCTGGCGCAACATCCCTTTGTACAACATCTTCGGCAGGACGGCTTCAAATACGCGCCGCGCAAAGCGGCGGACTGGCTGGTGTGCGACATGGTGGACAAACCTTCCAAGGTCGCCAAGTTGATCGAAGAATGGTTCGTAGCAGGCTGGTGCAAACACGCGATCTTCAATCTGAAACTGCCGATGAAGCAGCGCGTCGCCGCACTCGACAGCGCACTGGGCGGCATCCGCAAACGGCTCGATGAAGAAGGCATCAATCACCGCATGATGGCGAAACAGCTTTATCATGACCGCGATGAAGTGACGGTATTTTTGACGCGCACCAAACATTAGCCTGCTCTGATTAAATTATCACTCAAATCCACATGAACGAACCCGAATCAACCCGCGCAGGATTAATTGCGGTTATCTTCACCATTTGCATATGGACAGGCTTCATCCTGGTCACCCGCTATGGCGGCAAGGGCATACTGACCGGATGGGATGTGGCTGCGTTGCGGTTTGGCGTAGGCGCGCTGGTCGCGCTGATTTTCCTGCCGCGCGTGACATTGCCGCCGTATAAAGTGATCCTGCTATTTTCACTGTTCGGCGGAGTCGGTTACGCCATCGCCGTGTATCTTGCCTTTCGCATGGCACCTGCAGCACACGCAGCCGTGTTGCTTCCCGGCGCGCTGCCATTTGCCACCGCCGTGATCGCATGGTTGTGGCTGAGACAAATACCGTCACCGGCGCAACGAATCGCACTGATGCTGGTTTTTATCGGCATCACGCTTACCGCTGCCGACACGCTTGCACACGGTGAACACCTCACCGGCATGCAGATATTTGGCGACCTGCTGTTTCTTTGCGGCTCTTCGTTGTGGGCGGTATTCACTTTGCTGCTGCGACGCTACCCGATGCCGCCGCTGACCGCAGCTGTCAGCACGACATTGGGCAGCGCAATCTTATATCTGCCCATCTGGTGGCTATTCCTGCCCAGCACGCTGGACCAAGCGCCTCTTGCAGAAATTGCCATGCAGGCGATCTATCAAGGGGTATTGGTCGTATTCGTCGCGATGATGCTCTACACATTTGCGGTGCGCTGTCTCGGCGGCCAAACGGTGGCGCTGATGATGGCCATCGTGCCCGGTGTCGCCGCTCTTGCAGCGGTTCCTGTTTTGGGTGAGCCTATTTCGTTGCTCACATTGGCGGGATTGGGGGCAGTGACGATGGGGGCGGTGATTGGGGCTAGGGTTTCGGCGGTTAAATAAATTTTTTGGATTGGGATTTAAAAAGGCAACATCGCCGGGGGTAGCCCGGCAGCTAGTCACTTTTTCTTGCTTCGCCAAAGAAAAAGTAACCAAAAAGAAGGCGACCCCGGTTTGCCGCCCCTGCGGGGTGCCCTGCGTTGCTCGACTGGTCAGGCGGCTGCGGAACTCGCACGATCCGCTACGCGGCCACGTGCTCAGACAGTCCTCGCCGACACCCCCTGACCAACCTGCGCTACTCGGCGGCGCACAGGGGAAGAAAATCAAAATCCAAAACCACCGCGTGGGCACTTCGTGCCCACACTACAGAGCTGGAACACACCCTAGACGGCTTATCGCAGTGTAAAATGCACCGAGCTATTGGTATGGGTCTTTTGAAAACAGCAATTCAATAACAGGGAGAAACCATGGCATCAATACCAAAAAAAGTGGCAGAGCGATTGGTTGCTGGGATTAAAAAGTACCAACCAATTCTCGCATCAGCAAAAGCACGAGATGTAGGCGAGGCTGATACAGTAACAGTTATTAAAGATATGCTCGCCGACGTATTCGGTTATGACAAATACTCAGAAGTCACTTCTGAGTTTTCGATTCGCGGAACATTCTGCGATTTAGCTATAAAAACAGATGGAACTCTTCAAACCCTGATTGAAGTTAAAGCCATTGGACTTGAATTAAAGGACTCGCACGTAAAGCAAGCAATTGACTATGCAGCAAACCAAGGGGTTGATTGGGTTTTGCTTACAAACGGCATGTGCTGGCGTGTTTACCATCTGACTTTTTCAAAGCCTATTGAGCAAGAACTGGTAGTCAACATCGACTTTTCCGCTTTAAATACTCGCTTAGAAAGCGATATCGATTTGCTTTATCTTTGGTGCAAAGAAGGTTGGCAGCGCTCTGTGCTTGATGAATACAATACCCAAAAACAAGCACTGTCTAAGTTTTTTGTTGGAGCCATGCTTCAAACCGAACCAGTACTTGAGGTTATACGGCGAGAGTTGAGACGAATGTCCCCCGATGTGCGAATTGACGTCGAGCAAATCAAGGGAGTGCTTGCAGAAGAAGTAATCAAGCGGGATGTATTGGAAGGAGAAAAGGCGGATGAAGCGCGCAAGAAAATCGCACGCGCCGCATCAAAAGCTCTCCGCGCATCAACTCACCGCCATGATCCAAAAGACGCAAATGACGTGACAAAAAACGAACCTAGTAAGGCGCAATAACCAAAGGGCATTGCGCCGCATGGTTTTTATCCGGCGCAACAAGCGCAGCGCATTGCACCATAAAATTAATGATTCTGGACTCAAATGTACGGACTCAAATGTACGGACTCAAATGTACCGGAGTCGAATTGTTTTGGCTATCTGCCTCAGTATGGTGGGCAACTTGTTGCCCGCCCGTTTTTTTTGGTTTTTGGTTTCCGCTTTTCCTCCCCTGAGCGCCGCCGAGTAGCGGAGGCTGGTCAGGGAATTCTGACGAATATGTTTGAGCACGTGGCCGCGTAGCGGATCGTGCGAGTTTATGAGGAAGCCTGACCAGTCGAGCAACGCAGGGTACCGCGAAGCGGCGGCAAACCGGGGGCGATTTCTTTTGGTTACTTTTTCTTGGCAAGACAAGAAAAGTAACTAGCTGCCGGGCTACCCCCGGCGAAGTTGACTTTTGTCATTCCTCCTTCGATACACCGCGCTATGCGCGGCACTCAGGACGAACGGCCCAATATAACTACGCGTTCCCTATCCCCTTCGTCGGCAATCCAATCTGCTTCGCAAAATCCAACATCCTCTCTATCGGCAACACCGCCCGCGGAATGATGGACGAATCGACATGTATCTCATTGCGCCCCGATTCCAATACTTCAGCCAGATTCAACAAGCCGTTCATCGCCATCCACGGGCAGTGGCTGCAACTGGTGCAGTTCGCCCCGGCCCCGGCGGTGGGCGCTTCCATGAAGATTTTATCCGGGCACAACGTGCGCATCTTGTGCAGGATGCCGTTGTCGGTGGCGACGATGAATTCTTTTGCATCTAATTGTTGTGCGGCCTTGATCAGTTGCGTGGTGGAGCCGACCACGTCGGCCAGTTGGACGATCGCACGCGGAGATTCGGGATGCACCAGCACTTTGGCGTGCGGGTGCTGCGCCTTCAGTGCGATGAGTTCTTTGGCTTTGTATTCGTCGTGCACGATGCACGAGCCCTGCCACAGCAGCATATCCGCGCCGGTCTGTTCCTGCACATAGTTGCCGAGATGGCGGTCTGGCGCCCAGAGGATTTTTTTGCCCTGTTCCTTGAGATGTTTAACCACGGGCAGCGCGATCGAGCTGGTCACCATCCAGTCGGCGCGCGCCTTCACTGCTGCGCTGGTGTTGGCGTACACCACCACGGTGCGATCCGGGTGCGCGTCGCAGAACGCGCTGAATTCGTCTGCCGGACAGCCAAGGTCGAGCGAGCATTCCGCTTCGAGGTCGGGCATCAGCACGCGTTTTTCCGGATTCAGAATTTTTGCTGTCTCGCCCATGAAGCGCACACCCGCGACGACGATGGTCTTGGCCGGATGCTGGTGGCCGAAGTTGGCCATGTCCAGTGAATCGGAAACGATGCCGCCGGTGGCTTCAGCCAGATCTTGCAGATCGGGATGCACATAGTAATGCGAGACCAGCACAGCATCCTGTTGCTTCAACATCTTCTTGATGCGCGCGATCAGCTCGGGTTTTTCTGCCGCGCTCGGTTCATGCGGCACTTTCGCCCACGCCTGCGCCGTGCTGCAACTGGTCTGCGCGACATTGGGGTGGTCGTAAGCAACGGAGATCAGGTTTTCATTCATTGGGATTTCCTCTGCATATGCTGCGGCAATTCCAGGATCGCGGCACGATTGCTCGGTGAAAAAACTTTTTCAGCCGCGTCCTGCCATGGTAGCCACTGATAGTTCAAATGCTCGCGCGGAGCAAGTTGGATATCAACTCGATGGGGAAGTTGCAAACCGAACACATGCTCGGTATTGTGGGTGATGCCGGGAGCGTAGCGGTAGCGCCAGTGCGAATAAATCTCGTAGACGTTTTGCGCTTGCCAATCGTTCAGCTTGTATAGGCTGGCATTCGGTCCGACATCCAGGCCGGTCTCTTCGCACACCTCGCGCAACGCCGTCTCGATCAGCGTTTCCTTGTCATCGCGGCTGCCGGTAACCGATTGCCAATAGCCGGGATGGTCGGCACGCTCTATTAACAGCACATCCCAGTCAACGGTGTAGATCACCACCAGCACAGAGACAGGCTGTTTGTAGTTCGTCATCCTCCTGGCTTCAGGAAAAAAATATCCAGAATGGCTTTTTTCGCTGCCGCCAATACACCGCCGTGTCGGCCAGAATATCTTGTGCGATTTCCCTATCGTTGGCGGAAAGTCCCAGCGTGTCGCTGGCGTTGCGCAACAACAGCACATACCCGTTCGCTCGACGCCACGACAGGTCGCACAGCGCGTCGGCCAGCGCATCCCAATTCGCGCCGAACTCGGACGGAAAGTCGGCGGCGCGCGCCAGGACATCCAGCAGATTCTGCTTCCCTTTGATGCCCTTCAAGTCGGCATCGAACAGTGCAAAACCGGCTGCCTCAACCGCACTGCGCAAAGTGTCCACGCTGCATCCCAGCTTATAGCTGCCCGCTGCTTCCGGGTTGCCGAGTTGTTGTACCAACGCAGTCACATCGCGACCTTCCGCCGACGGAGGAAGGAACGATTGCCCCCTTTCATTCTGAGGGAGGATAGGGGTGGGGGAATTTTTTTGCATGGCTACTCCCGAATACTTTTAAAAGTTTGGTAATGGTCGCCGGTGTAATAACACTCCGGCAACGGGCCGCAGACGATACGCCGCACTCCGCGATTACTTGCACCGGGCGTGGCAACTGTGTACTCGTGATAGTAGCCGCGCTCATGTTCAGGCAAGACACGCTCAAAATTGTTAAACACCACGCCGTCGCGCGGAAAGGTGAACGGCCCGCCCTGCTTGATTGCGCGCAAAGTATCGCGCGCTTCGACTGGCAATTCGGCAACCGCAATGATCGGCAAGGCTTCCTGTCCGCCTTGAATGGGTGGGGCACTTTGAGATTCCAGTGGCAGCCACAGCATCGCCGCCAATACGATCCACATCAAACGTAACATGCGCGACATGATCATTCCTTAATGACTTCAGCGGTGGTTGTCACTTGCTGCCGCAGACGGATATGCAGGTCGCGCAACTGCCGCTCATCCACCGGGCTCGGGGCCTGGGTCAACAGACATTGCGCGCGCTGGGTCTTGGGGAAGGCGATCACGTCTCGGATGGATTCCGAGCCGGTCATCATCGTGACGATGCGGTCCAACCCGAACGCCAGCCCGCCGTGCGGCGGCGCGCCGTATTGCAATGCATCCAGCAGGAAGCCGAACTTGAGCTGCGCTTCTTCCGCGCCGATATTGAGCGCGCGGAACACCTGTGATTGCACCTTCTCCTGATGGATACGCACCGAACCGCCGCCGATCTCGGAACCGTTCAACGCGAGATCGTAAGCCTTGGCCAGACACTTGCCCGGATCGCTTTGCAGCATGGCAAGATGTTCGTCCTTGGGCGCGGTGAACGGATGGTGGCAGGCGTTCCAGCGCTT
Organism: Gallionella sp.; assembly: GCA_025350705.1. Classification (GTDB taxonomy): domain Bacteria; phylum Pseudomonadota; class Gammaproteobacteria; order Burkholderiales; family Gallionellaceae; genus Gallionella. The sequence goes on from JANXXH010000107.1 coordinate 25,717, forward strand.
GGCTTCCTCGTCGTATTCGAACATCGGGAAGTCCACCACCCACAACGGCTCCCATGCCTTGCCGTTGGTATAACCCTTGTCGTGGCCGATCTTGCTGCGCAATGCGCCGAGTGCGCCGTTGACGATCTTTTCCTTGTCTGCGCCGAAGAAAATGATGTCTCCGTTCTGTGCGCCTGTCCGGGCAATGATGGTCTTCAGTGCGGCCTCGTGCAGGTTCTTCACGATGGGCGACTGCAGGCCGGTCTCGTTGAGTTGCGTGATGTCGTTGACCTTGATGTAGGCCAGTCCCTTCGCGCCGTAGATGCCGACAAACCTGGTGTACTCGTCGATCTCGCCGCGCGAGAACGCGCCGCCTTTCGGCACGCGCAACGCCGCGACGCGGCCGTTTTCCGAATTGGCCACGCCGGCGAACACCTTGAACGCGACATCCTTCACCGCGTCGGTGACCTCGGTCAATTCCAGCGTCACGCGCAGGTCGGGCTTGTCCGAACCGTACCGCCTCATCGCCTCGGCATGGGTCATGCGCGGAAACGGGTTGGGCAGTTCCACTCCCAACGTTTCCTGGAACACCTCGCGGATCATCTCTTCCATCAGCGCGGTGATCTGCGTCTCGTTCAGGAACGAAGTCTCGATATCCACCTGGGTGAATTCCGGCTGGCGGTCGGCGCGCAGGTCTTCGTCGCGAAAGCATTTGGTGATCTGATAGTAGCGGTCGAAACCCGCCACCATCAGCAACTGCTTGAACAACTGCGGCGATTGCGGCAACGCGAAGAATTCGCCCGGATGCACGCGTGACGGCACCAGATAGTCGCGCGCGCCTTCCGGCGTGGACTTGGTCAGCATGGGCGTTTCGATGTCGATAAAACCGCGGCTGTCGAGGAAGCGGCGGAACGCCATCGCCACCTTGTAGCGCAGCATCATGTTCTTTTGCATCTGCGGACGGCGCAGATCGATCACGCGGTGAGTCAGGCGCACCGTCTCGGAAAGGTTCTCGTCGTCGAGCTGGAACGGCGGGGTCAGCGCGGTGTTCAGCACCTCGATCTCATGGCACAGGATCTCGATCTCGCCGCTGGTGATATTGGCGTTGGTCGTACCTGCCGGACGGTGACGCACCTTGCCGGTGATGCGCAGCACGAACTCGCTGCGCACCGATTCGGCGATCTTGAACATCCCGGCGCGATCCGGATCGCAGACGATCTGCGCCAGACCCTCACGGTCGCGCAAATCGATGAAGATCACCCCGCCGTGGTCGCGGCGGCGATGCGCCCAGCCGCATAGGCTGACGGTCTGGTCGAGTTGGTCGGTGTTGAGCAGTCCGCAATAATGAGTTCGCATGATTCGATTTCTGAAGGTTCGGTTTCTAAATAATTAAAGACAAAGCAGCCTGATTAAGGATTGGGGGGGTGTGCGCGATGCTTGCCAACCTCCTGGTCAGCCGCCACGCCCATTGAGACGATCGAGCGCAAAGCCTCATCCACCGACATATCAAGCTCAATGGTATCGGCTTTGCGCACGAAAAAATAAAAACCGTTCACCGGACTTGGCGTGGTGGGGATGAACACCGCGACATATTCTTCGGCGAACTGGTCAGTCACCTCGCCGGGCACGCTGGTCTGGAACGCCAGCGACCATGCCTCGGAATGCGGGTAGCGCACCAGCAACACCTTGCGAAAAGAATTTCCGTTGCCCGACAGCAAAGTATCGCTGACCTGCTTCACGCCCTTGTAGATGCTGTTCACGAAAGGTATGTGCTGCAACACCGCTTCCCATAAAATCAACAACTGCTGACCCAGCACATTGCGCACCAACACGCCGGTCAGGCCAACGATGAGCAGCGTCAGGATGATGCCCCAGCCGGGAATGTGTATGCCCAACAGCCTGTCGGGATGCCAGGCTTCCGGCAGCAGCAGCAAAGTCTGATCCATCGTGCCTATGGTCAGACTTAACACCCACAAGGTGATGCCGAACGGAACCCAGACCAACAGGCCGGTAATGAAATATTTTTTCATGCTTTAAGCAGTGCCACTTGCCACAGGAGTAGACGCGGTACTGGCGGCAGGCGCAGGAGAAGGAGTTGGAACCGCGCCAGGTTTGGTTTCTGGCTTGACTTCCTTGGCATCCGGCTTCTTGCTCCCGTTCTTGAAATCGGTAACGTAATAACCGCTGCCCTTCAACTGAAAACCGGCTGCGGTCAATTGCTTGGCAAAGGTCTCCTTGCCGCATTCAGGGCAAGTGCTGAGAGGCGCATCGCTCATTTTCTGCATCACGTCTTTCTGGCAATCGCAACTGCTGCAGCGATAAGCATAAATAGGCATCGAATATTCCTGCTGGATAATTTCAAAGGCGGGCATTATACCTGAGCAAAGCCCGTCAGCGCAGCTAAAGGCGAGCCACGGTATGGATGCTTGAATCGCAACCCGTATCATGGGAAAATGCGCCTCCTGTTTAACCTCATTTATGGTCTCGTCTGATGCCGTCATTACACCGCAACTTTCTAATTCTGTTTTTATCTTTGCTTGGATTCAGCACAAGTGCGGCTGCCATTGGCAAGGTGGGCTTGGCCGGTTACCAGCACGACATCCAGGCAACGCAGTCCTGCGAAGCGTGCCACGAAAAAAACCGAGTGGATGCCTTTAACGCCAGCAAGGCCAACGACTGCAAGGAATGCCACTCGTCCGACGACAGCGACCCGGTCGTGCGTGTCGACGAAAAGAAATTCATCGATCCTTACGCCAACAAGCTGAAAATCGAGCCCCCGCCCGAGGCCACTACCGGAATGAGTGTGCCGATGTATTACAACGAGACCCGTATCGGCAAAGAGCCGCACCAGATGGTGTTGATCCCGGCGGGAAAATTCCTGCGCGGCTCGAATAACCGTCTGCCCGATGAAGGCCCGCAATATACCGCCGAAACCAAGGCGTACTGGATAGACAAATACGAGGTCACCAACCTGCAATACAAACAGTTCATCGATGCCACCAACCGCAAGTCGCCCTCCCATTTCCGCAACCGCACATACCCGGAAGGCAAGGTGGATCATCCCGTGGTATTTGTGTCATGGTACGATGCCCATGACTATTGCCAATGGGCCGGCAAGCGCTTGCCTACCGACATCGAATGGGAAAAAGCGGCGCGCGGAACTGCCGACGACAGGGATTTCCCGTGGGGCGACACGTTCGATGTGACCAAGCTCAATTCTCCGGTACGCTGGAAATCCCTCAACATCGAGGGGGATACTACTCCGGCAGGTTCATTTGAAGGTGGCAAGAGCCCGTATGGCTTGTATGACATGTCCGGAAACGTCTGGGAATGGACAGATTCCTGGTACACCCAATATCCTGGCAATACCTGGCCGAGCGAAAATTATGGCGAGATGTACAAGGTGTTAAAAGGCGGCTCGTGGTGGGATTGTTCGTATTACCAGTGCGGCGTGTCGGCACCGGTATTCAACCGCAGCTATTTCAAGCAAAGTGTAAAAAATTCCAGTTTCGGTTTCCGGTGCGCTAAAGATGAAAAATAAATATTTGTTGGCCAGTGTTTTTTGCTTCACGTTAGCAGCTTGCGCGACCCATTCCCCGCAAGGCCAGGTAACTGACCAAGCAACTGGCAAGTCCGCTACGGCTGATAAACCCCAGGATGAAGGCACCGCCAAATCTGTGGAATACAGCATGGTGCTGATACCGGCGGGCGAATTCACAATGGGCAGCAACAAGGAAGAAAATGCCGCGATGTGGCGCGAAGCCAATGCGCTCAACCCTTACGGGTTCAAGGATAAGCTGTATGTCGATGAACACCCGGCGCACAAGGTCAATCTTCCTGCTTACTATATAGACAAATACGAAGTCACCAATGAACAGTATCTCGAGTTCGCCATGGTGACCGATCATAGTGTTCCAAGCACATGGGTAAACAACGGGTATGGTTTGAATAATGAACTGCTTGCTTCTTTTCCGCTGAATCATTTGCAACAACTCGCGACAGACAAATTCAAGCTGGACATGGATGTATCCAAGATGACCCAAGAAGAAATTCTGGCCGAGCTGGATAAAGTCCAGCATGCTCGAAATACATTACCCATAGTGACAGTGACCTGGCCCGATGCCGACGCATATTGCCATTGGGCAGGCAAACGTTTGCCGACCGAAGCGGAATGGGAAAAAGCGGCGCGCGGCCCCCAGGGATTCGAATATCCATGGGGCAATAACTGGGATCCGAAAATGATCAACACCATGTCTGAAAATCCAGACGCTCCCTATTCAGCCGTGGGATCCTATCCCGGCGACAAGTCCGGCTATGGCGTTTACGATATGGCAGCCAACGTAACGGAATGGGTTGCGGATTGGTATGACGCTTATCCCGGTGCGACCGACACCGAAGACAATAAATATTATGGAAAAAAACAGCGCGTGGTACGCGGCGGGATGACGAGCTCCGGCCATTACGATTCACTCAGCATGGTGTTCCGCGCCGCCAAGCGCACCCATTTGAAACCCTATTCATCATTGATAGACGTGGGATTCAGATGTGCTAAAGATGCCAAGTAAGCGCTTATTGGCTGGTATTTTTTGTTTTGCATTGACGAGCGGCATCGCCTGTTCCGCAGAAAACAAAATCCCAGCCAAAAACATCGATCGCAACAAGGCGAAAACCCCGGCGGACATGCTACTGATCCCGGCGGGTGAGTTCACCATGGGCAGTGACAAGGTTGAAGACAACGCCATGTGGCGCGAAGGCAATGCGCTCAATCCTTACGGGTTCAGTGACAAGCTGTACGTCGACGAACACCCGGCGCACAAAGTCACCCTCCGCGCTTTCATGATGGACAAATATGAAGTAACCAACGCCCAATATCTCGATTTCACGAATACGTCCCGGCACAATCCGCCTGTTGCGTGGGTGCAGAATGGTTACAACTTAACCAACAAATTTTTGGCTTCTTTGCCACTGGTATATTTGCAACAAGTCGCATCCGAGCGATTCAAGCTGGACATGGCTGTAAACACCATGACTCAAAAAGCGCTACTTGCCGAGCTGGTCAAAATTCAAACCGAGCGCAGCAAACTCCCTATAACAACCGTGACCTGGGCCGATGCCGACGCTTACTGCCGATGGGCCGGCAAACGCTTGCCGACCGAAGCGGAATGGGAAAAAGCAGCGCGCGGCCCCGAAAGTTTCGAATATCCGTGGGGCAACGAATGGGACCCCAAAAAAATAAACACCATGTCTGAAAATCCGGAGTCGCCCTACTCGGCAGGAGGATCTTTTCCCGGCGACAAATCGGTCTACGGCGTTTATGACATGGCAGCCAACGTCTCCGAGTGGGTTGCTGATTGGTATGACGCCTACCCCGGCGCACCTCCATCCGACAACAAGTACTTCGGCAAAACCCAGCGCGTGACCCGTGGCGGAATAACAAGCTCCGGTCATTACGATGCGCTCAGCCTGATGTTCCGCTCCGCCAAACGCGCCCACCTCCCCCCGGACAGCGCATTGATAGACTTGGGGTTCAGATGCGCCAAGGATGTTCAATAAATCCTGCAAGCATGCCGGATGTTGGTTTTGAATAATTACGAATACGCCGCCGATGCTCTACAAGCGCCATAGTTACCACGGTAACTATGGCGCGCGAGACCCGGTGAAGTGGCCGCTACGCGGCTATACCGCAACGAACGGCGGACCGACGTTCGCGATAGCCATACTTTCGACGACCCCAGTATCCCATGAACACTTGGCCGGTGAATATCCAAATGGCCAATCTTTGCACACTTGCGAGAGCGCCAACGACGTGCAACGGAAGGCAGTTGGACGCGATTGCTGCGTTCATGGCGAAGCTCTAGCATAATGTCCGTTAAAAGCACCATAGCAAATCCGGCCGATGAGCTGCCCGGTTCTTCGTTTTCTTTTTGCGCGGGGTATTCCAATTGAAGATAAAGAACAGCGGGACGTCTTGAGGAGCACTGGCGAAGTTTTTCCACTGGATCATCGCCGCGCTGATTTTTACGCAGTTCGCGCTCGGCTGGATCGCGGCGAGCTGGCATCTTTCGCCGACAAAACTCAACCTCTTCGTCTGGCATAAATCAACCGGCCTGTTGATCCTGGCGCTGGTTCTGCTGAGGCTGTTGTGGCGGATGGTGAACCCGACGCCTGCACTCCCTGAGGATACACCCGCCTGGGAGCGCGCTGCGGCGCGCGCGAGCCATACGCTGCTCTATGTTCTGATGATCGCGATGCCGCTGGTCGGCTGGGTCATCAATTCCGCTGCAAACATTCCATTCAGCATTTTCTGGTTGATCCCGCTGCCATCTGTGGTCGCGCCCGACAAGCACGTCGCCGAACTGGCGGCGCTGGTTCATCTCTCGCTGTTCATCCTGCTCGCCTCAGTACTTGTCGTGCATGTGGCCGCCGCGCTGCGGCATCACTTCGTCAAGAAGAACGATTTGCTTGTCCGGATGTTGCCCACTTTGAGAAAACAAAAATGAAAAGAAAATCGCAAACGAAAAAACTCGCCTGCCTTGCCATGCTGCTCGCCGCCGCTGCGCTCCAACCCGCGCTCGCAGCCGACTGGAAGATGGATCCTTCCGCCAGCAAGCTCGAGTACATCATCACCTTTGAGAAGACCCCGGCGCCGGGTGTCTTCAAGGAGTTCGACACGAAGCTGCACTTCGATGCGCAGAAGCCGGCCGGCAGCCGCCTCGATGTCACAATCAACATCGCGAGCGTGGACATGTCGAGCGCTGACATCAACAAGGAGATCGCCGGGCCGGTTTGGTTCGACTTTGCCCTTCATCCGAAAGCCGAGTTCCACTCGACCGACATTGTCCGATCGCCAATCGGCCCGCAGTACTTCATCGCACACGGTACGCTCACGCTGAAGGGCGTGCCGCAGCCGGTCGATGTGCTGTTCAGCTGGAACGCTACGTCCGCTAGCGCGATCATGGAAGGCGGGTTCACCGTCAAGCGCGGGCCGTTCAACATTGGCACCGGCGAATGGGCGGTGACGGAAGGCAAAGGCGCCATTGGTGCAGATGTCACGGTGAAATTCCACGTGCAATTGCGCAAGGAGGGCTGACGTGAGCAGACTTCGCAGCACGCACGCCATCATCGTTCTCGTCGCACTTCTCGCTGCGTGCGCGCCTCAGATACGCGAGACGGCGCTGGAGTTCGCCGCACGGCCAGAGCCGGAGAATTTTCCGCACAACGCCTATGAGCAGGCGGCAGCGCAAGGCAAGCCTGTCTATCGCGTCGATCCTGCGCGCTCGCTCATCGCCATCACGGTGCGCCGTGGCGGGTCGCTCGCGCGTTATGGGCACGACCATATTATCGCGAGCCACGCAGTAGTTGGCTACATTTCGCCTGAAGAAAGCCGCGCCGACGTTTACGTTCTATTGAACGAACTCGTGGTCGACGAGCAGGCGCTGCGCGTCGAGGCAGGCCTGAACACACAGCCGAGCGAGTCCGATATCGCCGGCACGCGCGCCAACATGCTAGACAAAGTGCTCGAGTCGCAGAAGTTTCCGTTCGCGCTCATCAGCGTGAACGTTCTAGAGAAAACACAGTCGGGCATGAAGCTCAGCGTCGCAATCACGCTGCACGGGGTCACGCGCACGTTCGAGGTGCCGACTCAAATAGAGACAACGGGCGCGGAAATGGGCGTGAGCGGATTGATCGAGTTCAACCAGTCCGATTTTGGCATCGTGCCCTTCTCGGTCCTCGGTGGCGCGATCCGGGTGGAGGATCTTGTCAGCCTGCGCTTCAAGATTAGCGCACGCCGAAGCAGTCGATGAAAGATTCGATAAGATACTGACACCATCAGTATTTTCCAATCCAGACATGAGCCTGAACAAAGGTAATTTGTGAGGCATTGCTCAGGCGGCGCGTAGTTGGGATTTATTGATTGATTGAAAGAGTTTTGCCCTGGCCTCATTGAGGTGTTGGGCGGCGTCATTATC